>CACBUI010000010.1 GCA_902542505.1 uncultured Alphaproteobacteria bacterium | reverse complement strand
ATATAGATTGAAACTTCTCTATATCTTAGTTTCATAAAGATGAATTGATTATTTGCTTTAGAATATATACATAAGAAAGTCTTTGATAGTTAGCCTGTTCAGGGGCTAACGATAATTTTGTCAGTCCTGGATGAGTATTTATTTCTAAAAAATATATTTTTTTATTCTTGTTACTCAAAATAAAATCTAACCTTGCAATTCCTTTACAATTACAAACACGAAATATTTTTTTTGATATTTTCAACAAAAAGTCATATTGAATTTTAGATATACGTGCTGGTAGATAGTGCAAACTTTTATTTTTCGTATATTTAGCTTTATAGTCATAGTGTTCATTATCAAATTTAATTTCTGTAACACCAAGAGCTTTAATTTGATTATAATTTTCTATAACAGTTACTGTTAATTCTTTTCCATGGATTATTTCTTCAATTAATATGTAATTATCATGAATGATTTTTTTAAGTTCATTTTTATTTTTTATAAATTTAATACCTTTAGACGAACCTCCCCAATTTGGCTTGGATATTAAAGGAAATTCAATTTTTTTTTATCAACTATCTCTTTAGGAGATAAGATATTAATAGTTTTGTTAAGATAATTTTTTAATAAACGTTTATTAAAACATAAAGCGGATGAAACACTATTAGAGTGAGTTATGGCTATATTGTTTTTCTGGGCAAATGACCCTAAACCTCCATCTTCTCCATACTCCCCATGAAGAGAATTAAATATTATATCTGGCTTATATTGTAAGATTTGATCTATATTGTTTTTTTTTATATCAAAAAAGCTTACGTTAAATTTATTCTTTTTAAGACAAGAATAAACGTTTTTTCCTGACAAAAGGGATATCTCTCTTTCATCTGACCATCCACCTGCTACTACAAGAATTTTAATTAATTTAATATTGTTTTGTTTCAATCTATTATTCTTAATTCTCTTTCAAGAATAATTTTGTGTTTGTCATTTACTCTTTTCTGAATTTTAGAAATAAATAAATCTATGCTATTAGCACTAATATTAGGATCGTTTTCAAAAAAATTTGAATGAGTTTTAGATAATTTTATAGGACCATTATAAAAACTCTCATCAATAGAGGACTTTATTAACTTCCAAGCGCAATGGTTTATTGGATTCTTGAAAATACTTCCACAACAATTTACTTTTTGGGGTTGCGTTCGATTTCTAATATCTTCGTATTTTTGCATTAATTTTTTAATTTCCTTTTGATCTCCAAATGCAATTTTAAATTTTCCATATAAAATAATTGTATTTTTTTGTTGAAAACCTTTTCGATAATCAAATTGTAATTGCCCAATATCTTTTTCTAAGATCTTGTTACTAATAATATCAAAATAAATTACACTTATTAATTTATCTTTTATTTCCTGATCGTAACAACCAGCATTCATAAATATATTTCCTCCAATTGAGCCTGGAATTGTAAATAAGAACTCATACCCTGATATACTATTTTGATAACAAAATTTTGATAAGTAATTATCTAAAACAGCTGCACCAACTAGCATATGATCAGAATTAATTATAATTTTAGTAAAATCTCCGAGAAGCTTAATTGCTATTCCATTAAAACCCTCATCTTTAATTAATGTATTTGAAAGATTACCAATCACTAATAGTGATTTTGTTTTAGTATCACTTCTACTAAATAGATTAATTAATTCAATTTTGTTATATATTTTATAAAGATGGCTAATTTTACCACCTGATTTTAGCCAGGAATATTTAGCTGATGAATAATTAGTAATTAGATTTTTATTTTCTAGAGTCATAAAATAAACGAATTTGATTTGATATATCTCCTGCTCCAGCAGAAATAATTATACTCTCACTTTTTAATAAAAATTGATCTAATAAATAAAATAAATCTCGATAGTTATCAATATATTTAGTTTTTTGGTTATATAAAACGTTCAGATCATTAACCAAATTTTTAGAATTTTTCATACCTCGTTTGTAATTTTCACCTGCTTCATAAGTTTTTAAAATAATCAAATTATTAGTATTACTTAATACACGCAAATACTCGTCATATAAATCATTTAATCTAGAGTATCTATGAGGTTCAATTATTAAAATAATATTTTTCTTTTTATACAATGAAGAAATTCTAATTAATTTTTCTATTTCAGTAGGATGATGTGCATAATCATCAATAAATATAGTTTTATTTAATTTACCAAGAATATTCATTCTTCTTTTAGTTCCTTTAAAATCTAATAAGTGAGATTTTTTTATTCCATATCCTAAATCATCTATAATCGACAATACTGCGGTTAAATTTTGTACATTATGTTCGCCTAGTAAATTAGTAGAAAGGTTCTTAGATAGTATTTTTTTGCCTTTATATATTTGAAATAAAGATTTTTTATCGGTAAGCTTGATTAATTTGTAACTGTAGTTTGCATTTATATTAGAACCAAAAGTTTTTAGGTTATTAGAATATTTTTTTAATGAAGAAAGGAAATTATCATCATTATTTATAAAAACTTTAACATTTTTTTTTGTCTGATTTAGAATATAATTTTTAATTCTCGATTTAAAATTAGAATAGGATTTATAAAAATCAATGTGCTCTCTATCAACATTTAAAAATAATAAATATTTTGGATTTAGCTTAAATACTGTTCCATCACTCTCATCAGCTTCTACGACTACGTAATTACTATTTGTTAGATAAATATTTTGTCCAAAATTATTCATAATACCACCTGAAATGATAGTCGGGTTGAGACCTGCGAGGACTAACAAATGTCCTAAAATAGAAGTAGTCGATGTTTTTCCATGTGAGCCTGAAACAACAATAGTAAATTTGTCTTTACATATTAGCTGTAAAAGTTTGGATCTATTATAACAAGGTATCTTTTTTTTTTTTGCTTCTCTAATTTCTGGATTGTTTTTTATAGCTGAAGAATAAAATATGACCTCTCTATTTTTGATATTTGAGATTTTATGACCAATATAAACTGGGATTTTATATTTTTCTAGATTTACAGTATTTGCATTGTAAGTAATATCACTTCCTGTGACATCAATATTATTTTGTTTTAAATAAATTGCTAAGGCACTCATACCAATTCCATTAATTCCAATAATATGGACTTTGGTTGATGTTAATTCTGAAAATTTCATCTTGTTGTATAACAGATAATTTTTTCAATTGAATGAGGGTTAATAAGTGAGTTAAAATAGAATTTACTCATTACCTTTTTTTTATAAGGTAATAGAAATTTCTTTAAACTCATGTTGTGAGAGAGAAAATAATTTAAATTATATTTTTGATGCTGATCTCTGGATATTAAATGAGGAATAAAATAAACATTATTAGTGTAATACAAGATTTCATTTATTGAGCCTGAGCCAGATCTAGATAATATAAAATCATAGTCCCGAAAATTAAGGTCATTTTTAAAAGAGAACAGTAAGACGTTATAATTAAAAAAATTATCTTTATATTTTTTTTTTAAAGTTTCTTTATGAGAGCTTGGTATTTGAATGAAAAATTTAATTTTTTCTAAATATTTTCTCTCTAAAACCCTTATTTCCTCTAACATTTTAATATTTAAATCTAACGAGCCTGCGCTTCCACCCATTAATAAAATATTTATAAAAGTATCATCAAGTTTTTCTCTTGGTTTGTATCTATCTAAAAAAAAATTACCAACAAATATTTCTTTACTACGCATATTAATTTTTGGAAATGAAATAAAAGCATTCCTTGCAATTACATAATTTATTTTATTTGCTAGGCCATAAATAAAATTTTGTTCATGAATAAATATTTTATTAGATGATAAAAATAAAATATTAAATATTTTTGAAATCATCAGCACGGGAGTTGTAATAAAGCCACCAAAACCTAGTAAAGTTATTTTCCTATTAAAAATAAAAAGTAAAGATAACTTCAAAAATATCTTTACAATATAAAAAAATTTATTTTTGGAGCTCACTATAAGTTTATTAACTTTGTTGCATTTAATATTATCTAAATATTTTTTACCTGTTTCATTTGTTATAAAGAGAATTTGATTTGATTCTTTAATATCACTAAGGTTATTTATGTACTTTATTGCGGGTAAAATATGCCCTCCAGATGATCCAGCAATGACAATGAATTTAATTTTTTTCAATTACTACCTCTTTAAGAACTTTATTTGACTCAATATCAATAATTTGAAAAGTTGCTTTATTATTAATTATGGACTTTTGTTGATATTCATTTTCATTAATTAAATATATTTCGTTTAAATTAATATCTTTATTCATTTGTTTTGAAGAATTTTTGTTACTACTCATTTTATAGAAAACTCCAAAAATAATTGTTATTATTCCTAAAATTATTAATAAACCTTGTACAACAACTAAACTAATTAAAAGTTTTTTTTTTAACATTTTATGAACAAATCATATAACTATAAAGATTTTAAAATTGAAATATTATACGAGGACAATTATATAGCAATATTAAATAAACCTTCTGGACTACTGACACATAAAAAAAATGTAACTGATGATAGTCCAAACTTACAGGAAAGTCTAAAAGAACAGTTTATAATTGAAGATGATGAAAATTTTAAACAAGGTATTGTTCACCGTCTTGATAAAGATACCAGCGGTATAATTATAATTACCAAAAATCATATTTCCAAAAATAAATTTAGAGAGATGTTTAAGAATAGAAATATTAAAAAAAATTATCTTGCATTTACTTATGGTATACTTAATAAAAGCAATATTGAAATTAATAAAAATATATCGAGAAATAAAGTACAAAGAACAAAATTTAATATATCTGATAGATTTGGTAAGAACGCAATTACTAAAGTATCAAATGTAAGGACATTTCATGGATCGTTAAGTCTATTAAATTGTGAGATAATAACAGGTAGAACCCATCAAATTAGAGTTCATCTTTTAAGTTTAGGTCTCCCAATAATTGGCGATAAAGATTATAAATTTAACAAAGAGCAAAAATTTCGTTTGAATAATATGTCTAATTCGCTTAAAGACTTAATTCTATTATTTCCAAGACAAGCATTACATTCCTATAGAATAGAATTTAGTCATCCAATTTTAAAAAAACAAATTAAAATTACTTGTGATTTACCAAATGACATGAAAGATTTAAACACTAATTTACAATGAGTATAGAAAATAAAAATTTACTTCCCGTAATAACCTCAGAGAATGATGTTTATCCTTATTTAAAAAAGATAAATCAGTTCCCTATATTGACAGATGAGGAAGAAAAAAGACTTGCTATAGACTGGCTTAAAAATGGGGATACGAAAGCTGCTCAAAAACTTGTTACTAGTCACTTACGATTAGTTGCAAAAATAGCAATGGGTTACAAAGGATATGGTTTACCACTTTTTGATTTAATCTCTGAGGGTAATTTGGGTCTTATTCAAGCAATAAGAAAATTTGATCCTGAGAAAGGCTTTAGATTAGCAACATACGCTATATGGTGGATAAGAGCCTCTATTCAAGAGTATGTCTTACATAGTTGGTCTTTAGTTAAAATAGGTACCACAGCTGCACAAAAAAAACTTTTTTTTAATCTTCGAAGACTTAGAAATCAACTCAAAAAGTATGAGGAGGGTTACTTAACCAATGATCAAATTAAATCTATATCAAATGATCTTGGCGTATCTGAAGAGGAAGTAAAACAAATGGAAGGTAGGGTATTTAATCAGGATTTTTCTTTAAACACCCCTTTAAATGATGAAAATGAATCAGAGTGGATTGATCAATTAGAAGATGAAACAATTGATACTGTCTCAAAAGTAGAACAAATTGATGAATTAAAAAAAAGAAAAGCTCTTTACAAACAAGCTGTTAAAAAGCTTGACCCTAGAGAGATTGAGATATTAACTGCAAGACGGCTAAATGAAGAGCCAAAAACATTAGAGGACTTAAGCCAGAAGTATTCAATTAGTAGAGAACGAATTAGGCAGATTGAGAATAAGGCTATCAAAAAACTTCAAGATGAAATTAAAATTATATCTAGTCAAAATCTTTTACCAAAATCTTAAATTACCTTATGATTGTCTGACTTCTTTCAGGCCCAAGTGAAATAATTTTGATTGGGATATTCAAATAATTTTCAATATATAATATAAATTTTTTTAAATTTTCGGGCAGAGTTTCAAAATTACTTAAATTTTTAATCTCTCCCCAGCTTGGGAAAACCTCAAAGTCTTTATCATCTAAAGATAATGACTCCAAAATATTACTTTCATTGAAATTAACTTCATCATATTTCATTTTATTATAACTTTTACATACTTTAATTTCAGAGAGGTTATTTAATACGTCAGCTTTAGTCATACAAAGTTCTTTAACTTGATTAATTTCGCAACTATATTTTAAAGATACTAAATCAAGCCAGCCACATCTTCTTTTTCTTTTAGTTACTGTTCCAATCTCCAAACCTTTTTCGGCAATATATTCGCCAACATTATCAAATAATTCAGATGGGAATGGTCCATTTCCAACTCTAGTGGCATAGGCTTTAAAAATACCTACAGTTTGGTAATCAACTTGAAAAGCTGAACCAATAACAATATTTGATGAAACAGTATTTGATGATGTCACAAAAGGATATGATCCGTGATCTAAATCAAGTAATGCGCCTTGAGCACCCTCAAATAATATTTTTTTATCTTTAAATTCTTTTTTTACGAGAGAATTATCAATAATTAGTTCTTTGACTAATTCATAAAAAATAAATAAATCATGAACTGTTTGGTCTATATTAATTTTGCTTTCATCGAAACTTTCTAAAATAGGGTCATAAAATTTTTTTATTGACTTTAATTTCTCTTGAATAACTTCTTTGGATTTTAAATCGTGTAGTTTAATACTTTTCCTTCCTACTTTGTCTTGATATGCAGGCCCTATACCTTTTGAAGTTGTACCAATTTTATTTTTAGTGTTTAAAATCCTCTCATTTATCCTATCAAGATGCTTATGATAATCTAATATTAGAGATATGTTTGAGGATAAAAATACCTTTGGATTTTTAATTTTTTTTGAAATTTGATTATATTCGTTATAAAAATGATTAGGGTCTAAAACTACACCTTGACCTAAAAAGCAAATTTTACCTCTAATTACACCTGAAGGTATAAGGTTTAATTTATATGTGTTGTCATCAACAATAACAGTATGACCAGCGTTGTTTCCACCTTGATACCTCACAACTAAGTCATAATCTTCTGAAAGATAGTCAACTATTTTACCTTTACCCTCATCACCCCACTGAAGTCCGATAACTGCTTTATTCATTAAATTAATTCAGTTAGGTAATCAACGTTACAAGAGAAACCAAAACCCTCAACTTTTTTTGTATTTTTTTTATATTGATAACCACCACCTTGGGCAATAATTTTTTTTGATATATTTGAGTAAACATAAAAAAAAATATCTTGGTGATAATCTTGAGAAAAAAAATCTTTTTCTAAATTTAATTCAATTGGGGATTGAATATTTTTTTTAAAAATATTAACGAATTTTGAAATATTATTTTTGTAGTTTTTGCGTTCTAAAAGGTAATTTACGTTTTCACTTATTTTTGGGTCGGTAAATACATAAGTGTAATTTTTTTTTAAAATATTTCTTAAAACTTTTTCTAATATCAATAATACTTCTTTAAATGATTTATATTTAGGTAAATTAATAATTTCAACACCATGTTGCCTAAATTGCTTAATATTATTATTCATTTTATCTTTTTTAAATACATCACCCATATAATACAAGAAGTGCTTTGAATTTGAGTCATGTGTTAAAATTGTATTAATAACTTGACCTGTTATGTCTGAGCGAAGTGTAGTCTCTGAAAGAGATTTTATAGATTGATTTTCAACTACAGATGTAAAAATTCTGTAAAATTTTTTTTTAGAACTAAGAATTTTAATAAAAGAATTATCTAAACTTTCATATTTAGTAGCTGTGGTACCATATTTTGTGTCAAAAGAGTTAACAAGCATTAGAAATTACTTTTATAATTTTTGTCTTTAATCTATTAAGAGTACTTCTTTTTATATTTCTTTTATCATATTGCAAGTTCACTCTTAATAGTGGTTCTGTGCCCGAAGGACGGATATTGTAATAAATATCTAAATTTTTACATAATTTGTTAAGTTCTTGATAAATACTGTCTTGGAATAAAAAAAATTTTTCACGATCAATCCTTTGATTTATATTAATGACATCAAGTAATTCGATGCCTTTCCTCAACGTTGATAACTTTTTATTTTCTCTAAGTATATAAGTTAATAATCTGATTGCTGTGGCCATCCCATCACCTATTAGTAGATCATCTTTGAATATAAAATGACCTGATGGCTCACCACCAAAAAAATATTTATTATCAATTATTTCTTTGAGAATATTTTTGTCACCTACTTTTACTCTTTTTAAATTTAATCCTAATTTTTTTAAAGAAATATCAAGACCATGATTTGCAATTTCATTAGTAACAATTACAGAACCTTTTGTAATTTTTTTTTTAGAAAGATAATATTTAGCAAGAATAAAAATAATTTCCTCTCCATTTATTACCTTGCCCGTTTCATCGATGATTGTGACTCTATCACCATCACCATCTAAACAAATACCAATATCACATTTTTTTTTTTTGACTAGGCTTGATGCTCTAAGAGGAAACAAGGAACCACAATTTTGATTAATGTTTGTGCCTGTTGGATTATTTCCAATAGTGTATAAATCTAATCCTAATTCAAATAAAACTTCAGGGGCTACTTTGTATGAGGCTCCATTTGCACAATCTAAAGCTACTTTTAGTTTACTATAATTTAAATTTCTATCCGCACTTTGTTTTAGAGCCTCTGAATATCTACCTAAGGCATTTTTTAATCTTATTGCTTTACCGTATTTAGATTGTTTAATTTTAAAATTATCAAAATCATAGTTATAAAAGAAATCCTCTATTTTATTCTCCTCATCAACTGAAATCTTTAAGCCTTGTCCAGTAAAAAATTTTAATCCATTATCTTGATAAGGATTATGAGATGCGGTAATCATTACAGAAAAATCTGCTCTGAGAGATTTACTTAGAACTGTTAAAGCAGGTGTCGGTAAAGGACCTACTAAAATTACATCTATTCCCATAGATATAAAACCTGATGTTAATGCTGGTTCAAATATATATCCTGATAATCGTGTATCTTTATTTATAACAACTCTTGAAATTGAATTTTTCTTTCTTAAAACTAGTGATGAGGCTTTGGCTAGTTTAAGAACATTCTCAGCATTAAGAGGATATTTACCAACTTCACCTCTAATTCCATCTGTTCCAAATAATCTCATGGAAAGTATGTAGTATTAAACTTATAGTTAATTTGGAAGAGGAAAATTTTGATCTTTTGTAAAAGATGGTAAAGGGCCTTTTTTTGAGGTTTCTTTTTTATTGTCAGAGCTATCATCAGAACTATCAGATGAAAAATCATCATCCCTTTGAGGTTTAATTCCCTTAATTAGATTTTTAATCTCTTCACCAGTTAACGTTTCATATTCCAAAAGACCTTTAGCTATAGTATGCAAATCATTAATATTATTAGTTAATATATCTCTAGCCTTACTCTCAGCATCCTCAACAAGACGAATAACTTCTTTATCAATAATTCTTGCTGTTTCTTCAGATATATTTTTGGATTGAGTAACTGAGTGCCCTAAAAAAACTTCTTCCTGGTTACCGGTATATCTTACCCTACCTAATTTATCGCTATATCCCATTTGGGTGACCATAGCTCTTGCTAAGTTAGTTACTTGTTGTATATCACCGGCCGCCCCTGAACCAATTTTTTCAGGTCCAAATATCAGTTCTTCAGCTATTCTCGCAGCAACAGTTATAACTAGTTTATCTAAATACTCATCTTTGCGATGAATTACTTTGTCTTGTTCTGGAACACTCATAACAAAACCTAATGCTCTACCTGTCGGGATAATTGATGATTTATAAATAGGATCTGCATGCTCACAATGTAGATTAGCTAAGGCGTGACCAGCTTCATGATAAGCAATTACTTCCTTTTCACCATCAGATATTATCTTAGATTTATTTTGAGTACCGAGCATGACTTTGTCTTTTGCATCTTCAAAATCATCCATAGTTACAATTTTTTTATTTTTTCTTGCAGCTATGAGTGCAGCTTCATTCACAATGTTAGCGAGATCAGCCCCTGAGAATCCAGGTGTAGATCTTGCAATTGCAATTGTTTTGACTGATTTGTCCATCTTTATTTTTCTAGTATGAACTTTTAGAATTTTATCTCTACCAATGATGTCAGGAGCGGGGACCACGACTTGTCTATCAAATCGTCCGGGTCTCAGTAATGCAGGATCAAGAACATCAGGTCTATTAGTTGCTGCAACTATTATTACACCTTCATTAGCTTCAAAACCATCCATTTCAACCAAAAGTTGATTTAAAGTTTGTTCTCTTTCATCGTTTCCACCACCAAGTCCAGCACCTCTATGTCTTCCAACTGCATCAATCTCATCAATAAAAATAATACATGGTGCATTCTTCTTGCCTTGTTCAAACATGTCTCTAACTCTACTTGCTCCAACTCCAACAAACATTTCAACAAAATCCGAGCCAGATATCGAGAAAAATGGAACACCAGCTTCACCTGCTATTGCCCTTGCAAGAAGAGTTTTACCGGTGCCAGGAGGTCCAACCAATAAAGCTCCTTTTGGTATTTTGGCACCCAACCTTTGAAATTTATGAGGATCTTTTAAAAATGAAACTACCTCTTCCAATTCTTGTTTAGCTTCATCAATTCCAGCAACGTCATTAAAAGTTACTCTTTGTTTGTTTTCGTTCAATAATTTAGCTTTTGATCTTCCAAAACCAAGTGCGCCACCTCCTTTGCCTGACTGCATTTGACGCATAAAAAATATCCAGACACCTATAAGTAGCAACATTGGGAACCAAGAAACAAATATACTTAATAGTGGGTGCATGCCAGATTGCTCGGGTTTTGCATTAATAGCGACTTCGTTATCACTTAGTGTTTCTATTAAATTTGGATCTCTTGGTGCATATGTTGAAAATTCAACACCATCCATTGTCTGACCAAAAATATTATTTCCTTGTATTTCAACAGATTTTATCTCACCATTTTTAGCTTTATCAAGAAGAGTTGAATAAGTATAGGTAATGGATGAGTAATCTCTTTGAGAATTTTTGAAAACATTAAATAAACCAAGTAGTATTAGGCTTATAATAATCCAAACAAATATATTCTTAGAAAAATTTTTCATAATATTAATATAGTTAGTGTTACATACGTTTAAAGTACTAAGTAAGATTTATACATATTTTTTTATTAAAGACACCTAATTTCCCCGAAAATATTGATCTTTCTTTACCACCTCGAATCTGAGTTTTTAATAATTCTATTAAGTTTGTAATATTTTCATCTCTAATTTGTTTTTTCAATAAATATCTGTGCTCATGATAAAATGAGTGAATTACCAAATACTTTAGATGCTCATTCAAATTACTGAATTTTTCTATTTCTATTTCAAAAAATTTATCTCGTTTTCTTATAAAATAATTTTGATGCAATGATTTTATATTTGGCGTTCTAAGAAAATTTAATCTCTCTTTATCAATTTTAGAAAAAAGTTTATTAGAGTATAAGAAGTGTCTTATTTTATTTCTGGTATAATCTAACTCTAAATTACTTCTATCTTCAAACCAAATTAGTTTTTTTTTGTTGGCATAGTTTTTGATAAGTTTTTTTGAATATTTTGTTAATGGACGATGGAATTTAAGGTCCTTATAGTTTTTAGAAAAAATGTTTGATAATCCAAGTATATTAGACTGTTGAATTCTTCTCATAAAAAAAGTTTCATTAAGATCATCGAGATGATGACCAAAAAATACATTTTCTAAATTTCTTTTTTTAGAAAAATTGTATAAAAAATTAATTCTATTTGATCTAGATTTTTCTTGAAATCCTTTTAGTGTGTTTTCTGAATTTATTTTTTTTAAAAAAATATTTTTATTTGAAAGATTATAAAATTTAATGAATTGATTTATTTCATATTTTCCCTCAGACCTTTTTTGGTGATCGAAAATTAAATAATAAATGTTTTCATTTTTGAAATATTTTGATTTTGTTATTAAATCAAATAAAACGGTGCTATCTAAGCCACAAGAAATCAGAATTAAAATTTTTTCATTATCTTTGATATTATTCTTAAGATAATTCTTTATACCGCTAGAAAGTGATAAACCATTAATCAATAATTAATCCGCAATCTTTTTCGGTTTGAAGTAATTTTGCAGACTCAATTACCTCCTTGTTTTCTATGTAAGTATCAGAAAAAATTATATCTTCCATGATTAAACAACCATTTTCTTGATCGCCAATACTAAAAAGAGACTTACCTAGCCAAAAATAGTTTTCAGATTTAAATTTTGGAAATGATGAGAAGTCTCTGTGTCTTATTCCAAAATATTTTACAGCTTCAATTATCTCATTCTCCATAAAATAAGTTCTTCCAAGAAGATAATAAGCTTCAGCTAGATATTCATCTTGATCGGTATTTGAATTAATTATCAACAGCAAACTTTCAATAGCAGACTTATTATCAAAACTTGCAAAGCTTGTTTTTGCATTGTTTAACTCAAATTCAACATCAATTATTGGCTTATTAAGCTCTATTTCTCTCTCTTCTATCAGCTTATCCAAATCATTAAGCATTGAGGTATTTACTTCTGAGATGGATTTTATCTCTATTTCATCTAATTCCTCTTTTTCAAGACCTAATGAAGAAATTATCTCATCAGACTCCTCATTAGGTATTTCTATATTTTTTATTTCATCTCCTTCAAGATCAGACAGACTGATTTGTCCTAATAATTGATCATCCTCTGAATTCTCTACAATATTTGAGGAGCTTTCTTCAATGTTTAATTGATCGGATGCACTAATAATTTTTTTTTCGTCAGAGCCAGTTGATGTATATAAGGAGTATAGATTTTTTACATCATCTTTAATATCTGAAATTTGTTTTTCAAATGAAATGATACTTTTTGAAATCTCATTGATTAATATTTTTAATTCTTCTAAATCATTTGTTGCATTTGAGTTAGTATTATTACCTAGCGATGTTTCATTTTTATAAACAAACTTTTGAAGATCAATTATGTCATTTTTTATTCTGTCTATTTCTACAGATACTTGATTGTGATTTTCAGAATTAGATTGGTTATTGAAAAGGACTAGAAAAAAAATAACCAAAATTTTGTTTATTTTTTTCATGAAAGTTTAGGGTGCTCTTATGAAAAGAGCACCTTAATGAAATTTTAATTAATTACTTACTATGGTTACGCCGCGTCTATTTTGACTGTAAGCAGTTTCATCAGATCCAATTACTTCGGGTCTTTCTTTACCCCAACTCACATATTCCATTCTATTAGTATCAATTCCAGCCTGAGCAAGATAAGAATAGACAGAAAATGCTCTTTTATCTCCTAAAGCTAAGTTGTACTCACGAGTACCCCTTTCATCTGCATGACCTTCAACAGTTATGTTAGTGTCAGGGTATTGCATTAACCAAGCTGCCTGTGCATCAAGTGTTGCTTGCGCATCAACAGTGAGTTCAGAACTATCAAACTCAAAGAAGACTCTGTCACCCACGTTAACAATCAGATCTTCTTGGGTACCAGCTTTAATTTCACCCCCTGTGGATGAACTTGCACTAGCTGAAGCTGCATCTGTGTCTCCACCTTGTTCAGTCTTAGTAGCAGCACATGAAGCAAGGAAAAAACCCGCAACAATAAGCATAAACAATTTTTTTAACATTATAAATCTCCGCGTAAATATATTCTTACTATAGTTTAGGTAAATAAACACTGAATTTTTTGGAAATCAAGACAATTCTTATTTAATTTTCTCTATATTTTGTTGATTTCTAATGAATTCTTACAATAAAGGTGACCAAGCTGGGTCGCTTCCATCCCTTGGAGTTGGGATGACCCTCTCATTGTATCCAGTAATATCTATAAAATGTATAGTTACTTCCCCACCAGTGCCATCAAGATTTGACCTTTTTTGTCTATGAAATATTAAATATCTACCATTTGGTGACCAAGCAGGAGACTCCAAAGCAAAATCTCTAACAATAACCCTTTCATTATTTCCATTTACATCCATAACACCTATATGAAAATTGCCCTGAGTTAACTTTGTAAAAGCAATCAAGTCACCTCTTGGAGACCAAACTGGGTTTCCGTACACACCTCTACCTTTTGAAATTCTTTTAATGTTATTTCCATTCTTATCCATGGTGAATAACTGAGGGCTCCCACCACGATCAGAATTAAAAACAATTTTTTCTCCATCAGGAGAAAAAGATGGTGATGTATCAATTCCAGAGTCATTTGTTAATCTTGATCGAGATCGGGTGTTTAAATCCATTAAATATATTTCTGAATTTGCTGCATTGTTAGGATCTGAAAAAGACATTACTACACTTTGGCTATCCGGTGAAAATCTTGGAGCAAAAGTCATTCCAGGAAAATCTCCAACAATTTCTCTTTCACCTGTTTTAAGATTGTAAATATAAACTCTTGGAAGATTATTTTTGTATTCCATATACGTTATTAATTGTTTATTTGGTGCAAAGCGTGGAGTTAACACCAAATTTTTTCCATCTGTTAAAAATTGATGACTATCTAAATGTCCATCTTGATCCATTATTGCTAATCTTTTTACTCTTTGGTCTAGCGGGCCAATTTCAGAAACATAAACAATTCTTGTATCAAAGTAACCTGTTTCACCAGTAATCCTTTCGTAAACAATGTCGCTTACTGTATGACCTACTCTTCTTATTAAATCTTCATCAGGTATTGTTAATTGTAACTTTTCTATCTCTTTTGCATTAAAGACATCATAAAGCCTCATACGAAGTCTGATACCTTTATCAGTTTTACTTACATCTGCACTTAATAAAAACTGTGCTTTAACTAATTTCCAGTCTTCAAATCGTGGAACTTTTTCAACTAAATTGTCAGATTGAATATAAAGATCTTCATTCACAGTGTAAAAAAGTCCGGAATTTGTAAGATTATTAGAAATAATTTGTCTAAGTGTGTTTCCGTATCTAGCTGTATCTGAGTCTGCTCCAAAAATTTGAGTTATAGCTATGGGAGTGGGTTCAACTTTTCCTTGAGCAATAGTTACCTCTAATGCAGAGTTTGCATTAAGTGAAAAAAACAAAATTATTAGGATTTTTTTTATCATAAAAATATTTCTAACAGATTAAGCAATTTATATCTTAAATTTTAATTAATCAAACATCCAGCTGAAATCAAAAGTAAAGTTAATTTCTTTCCACTGTTCATATTTATCTACAGGTAATAAAAGAGGGCTACAATCTGGATTATTTACTGCTCTCATTGCAGCTTCAGCGGCAGTTCTAAATGATGGATCATTTAAATTTTCTTTATTGACTACTTTAGAACTTTTTACAGTTCGATCAGGATTAACTTCAATGTAAATGACAGGTTTTATTTCTTTTAAATTAGCGACACCAACATTAAGGTTTAAACAGCCATGTAATTGTTGCCTTAATAAATCAATTTCTGAAATAGTCATTGTTGGTCCAACTTTTTCTGTGAAAACCTCTTCTTGTTTGACTTCAGATGCCTCCTGTTCTTTTTTAAATTCTTTATCTTGATTTTCTAAATCTTTCAGAACAGTACTAACGTTAAAAGTTTTCTTTACAGGTTTTTTCTTAATGACAATCTCAATATCCTTTTTAGGCTCAGGCATTTCTTTAGGTTCAGGTTTTTGTTTTAATTCAATCTCAAAATCATTTTCAATCGGCGGAGGTGTCTCCTCTTCTGGTTTTTTAATTTCAGGTTTTACTTTCTCATCTATTATAAATTCGTTTGTTTCGTTTCCAGAGTTATCGATTAAAACTTCTTCATTGTTATCCTGAATTATTGGATCATTTGACTCCTGAGACGTTATTTTTTTTAACTCCGGTTCAATAGCCTCAGTTTCACTCTGCTTTGGAGACTCTTCTTGGAATGTTGGAACAATTTCATTTATCTCCTCAACAAATTCAGGTGCGGCTGTCTCTTCTTCTATAATGAACATTTCTACTGGTAATATCATTGGAATATCGCTAATTTTTTTTTCAAATGTAAAATTTATCATCGGTATCAAAATTAATAGATGTAGTAGAAAAGAAAATATTTGGAAATAAAAATCACTTTTTTTATAACTGATATTTTCAATGAATAAGATTAAATTTCTAAAAGGATTAAATATTGAAATAGTTGACACTTAACTTGGTTTTTTCGTTACAAGAGCAATTTTTAAAAAACCAGATGTGTTGAGAGCACCAAGAACCTTCATCACTTCTCCATAGTTAATTGTGGTATCAGCTCTTAAAAAAATCCTTATGTCATTATTAGAACCTGCGATAGTTTTAACTTTTATAATTAACTCATCAAAAGCTATTAGTTCCTCACCTAAGAAAATTTCATTATTCTCATTTATTGAGATTTCAAGAGGTTCCTTTTGTGCATCTAAAGAATTTGCCTCAACTTTTGGCAAGTTAACAGGAACACCCACTGTTAGAAGGGGAGCGGTGACCATAAATACAATAAGTAAAACCAACATAACATCAACCATGGGTGTCACATTTATATTTGAAACAGGTCGATGTTTTTTTCTCATATATTTATTTAACTTGTCGTGAAATTATATTTACTAAATCTTTCCCAAAACTCTCAGCCTCTGACAAGTAGTTATCAATTTTTGAAGTTATGTGGTTGTAGTAAGCAGTTGAAGGAATGGCAACGAAAAGGCCTAAAGCAGTTACAAATAAAGCTTCTGCAATACCTGGTGCTACTACAGCGAGATTAGTATTTTGAGCAATTGCTATTGCTTGAAAACTATTCATAATTCCCCAAACTGTGCCAAATAATCCTATAAAAGGCGCTACAGATCCCGAAGAAGCTAAAAAAGACAATCCTTTATTTAAATTTGTATCTTCAACAGCAATACTTAAATCAAGGGATGTATAAAGTCTTTGAATGAAAGCTGAATCGATCTTATTTTTTTGAATTCGAGATTTTTCATATTCATTCATAATATTTCTAAATATATTGGAGAAACTTTCTTGATCGAATTCGTCAATTTGTTTGTAAAGCTCATCTAAAGACACGCCAGACCAAAAATGGTTTTCAAATTTTTTTGATATTTTCTTGAGTTTATTTATTAACAAAATTTTTTGTATGATTGTCTTCCAAGATTGAATTGAAAAAATCACTAATAATATGATTACAAATTTTACAACCCAGTCAGATTTTAGAAACATTCCCATCATTGAGAAATCTACTGAACCTTCAAGGGATGCTAAGTTAACTACTTCTTCCATGAATTATTCTTCATCAATTATCTTTTTATTTTTAAGTTCTTTTGAGACTTTTTCAAAGTCATCTGAATGTAACATTATCCAAAAACCAGGTCTATTTTTTTCACATAATGCAATGACAGGGGTCTTTTTTTCCTTGTCTGCTAAAGATTTTGTATCATCCCATAACTTAATAGCTGTGTGTTTAGCTCTTAATTTACACTCAATAAATAAACTATCATGAATTACATCTGAATGAGTAACTTTTGAATTGATACCACTAAGGGCATTTCTCATACCTCCAAAAAACTTTGCAACAAGTCTTTCCCTATTTTTCCAAGCTTTATCAGGCATTATTAACCTCTAATAATTCACTATCAAAATCAAGATTTGAAAAACAATTTTGAACATCATCGTTATCTTCTAACTCTTCATTTAATTTAATAAGCTTATCAAGCTCTTCCTTTTTTTCTATTTTTACAGTTAAATTTGGTTTCCAAATAATATTTGCACTTTCAATATCATATTTTTTATCTACTAGTATTTTCTCAAAAGATGCTAATACCTCAAAAGAGGAATAAAGGTATGTTACATCATCCTCTGTATTGTAATCCTCTAAACCATGGTCAAGTAAATCTTCCAGTGCACTATCATTTATTTCTTTTTTTATTTGTATTTCCCCTACTTTATTAAAATTAAAGCTAACACTTCCTGTCTCCCCTAAATTCCCACCATTCTTTGAAAAAATAGATCTAATTTCTGAAGCTGTTCTATTTTTATTATCTGTTAAGGCCTCAACTATAAAAGCTGTTCCAAATGGACCATACCCTTCATAACGGACTTCTGAATAATCAGAAGCATCAGTATTATTTTTATTAATAGCCCTATCTACATTATCCTTTGGCATATTTACACTTCGAGCATTTGTCATTGCTAGTCTCAATCTAGGATTAGACTCTGGGTCAGCTCCTCCAATCTTAACGGCTATTTGTATTTCTCTTCCTATTTTTGCAAATTGTTTTGCTCTTTTTTTATCCTGAGCACCTTTACGATATTGAATATTCTTAAATTTGGAATGTCCTGCCATGAGCTAAGATAATAAATTACTATCCAAAACACCACCTATTTGAATAGATTGAATTGAATTTTCGTCTCCCTCATTTGTAGTTATAACTGCCCCAGAAATAGTGGCCAATCCCTCTGCGGGTTCTAATCTATGTGAATTTAATCCGCTTCTCATTCTTTTGATTGCACTTTCTTTTTTCATACCAATAACAGAATTATAATCACCTGTCATGCCAATATCAGTTTGAAAACAAGTGCCTTTTTCTAATACCCTAGCGTCTGAGGTTGGTATATGAACATGGGTCCCATAAATTGCTGTAAATTTTCCATCATAATTTTGAGCTATACCATTTTTTTCAGATGTTACTTCAGCATGAACCTCTAAAAATGAATAATCTATATCATGATCATTAATAATAGATAAAAGTTGTGTATCAATAGAATTAAAAGGATTACTCAAGGGAAGGTCAATAAATGTTTGGCCATGAACTTGGCTTACCAATATTCTTTTGCCATTTTCATGTGTAAAAATTTTAAACCCTCTGCCAGGAGACCCAACTTCGAAATTTAATGGTCTGATAATATTATGATTTGGGTTTTTATCCATATATTCTATTATCTCTTTTTGTTTCCAAGCATGATTTCCTAAAGTGATAGCATTAGCTCCCCAACTTATAAGCTCTTCGTATATTTTTCCTGTAAGTCCATAACCACCAGCAGAATTTTCTGCATTAATTATTGTAAAGCTGATATTAAATTGATCTTGAATTTTTTTTAAATTTTCTTTAAGTGCTGTTCTACCTGATCTTCCGACAACATCTCCTATAACCAAAAAATTCATAAAGAATAGATTTTTTGTTCTGAACAAATGTAATCTACTTTTTGGTCAAAACTCTCCTGAAAATTGTAGTTGGTTTTTTGTATTTCAAAAGCAGCTAAAATAGTTTTTAAATTTCCTTTATTTCTCAATTCTTCAATAGTTCTGTCAAAAAAACCACCTCCATAGCCTACTCTAAAACCTTGTTCGTTAAATGCAGAACATGATGCTATAATTATATCAGGATCTAATGTCTTTTCACCCTTGGGTTCCATGATACCGCCAAAACCTTTTTTTAAATTTGGACTATGAGGGTTGTATTCTAAATACTTTAAAGAGGATCCTTTTGATATTACTTTCGGAAGTGAACATTTTATATTTTTATTAATTAAATCATTAGAAATTCTCAATACATCAACCTCATTTTTATATGGATAAAATAGGCCAACAGAGCTATTTGGATGAATTTTTTCAATTAAATTTATTATTTTTGAATTTATTTTATTAGAAAGAATATTTAAATCCGAAGTGCTTAGTTGCATTCTTAGTTCCAGGTGATGTTTTCGAATTTGTTTTTTATTCAATGATCATATTATCATTTAGTTTTTTGAAAATTTGCTCAATGTCAGATTTTAAATGATTATTTTCATTTTGTAATTCTTGAATACGACTCTCATAAAATAATTTCTTATTCAATGAGTCTTGCAATATTTTTTCTTTTTTCAAAACACCCTCCATGGATTTAAGATAGGCAATAAGTGTCGATGTTAAAAAAGGTACGTTCTCT
>CACBUI010000009.1 GCA_902542505.1 uncultured Alphaproteobacteria bacterium | reverse complement strand
GAAATTAAGCCAGGTGTAGGTCTGTATCCATAAATATTTGCATATGCTGCTGGTCCTCTGCATGATCCCATTTGATCAGTGCCGTCTGCAAATGGTATTAGTCCTGCTGCTACAGCAGTACTGGCTCCTCCACTTGATCCTGCTGCAGATTTTGTATTATCATAATAATTAGAAGTTGGGCCAAACAATCTGTTTATTGTATGTCCACCAACACCTAATTCTGCTGTGTTAGTCTTTCCAATTATAATAGCTCCGCTTTTAATAAGACGTTCAACAAACAATGAATTTTTTTTGGGAAAATAATCTTTTGTTCCAGGATAGCCATATGTTGTTTTAATGCCAACTACATCACTTAAATCTTTAATAGCTATGGGGATTCCATCTAAAGTCTTCTCAGATTGAGTTGAATTATCTTTATATATAGCTTCTTTAATAAGATCCCCTCTATCCTTGAGAAGTACTATTGCATTTAAATCTGGATTAAATTTTTCAATTCTATCCAAATAGTATTCCATTACCTCTTTAATAGATATTTGTCGCTGATTTATATTGTGTATTATTTCTTCAACAGATTGATCCTCAAGCATATAGGCTTAGCGAGCTTGTTTTATACTTTGAGTAACAATGTCTTTCATTTGCAACAATGATGCTTCTTTTGGATTTGTTGCATAGGCTTGATCCTGCATAGCTTTTTTTGCAATCCTTTCAGCACAGTCTTCAGGAACATTAATTTCACTTAAACTTTTAGGGATATTTAATCTATCAAGTAACAATTCAATATTTTGAGTAAATTCATTTACTGTATGATTTTCAAATTGCATAGCTTCTGACATTCTTTGAACTTTTTCATCCATACCTGGTAAATTGAAATGAAGAACAGGTGGTAAAACAATAGCATTCGTTAAACCATGATGAGTATTAAATTCTGCTCCAACCATGTGGGATATTGAATGAACATTACCTAATCCCTTTAAAAAGGATATTCCTCCCAAATATGATCCTATGATCATTGCACCTCTTGCCAACAAATTATTTGGTTCTTCTACAGCTAAAACAAGAGATTTTGAAATTAAATTAAGACTTTCCAAAGCAGCTCCATCACAAAGTGGATGAAAACCTGGCACACAGTATCCCTCGATACTATGTACAAGAGCATCGACACCTGTCCACGCTGTTAATTTTGGAGGTAATTCTAATGTTAACTCAGGATCTACTAGTGTGAATATAGGTCTTACATCTGGATGCCAGATGCAAAATTTCATTCCTTTTTCTAAATGTGTAACCATTGCTGTTATTTCTGTTTCAGCCCCGGTTCCTGCAGTTGTTGGGACAGTTATTATTTTTGGAAATGCATTTTCTTTTGTTATTTTTGGCACTGGTTGTTCAAACTCAAAATCCCATAATGGGGTTTCACTATTAACAGTTAAACATATAGACTTACCACCATCCATAGCACTCCCACCACCAATAGCTATGATTGAGTCGTGACTTCCATTTTTAAACTGGTCACATCCTTTTGATATCTCATCATCTCGTGGGTTAGGCGATATATTATAAAATAAATCTGATTTAATATTATTTTTAGATAATAATGCTATTAACTTCTTAATAAAAGGAAGATCCTTGCTGCCACTATCTGTTACAATAAGAGGATTTTTAATATCAAATTCCTCACAAAATTTTGCAATTTCATTAAATCTTCCTGGTCCGTAATATGTGGTTGTCGGAAAAGTCCAGTCTTGGTTAGAGAGGATATCTTTTTCGTTTAGTTTAAAGTTTTTCATTTAGAATAATAAAGTTTATAACAAGTTAATAGTTATATGAAATGATTAATTTTATTTATAATCAAAAAAATACATTTCTTGCAATCTCTGCTATGGTTATTGGAGTTATATTCATAGATATACATGGATTGATTGTAAAATATTTAGGAGGTGAGTATTCTACAATTCAACTAGCTCTTTTTAGAAATACTTTTGCGATAATCCCCCTAATACTTTTACTAATTTATAATAAAGAAAGCTCAGACCTTTTTAAAAATTTAAATAAAAAATTTATTTTATTTTGTTTTATCAGAGGTTCTTGTTTTTTGGCTATTAATATCTTGTATTACATTGCAATAAATAATATGGAATTTGCTACAGCATCTACACTAACTTTTTCCTCTACATTTTTTATAGTAATTTTATCAATCTTCTTTTTAGGAGACAGAGTGGGTATATATAGATGGTCAGCTGTTATAATTGGCTTTGTTGGAGTTGTAATGATTATGAAACCTAATAGTAGTATTTTTTCTTATTATTCTATTTTACCAATACTAGTTGCTTTCTTATGGGCCGTCCAAGTGATAGTACTAAAATTTATACCAGATAATTTTTCTACAGGAAAAATTCAATTCTACTCTCTCTTTTCATCTTTTCTTGGTTCATTAATATTTATTTTTTTTACAACTGGTCATACATATATTGAGAGCAATACTGACTTTTTAATTTTATCATTAATTGGTATTTTTGGAGGAACAGCTGCAATTCTATTTATTTACTCTTATAGGTTAATAGCAGCTAGTAAAATCGCAGTTTTTGAATATTTAGCAATACCCTCATCTTTTATTCTAGCATGGATATTTTTTGGTGAAGCACCTTTTGATCAACTTTTTCCTGGAGTTTTATTAATAGTTTTTGCAGGAATGATTATTATTTGGAGAGATAAAAATAAAAAAATTAATAAACCAAACTAAATGATAAGATCATTTAGATTTCATAGACTTCATAACAATGGTTCGATCAATTTCTCCAACTAACTCTCCAGATTGCGAATTTATTATAGGGTAGGCCGTATCATCTTCACATATCTGGTCAATTAATGTCTCAATTTTAGCATTTTCATCTATGCATTTTGTTTTATCAGAAAATAATTTTTTTGACTCATCAGAACATTGTTTACGCATAACTTTTCCTGCGCTTAATACTTTATATTTAGGAACATCTTCACAAAAATCTTTAACGTATTTATCAACCGGATTTGCCACAATTTCTTCAGGTGTTCCAACTTGAGAAATCTCACCATCTTTCATAATGGCAATATGATCTCCCATTTTTATTGCCTCTAAAAAATCATGAGTAATAAAAACCATAGTTCGCTGTAATTTTTTTTGAATGTCTAAGAGTTCGTCTTGCATTTCTCTTCTAATCAATGGGTCTAAAGCAGAAAATGGCTCATCAAATATTAAGATTTCTGGCTCAACTGCCATTGCACGTGCTAAACCAACTCTTTGTTGCATTCCACCTGATAGCTCTCTTGGATAATTATTATGCCAACCTTTTAAACCAACAAGATTTAAAGACTCTGTAGCCTTGTCTAATCTTTCTTGTTTTTTTTCTCCCCTAATTTCTAAACCATAAGAGATATTTTCAAGAACTGTACGATGTGGAAAAAGTCCAAAGTGTTGAAATACCATACTCATTTTATTTCTTCTAAGTTCAAGAAGGCTATTTCTATTTATTTTTGTAATGTCAATATCATCAATAATTACTGATCCAGATGTAGGTTCAATTAATCTAGTTAAACATCTTACTAAAGTTGATTTTCCACTACCTGATAATCCCATTACAACAAATGTTTCACCTTTTTGAATAGAAAAGCTGACATCTTTTACAGCTACTACATGTCCAGTTTTTTCTTGGACTTCGTCTCTACTTAAATTTGGATCTAAATTGTCTAAAATTCTTTTTTCATCATTGCCAAAAATTTTCCATATATTTGAACAAATAATTTTATCCATATTATTCAGGTATAAAGCTATTATAATTGTGAATTAATACTATTAAAATAAAATTATTTTTATAAATTCTTATATAATTGAATAAATATAATTAAATATGTCTTTAGATCAAAATATAGCTAATAAAAATAAATTAAATAAAAATATAATTTTTTACATAAGTATTTTTATCATTGGTGCAGTAGCATATTATCTGTCGATTATTAATGAGGATCCTACTGTATTTCCTAAATCAATTACTGATGAATTTAAATTTACCGCATGGATAAATGCTGGTGAGGATTATTTAAAAGATAACTATAGATGGATAACGAGATTATTTGCCTCTTTTTTACAAGCTGGTTACATGGCATTGGAAAATTTCTTTGTTGAGTCTCCATGGATTTTAATAATGTCCTTAATGGCTCTTCCAGCTTTAGCATATGGTGGTATTAAACTAGCTCTATTTTGTATGTTTACAGTTTATTTCTGGGGCGCTGTGGACATGTGGGAGGTCTCAATGCAAACATTAGCATTAATGGGCTTATCAGTAATTTTATCTGTAATTTTTGGAGTTATCTTAGGAATACTGAGTTCTCAAAGTGATAGATTTGAAAATTTTCTAAAACCTATTTTAGACACCATGCAAGTCATGCCTGCATTTGTATATTTATTCCCTGCAATGTTCTTTTTTGGAATTGGTGGTGCTCCAGCAATACTTGCTACATTAATTTATGCTATGCCTCCAATTATTAGATTAACAAATTTAGGAATAAGACAAGTATCTAAAGAAACAATAGAGTCAGCTGAATCTTTTGGATCTAATAAATTTCAGCTTTTATTTAAAATTAAAATTCCAATGGCCTTACCAAGTATCATGATGGGTGTAAATCAAACAATTATGATGGCATTAGCTCTAGTTGTTCTTGCAACTTTTATTGGTGCTGAAGGTTTAGGTGGTCAAGTATGGCAAGCAATTAGAAAATTAGATGTTGGTTGGGCAATGGAAGGGGGCTTGTGTATTTTATTTATGGCAATAATGTTTGATAGAATAAGTAGTGCAATTAGTAAAGAAAAAGAAACCTTACCAGATGATGTAAAAAAATTTTACTTATTACCGCAAAATCTACACAGAAACCCTGTAGCAAACTTAATTGAATTACCTTTGAGAATATCTGTAATGCTCATAAATATATTTTTTACAACTATTGTTAATGTTTTTGCTAGTTTAATAGCTAGCTTTATTTCTTTTTTTAATAAGTCTCAAAAAGGTTCAGTTAAAAATTTTATAAATCAACGATATTTTTTATTTTCATCATTCTTAATTTTTATCTTTATTTATATTTTTGATGCATACATTTATAGTATAGGAACTTTTCCAGAAACTTGGACAATAGATATTCAAAAACCAATAGAAGATACTGTCAAGGCAATGACTCTTGATCCTGGTTTTATATCATTTGCAAAAGGCATGAAGTATTTTGTTTACTTATATTTGCTAAACCCATTAAATTTATTTCTTACTCAGATACCTTGGTGGTATACAATGATTGTTTTTATACTTATAGGATATGTGACAGTTGGAATAAAGTTTGCCACCATTACCGCAATATTATTAGCCTTTATTGGAGCTACAGGTATGTGGGTGCATTCAATGATTACGCTATCGTCAGTACTAGTTTCAGTTTTAATATGTTTTGTAATAGGAGTACCACTTGGAGTAATAGCATCCTACAATAAATGGTACAGAGATATCCAAAATGTTGTTTTAGATGCAATGCAAACTTTACCTTATTTTTGCTATTTAATTCCTGTTTTAATGTTTTTTGGAGGAAATATAGTATCTGCTGTTATTGCAACAGTTATATATTCTGTGCCACCAATAATAAGATTAACAGCTCTTGGTTTGTCACAAGTTTCAGGGAGCTATTCAGAGGTATCTAAATCTTTTGGAGGGACAGGAATTCAAACTTTAAATAAAGTAAAATTTCCACTAGCTGTTCCCAGTCTCGTTATGGGTTTTAATCAAACTGTAATAATGGCTTTTGCAATGCAAATTGTTACGCCATTGATTGGAGGAAAAGGTCTAGGACTCCAAGTATTTAATGCACTTCAAAGATCAGATACAGGAAGAGGTTTATCAGCTGGTTTAGCTATCGTTCTTCTAGCTATTATCATCGATAGGATAACCCACGCCTGGACTAAGAAACAAAGACAAGCCCTTGGATTAGATAAATCCTAATGGGTTTTAAGAAAAATCTTCCCTTAACTAGTTCGCATTGGGGAACTTATAGAGCAAAAGTAAATAATGGGAAAGTCACAGAATTAATAGGATGGGAAAATGATAAAGATCCATCACCAATAGGCCCAGGTATTGTAGACATCCACGATAATCAAACGCGTATTGATAAGCCTATGATAAGAAAAAGTTGGATTGATAATGGACCAGGAACAAATAATAACTTAAGAGGGATAGATCCTTTTGTGGCTGTATCTTGGGATGATGCTGAAAATATAGTAGCCAAAGAATTAAATAGAGTAAGAGAGAACTTTGGTAATTCCTCAATATTTGGTGGATCTTACGGCTGGGCTAGTGCTGGAAGATTTCACCACGCTCAAAGCCAACTACATCGTTTTTTAAATTGCATTGGTGGCTACACAAAATCAAAGTTTACTTATAGTTTTGCAGCGGCAGAAGCAATGGTTCCCCATATACTTGGAAGTTATAGAGCCTTTCTTGATACCTGTACTAGTTGGGACTCAATCGAAGAAAACACAGAACTATTTGTATGTTTTGGAGGAGTTCCTTTAAAAAATGGTCAAATAGCTCAAGGTGGAACAGGGAGTCATAATCAAAAAGAAAAACTAATTAGTTCTGCTAAAGCTGGCATAAGATTTGTAAATTTGAGTCCACTTAAAAGTGACTTGTTAGAGGAGGTTAAAGGAAAGTGGTTACCTTTAAGACCTAATACTGATGTAGCAATTATGCTTGGTCTAGCGCACACTCTATACAAAGAAAATTTATATAGTGAAATATTTATTAAAAAATACACAGAAGGTTTTGATATTTTCTTACCATATCTTTTAGGAGATTTAGATGGAGTTGTAAAAGATGCTAATTGGGCTTCAGAAATAAGTGAAATCTCATCAGATGAAATTATTTCTTTGGCAAGAGACATGTCCTCAAAGCGAACTATGATATCTGTTAGTTGGTCTTTAACTCGCCAAGATCATGGTGAGCAGCCTTTTTGGGCAGCAATTATGTTGGCATCAATGTTGGGTCAAATAGGTTTACCAGGTGGTGGTTTTGGATTTGGTTATAGTGCAACTAATCACATTGGTGGGCAGTTTTCTATTATTCCTGGCGCTGCTTTTCCACAATCTGACAATAAAATTGATAATTTTATCCCAGTTGCAAGGATTAGTGATTTACTTTTAAATCCGGGTGAAACTTTTCATTTTGATGGCAAGGAGTATGAATATCCTGATATTAAATTAATTTATTGGGCAGGTGGAAATCCATTTCATCATCATCAAGATATTAATAAACTTTTGCTAGCTTGGCAAAAACCTGAAACTATCATTTCTAATGAATGGTGCTGGAATTCTTTAGCTAAATATTCAGATATTATCTTACCTTGTACCACTCCACTTGAAAGACAAGATATAATGCTTACCCCAAGAGATCCTTATGTAATTTCAATGTCAAAATTAGTTGAACCTTTTAAAGAGGCTAAAAGTGATTTTGATATTTTTAAAGGAATTGCAAAAAAAATGGATATTGAAAATCTTTTTACTGAAGGAAGAGATGAAGAAGATTGGCAAAAATGGATTTATCAAGAAACGTCAGTCAAATCAAAGTCATTAAAAAATATTGATTTTCCTAGCTATCAGGATTTTAGAAAAAAAGGGTGGTTTAAAGTTCCACCACCAAAAGAAAATACAATAATGTTAAAAGATTTTAGAGAAGATCCTACTAAATTCCCACTCTCAACTCCAAGTGGAAAAATAGAAATATATTCTAAAACAGTAGATAGTTTTAATTATGATGATTGTCCTGGTCATCCAACCTGGTTAGAACCCTGTGAATGGCTTGGAAGTAAAAATAAAAATTATCCTTTACATTTAATATCTAATCAACCAAAAAATAAATTACATAGTCAAATGGATCACGGAAGTTATAGTAAATCTTTTAAAATTAAAGATCGTGAACCAATTGAAATGAATAGTGTTGATGCTAGTAGTAGAGGTATAAATGAGGGAGATATAGTAAAACTTTTCAATGACAGAGGTGCCTGTTTAGCTGGTGTAAACATTAATGATAATATACGCCCTGGAGTTGTTCAAATTAGTACAGGTGCATGGTATGATCCTGAGGATACTAAAAATTTAAAAACTATCTGTAAACATGGTAATCCTAATGTCCTTACAAAAGACAAAGGAACTTCGAAATTAGGTCAAGGTCCCATAGCACATTCATGTCTCATCGAAGTAGAATTAGTTAAAGATAAAATTTCACCTGTGACCGCATTTGACCCTCCTGTTATTATTCGTGACTATAAATCTAATAGAGTCATTGATAAATAAATGGGAAATTTACAAGAAGAAGCTGATCTAAATAAAACAATTCAAATTAGTGCACGTAGATTTGAAGAGTCTCCATTCATTCAACGTACTAATACTTCGAATATGGTTAGAGGCGTCTATGCAGGAAGATACTTTCCTATGAAAATTGATGAAGATCCTTTAGAAAAATATTGGCTTTTAAGACAAAAAGCTCTTTTATTTGATGTTCCAGAAAAACCGTTAGAAATATCAGGAAAAGACTCAGTTTCTTTTTTGAATAAAGTGCTGACAAGAGAAATTACAAAAACAAAAATTGGCAGAGGTTATTATGCACTTGCCTGTACACCAAAAGGTGGAATTTTCATGGATGGAGTTTTATTTAGGTTTGATGAAGAAAAGTTTTGGTACGTTCAAGCTGATGGCCCATTTGAAGATTGGCTTATTGCTAATAGTTCAAATTATGATATTCAAATAAAAGACCCTAAATCCAGAGTTCTTCAAATTCAAGGTCCGGCATCAATCGATATTATGAAGTTAGCTTCTAATGGAAAGATTGATGAAAATATGCCTTATTTTACATCCAATTTTTTTGATCTAGGAGGGCAAACTTTATATGTTTCAAGAACAGGTTTTACAAATGAATTAGGATTTGAAATTTTTTGTGATGGTTTTAACACAGATCATTTGGCTCTATGGGACCATCTTATTGAATGTGGTAAACCATATGGTATGCAATTTTCTGCCTCTAGGGCCATGACTATTAGAAGAATTGAGGGTGGTATTTTTGGAAATTTAACTGATATAGATACAACAATTACTCCTTTCGAAGCAGGGCTGGGGTATTTTGTGAATATGGATAAAGATTTTATCGGTAAAGATGCATTAATTAAAAAAGATAAAAGGACTTGTTTATTTGGAATAACATGTAAAACAGCAGTTCCTAAAGCCGGAAGTAAAATAAAAATTAATGATAAACAAGTCGGCTACATAACAGCAGGTGTACCGTCTCCAACTCTCCAACAAGGAATTGGTTATGTAAGATTTTATGAACCAAATGATTATATAAATAAAGAGATAGAAATGATTCTCCCAGATAATTCTTCACACACCGGAGTCGTTGTAGATTTACCTTTTTATGATAAAGAAAAAAAAATTGTAAAGGGTATAGATAGATCTATTCCCATTAAACCTGATAGTAATTCTTTTGATGCAAAATAATTTCCTTAAAAATAAAAAAATTATTTTATCTGCTGGTGCTTCTGGGATAGGTCTAGCTACTGTAAAATTATTACTATTACAAGGTGCTATTGTTTATACTTGTGATATTGATAAAAAAAATATTAATAAACTGAAAAAAAATTCATACTTTAATAAAAAACTTTTTATATCAGAATGCGATGCTTCAAAAGAAGATGAGGTGAAAAAATTTTATAAAGAAATATCAAATAAAACAAAAAAAATAGATGGACTTATAAATAATATTGGAATAGCTGGACCCACATCTCCTTTAGAGAAAATTAAATCTGATGATTGGGAAAAGACCTTACATGTAAATATTAATAGTCATTTTTATTTTACTAAATATGCAATACCCATGATTAAGAAATCTAAAAATGGCTCAATCATCAATATTTCCTCTACAGCTGGTATTGATGGTTTTCCTAATAGGTCACCTTATGCGGCAAGCAAATGGGCCTTAGTTGGTATTACTAAAACTTTAGCAATGGAATTAGGTAAATTTAATATACGAGTAAATGCAATATGCCCGGGTTCTGTTAAAGGTGCGAGAATGATGAGGGTCATAAAAGCGAAAGCAAAAATGTTAAAGCAATCTGTAAGATCAATTGAAAAAGATTTTGTTTCTATGAGTTCTTTAAAACAATGGGTTTATGAAGATGATATAGCAAAAATGTGTTCCTTTTTAATTTCTCAAGACTCCCTTAGAGTCTCAGGTCAAGTAATTTCTATTGATGGAAATACTGAGAGAATGGATTAAGTTTTTATTAGCTTTAAATAATCTCTAGTCTCTTGGGGACTCATAATAGAGGAGCCCAACTCATGAACTATTTTTATTGCCTTTTCAACTAATTGTGGATTAGTTGCAAGTTTTCCCTTTGATAAATATAAATTATCTTCAAGCCCAACTCTGGGATTACCTCCAAGTAAAACTGTTTGTGCAACAAAGGGCATTTCATTTCTTGAAATTGCAAAGCCTGACCAAATAGCATTTTTAGGCATGACATCTAACATTGCAATCATAGCTGTAGTTTTTGCTGGAGCTCCCCAGGGAATTCCTAAACACATTTGATATAAGGGTGGGTCACTAAGTAGTCCTTCTTCATAAAGTTGAGCACCAAACCACATGTTACCTAAATCAAATGCTTCAACTTCAGGTTTAACCCCAATTTCTTTTAATCGTTTTGCTGCTTTTCTTAAATCATTTGGAGTATTGACTGCCAACACAGAACTATCACCAAAATTTAATGTACCAGCATCAAGTGTACAAATTTCCGGAAGTAATTCCTCTACATGAGATATTCTTTCCATAATATTAGCCATATCTGTATATGGACCAAAATCCATTGGGTTATCTCCTTCACCTATATCTAAATCACCTCCCATACCGGTTGTTAAATTAATAATTACATCAGTGTCACTAGATCTAATTATTTCAACTACTTCCTTATAAAATTCAAATTTTCGACTAGGCGTTCCATCTTCCTCTCTGACATGAATATGAACTATAGATGCACCTGCTTGAGCAGACTCTATTGCGGATTTAGCTATTTGTTTTGGAGTCTTTGGAAGATCTGGATGTTTTGATGCAGTGTCACCAGATCCATTAACAGCACATGTAAGAAATACTTTAGTTTTCATCATTTTTAATAGTAATACACTTAATTAATTAATAAAAAACATATTTTATAGGATTTTGTTACCTATTAATGAATAAATAACATATGTACTTTGACTATTTTTTGCTAATATAAATACTTTATGGGAGGGATACTCTATGAGAATATCTAAAACAATTATAACTTTTATTCTATCCTCTATTCTTTTTACCGCAACATTCAGTAAAGCTAATGCTGAAAAATTATTAGCAGCAATCGCTGACTGGACTGGTGGAGAGATTTCATGTCAAGTAGCTGTAAGCATACTTGAGGATGAGTTAGGATACGAAATTGATAGAATCGTATTTGCTTCAGGAACTGGCTTGTGGGAAGCCATTGCTGCAGGCGATATTGATTTTGCATGTGAGTCATGGCCTAGTTATGCTGAAGCTGATGACGTTATGTTAAGTGGCGACCTTATCCATGGTGGAGAAGTTAAAATGACTTACTCTGGTGATGGAAGTGTAAAATTACTTGGAACTGTTGGTATTACTGGTATGTCAGATTATTATGTTCCAAAATATTGGGCTGATGCAAACCCAGATTTTTCTAGTTATGCTGATTTAAATAAATTTAAAGAAGATTTTGCTACTATGGAGTCTGGTGGAAAAGGTCGATTAATTGGTTGTCCAGTTGCTGGTTGGAACTGTCATGATCAAAAAAGATTAGATTTACTTGGTTTAGACTTTGTTGCTGATGAATTGGGAACCGAAACTGCTGCTCTTGCTGAAGCGCAAGGTATGTACGACAGAGGCGAGCCTTTCTTAATGTACCTTTGGGAGCCTCATTGGTTCTTTGGTGTTAACGAATTAGTAGGTGTTAAATTAGCTCCAAACAAAACATGTGATACCTTTACAGAGGCTAACAACTGGGAAACTTGTGGCGCTGACTATTGGCCAGCTACTGGTTGGGCTGTTGATTATCCAATGAACTACGGTAATCCTGATACATTTGCTAAACCAGAAAACCAAAAAGCACTTGAGTTCTTTGGTAAAATGGCTTTATCAAATGCAGATCAAGCAGCTATGCTCGTTAAAGTTCGTGAAGGTGGAGAGCTTAATGATGTTGTTGCTGAATGGAAAGCAAACAATAAATCTACTTGGGAGAAGTGGTTACCATAATCCTAGAATAATCTAGATTTTTTATTTTATTTATTAGGCCCTGTATATTGCAGGGCCAACCTAATTACTCCGTTGATATACTTTGACAGACTCACTTTATTCAAATCTTATTGAAACTAATTTAGACAATAATAAAACTTTTTTAATATTAGATGATGGATCCAAAATTACTTATAAAAATTTCATAATTCTTGCATCAAAAATTTCTCACAAATTATCAAAATTAGGGTTAAAAGAAGGAAGTCATATTCTTGTAAAGTCTGCCAAATGTAAAGAAACTTTAGCTCTTTATTTGTCATCTATTCTTACTGGATCAGTTTTTTTTCCACTTAATACAAGTTATACAGTTAACGAAACAATCTATTTTATAAAAGACTCAAAACCTTCTTTTCTTATATGTGATAAATCAGAAATTGATAGCTTGAAACCAATTTGCGATGAAATTGGCTGTAAAATTTTATCTTTAAATGCAAACGGAATAGGTGAGATTACTGATGGTATAGAAAACCTTGATAGTTTTTTTGAACCATCAAAAAGAAGCCACAATGATCTAGCAGCACTTTTGTATACTTCTGGAACTACAGGAAAACCTAAAGGAGCTATGTTAACTGAACAAAATTTAGTTTCAAACGCACAAGAGCTAATAAATTTATGGAATATAAATCGCAATGATACTTTAATCCATTCACTTCCAATTTACCATACTCATGGATTGTTTGTTGCTATTAATACTTCTATGATAAGTGGGGCTACTATTAGATTTATAAAAAATTTTAATACAGACTCAATTATTGAGGCATTTAATTATTCAACTCTGATGATGGGTGTTCCAACTTTTTATACGAGATTGTTGAATGACAAAAGGCTAGATAAGAAATTAACACAAAATATGAGATTATTTATATCTGGAAGTGCTCCATTATTAAATCAAACTTTTAAAAATTTTTATAGAGTAACCGGCCATCAAATACTAGAGAGATATGGTATGACTGAAACTAATATGAATGCTTCTAATCCTTGTGATGGGGAAAGAAAGGCGGGATCAGTTGGTAAACCCTTAAAAGATATTAAAATAAGAATAAATAATATTCAAAGTGATAATACAAAATCAGAAAATGATATTGGAACAATAGAAATAAGTGGTCCTAATGTATTTAAAGGTTATCTAAATAATCCAAAAAAGACAAAAGAGGCATTTACTAAAGATGGTTTTTTTATAACCGGTGATATTGGATATTTTGATATTGATGGATATCTATTCATATCTGGAAGAAATAAAGATTTAATTATAAGTGGTGGATATAATGTTTATCCTAAAGAAATTGAAGATATTATTAATCAACACGAATTAGTTTTAGAGTCTGCTGTTTTTGGTATCCCTAATGACGATTTAGGTGAAGTACCTATTGCAGCAATAGTTATGAAGAATAAATTTACGGATTTAAATGATCTTAAAGATTTTTTAAAAAAACACTTAGTGAAATATAAAATTCCATATAAATATATATTGTTGGATGAACTTCCAAAAAACGTCATGGGAAAAGTTCAAAAAAATACTTTAAAAGAAAAATATTCCTAAATCCCAAAAATATTCTTTTTTTTAATAATTTTAATGTATAAGTTTTATATGTCTTCGGCAGTTATATTTGGTGCTACTGGTTTAGTTGGCAGTTATTTATTAAAAAATTTAATAAATGATGAATATTATACTAGCATTAAAATTTTTACTCGTTCAGAAGTTAATATAAAACATCCAAAATTAGAAATTATTAATACAGATTTAAATAATGTTGAGAATATTAAAGATCAGATTATTGCTGATTGTTGTTTTTTTTGTATTGGTACAACAAAGAAAAACTCTCCTGAAAGAAGTGAATATCAAAGGGTAGAGCTAGATTTACCCAAGGAAATAGCCCATATATGTAAATCTAACTCAATAAAGTCCTTCGTCTATATCTCATCTGGTTTTGCTGATCCTAATAATAAAGGTGAATATTTAAGGTTTAAGGGCCTAGTTGAAGAAGAGTTGAAAAGATTAAACTTTGATAACCTTGGTATTTTAAGACCATCTTTTTTACTTGGAAAAAGAAAACAGTTTAGACTTGCTGAGAAAATTGGAATACCCATTTTTAAGCTATTAACACCATTATTTTTAGGCCCGCTTAAAAAAATGAGACCAATTCATGCAAAAAAAGTAGCTAATGCAATGTCAAATATTGTAAAGAAGAACTTAGATCAAACTACATACGAGTCTGATGAAATAGTTACGATTAGCGAATATTAAAGAAAATTTATATTGATGAAAAAACTAAATGTTGTTTACAATGATAACTATGACATTCCTCTACCAGAGGGCCATAGATTTGTTGGTACTAAATTTTCTGATTTATATAATTTTATCAAAAACTCAAATTTATATACGAATTTAACAATTCACCAAAGTAACTCAGCTCCTATAAATGATGTACAAGTAGTACACAACAGTGATTATGTTTTGAATGTTAAAGAAGGTAATCTATCAAGAGATCAGGAGAGAAGAATAAATTTACCATGGAGTGCTAGATTAGCTAAAAGATCTTTTTTAGCTATACAAGGCACACTACAAACATCTCAATTGGCGTTGGATTATGGTATTGCATGTCATTTAGCAGGTGGGACTCACCATGCTTTTAAAGATTGTGGATCTGGTTTTTGTGTATTTAACGATTTAGCCTATGCCTCGATAACTTTACTTAATCAAAAAAAAATAAATAAAATTTTAATATTAGATTTAGATGTTCATCAAGGTGATGGAACTGCTTCTATTTGTGAAAATATTGATAATATTTTTACATGTTCAATTCATTGTAAAAATAATTTTCCATTTGACAAAAAAAATAGCAATTTAGATGTGCCAATAGATGATGAAGTAGATGATGTTAAATATATAAATATCCTCACAAAAACGCTTGATCAAATAGAGTCTAATTTTACACCTGATATTGTTTTTTACGATGCAGGAGTGGACGTTCACTCAAACGATGATCTCGGTAATCTAAACCTTTCTGATGATGGCATTAAAAAAAGAGATGAAATTGTTTGTGAGTATTTCAAAGAAAAAAAAGTACCTCTTTGTACTGTTATAGGTGGAGGCTACAGCAAGAACAAACAAGAATTGGCATCACGTCACTTTTCAATATTTGAAACTGTAAGTAAAACTTATTTATGAACTTTTTTGATTAACTCTATGAATCAACCCAAAAATTATAGCTATAGCTAATACAATCTTAAGAAATTCACTATACAAAAATGGCAATAAACCAAGATTTATAGCTTGTTCAAGACCTACAAAAAACGAAAGGTGACTAATACCACATAGAAATATTACAAATGCACCAGCAAAAATAGTAGCCGATAACTTGATCAAACCTGTGTTTATTTCAGATTTGAGAATATATGCAATCATAAATGCAGAAATTACCATTCCGTATAAAAAACCAAATGTTGGGGAAAAAATGTAGCCAATTCCTCCACCATTAGCAAATAAAGGCAGTCCTAGCACACCTAAAACCACATAAATTAACGTTGAATAAAACCCAATCATGCCCATTGATGCAGCAATAAAGAAAACAACCAATGTTTGTAATGTCATTGGGACAGGGTAAAAGGGAATAGAAATTTTAGAGGATACTGTCAGTAAAATCACTCCTAGTATAGTTAAATAGTACTTAGAAAAGAAATGTGTACCAAAGAGATTTTCTGTAATAGTTCTACTCATCGTATGCTTATCTTACTTTATCTTCGTCCTTATAAAATCTTGGATCAAATTCATCTAATTTTATACCTCTAAATGTCTTATAAAATGAGCCAAATTTATAGCTACCAAGTTGCTCTAATGGTGTATTTGTAAACTTTGCTTTAGCTGCTTCCTCCGACTCAGCCTCTATAGTTACCTGAAAGTCATATGACATAGTCATATCTATTATGAATTTTCTCATATCTAACCTCCTATTAATAATTATCTAAATATCATAAATATAGTGATTTTAATCAAAAAAATATAAAAATATTTAAAATTATACCCATTGGGAATGATAAAATCTTTGATATAAGTTCAATAAATATGGACAATAAAATTTTAATAATTAATGGCCCTAATCTTGAAATGTTAGGTAAACGCAAAGAGAGTGTTTATGGAAATTTCACATTAAAAGATTTGGAAAACGAGTTACTTAAGGAGTCTGAAACATTAGGATGTACTCTTGATTTTTTCCAAAGCAATATAGAAGGAGAGATCATCAATAAAATAAATGGCTTAGATGAGTCGTACGCTGGTATCATAATTAATCCTGGTGGTTTGACTCATACCTCGGTTTCATTACACGACTCCCTTGAAATTAAATCAATATTTAAAATAGAAGTTCATTTATCCAATATATACTCTAGAGAGGACTTTCGAAGAAAGTCTCTCATAGCACCAGCTTGTGATTGTTCAATTATAGGTATGGGTAAAGATGGATTTATTTACGCATTAAGATATTTAATAAAAAACATATAAATCAAAGCTTATTTTAAATTTCATAAATGTTTAATATTTTTATATTAAGTTATACACAGCCAATCTATTCCTGAGTCTATTAAACAGTTATATAATGGCAACAGGAACGTTCTAATAGGAGGACATAATGAAAAAACTAATTAGTATTTTTGTACTTTTAGTTTCTTTTGCATTTACTTCAAACAGTTACAGTAAAACCGAAATTCATTGGTGGTATGGTAACAGTGGTTTTTTAGGTGATGTAATCATAGAAATAGCTAATCGATTTAACGAGTCACAAGATGAGTATATGGTTATCCCTACTGGTAAAGGAAGCTATGAGGACAATATGGCAGCTACAATAGCTGCTTTTAGAGCAGGTGATCAACCTCATTATTCACAAGTCTATGATGCAGGTGCAGCTATCATGGTAGCACAAGTTAAAAATGGAGTTGTGATCGGCTTTGAAGAGATGGCCGAAAAATATGGTATTGATGTTGATGCTGATAACTACATTCCTGGTATAAAAAACTTTTATGCTGATGGTGATGGAAAAATGATCGGTGTTCCATTTAATAGTTCTACATGTCTCATGTATGCCAATATGGATATCTTAAACGAAGTTGGTATTGAAGAGGTTCCAAAAACTTACGAAGAATTTGAAGGTATGGCTCAAAAGATACTCGATGCTGGATATATTCCTCTTCTTCAAAGTCACAGTCCTTGGATTTGGACTGAAAATTTCTTCTCAAGGCATAATTTATTGATGACAGATGGCAATAATGGCTATGATGCGGTTCCAACGAAAACACTTTTTGCTGAAACAGAAGCTTTTGTTTATCACTGGACTAAAGTTAAAGAATGGTACGAAAAGGGTTGGTATGGCTACAAGGGAAGAGCATGGGGAGATAACCAAGCACCATTTACTAATGGTGAAGCTGCATTTTGGTTTGGTTCTGCTGCGTCTTTTGGAGGTATGAAAGGTGTACTTCCAAACTTTACAACTAACCCAATACCATATTGGGATTCAGTAACAGACGGAAAAGAGTATCCAACATTTATTGGTGGTGCTGCTAATTGGATTTTAAACGGTCATACAGAAGAAGAGTATAAAGGACTTGCAAAATTTATTGAATTTATGGGTTCACCAGAAATGGATTTATACTATCATAACATGACAGGTTATGCTGCTGTAACAAAAGGTGGTATCGAATTAGCTGAAACCATCAATTTTTATAGAGCTTCTCCTTATCATAAAGCTGTTGGTGATCAATTAGGTCTTGAAGGTTCAACTATCCCTGGTGGATATAGAGCAGGTAACTGGCCTCAAATTCGTGAAGTAATATACGAAAATGTTGAGCCAATGCTTAATGGTGATATCACTGTTGAAAAAGCTCTAAGCAATATGGATAAAGGTGCAGCAAAACTATTAAAACAGTTTGCTAAAACTCTATAATTTATATTATTTTAAAAAGGAGGATATTTATATTATCCTCCTTTTAATTTAATGAAAAAAGTTCAATTTAAATCAAATTATTCTCAATATTTTTTCTTAGCTCCTCAGCTTTTAATTTTATTAATTTTTTTATATTGGCCAATTATTCAAACGTTTAAAGATGCATTCACTATGCAAGATGCTTTTGGGTTTGGTTCTCAGTTTGCTGGCTTTGATAATTTTTTATTTATTTTTTCTGATCCCTCCTATTTTACTGCTTTCAAGTTTACAATTATCTATAGTTTCGTAATTACTCTTATTACAGGTTCAATTGGTTTATTGCTTGCCGTGCAAGCTAATAAAGTCATGCATGGAAAAAGTGCATATAAAACACTATTAATTTGGCCTTATGCTATTGCACCGGCTGTCGTTGGTGTTATGGCTAATTATTTTTTCAGTGAAAGATATGGTTTACTTCATCATTTATTCAATAATTTATGGGGTTTTAATTGGTATGAAAATGTATTTGATGCGTATATTTATGTAATTATAGCTGGTTCCTGGAAACAAATTAGTGCAAATTTTATTTTCTTTTTAGCTGGACTTCAGGCTATTCAAAAAACAGTTATTGAAGCTTCTATTATTGATTGTAAAAGCAACATTCGAAGATTTTGGACAATTACTTTTCCTTTATTAATGCCGACTACTTTTTTCTTAATTATAATTAATATAACTTATGCCTTCTTTGATACATTTGGAATTATAGATACAACTACTATTGGAGCTCCTGGTAGCGAAACTAAAACTTTAGTTTATAAAGCCTACATTGATGGCTTCAAAGGTTTAGATCTTGGAAGTGCTGGTGCCCAATCAATCATGATGATGATAATAGTTCTTGTTATTACAATTTTTCAATTCAGATACATTGAGGGTAAAATTCACTACAATTAATGACTAAATATATATCTTCAACTATTAATCATTTTATTCTTTCAATTGGTTTACTTATTATGGTTGTTCCAATATGGATAATTTTTGCAAGCTCAACACATTCAAGCCTTTTTATAAATACCAACGGTTTACAATTTTTTTTAGGAGATAATTTTATTGATAATTACTCTAGGGTTTTATTTAAACAATCTGGTTTTTTTAATGAAATAACAGCTCTTAAAATGTTTTTTAATAGTTTTGTTATGGCAACAGGTATAGCGACTTTATCTGTAATTACATCACTTATGGCCGCATACGGTTTAGTTTATTTTAAAGTCAAATATGCGACTTTTATATTTTGGTTAATTTTTATTACTTTATTAGTTCCTTTGGAGCTTAGAATAATGCCCTCATACATAGTTATGTCAAAATTAAATCTTGTAAATACATTTGCTGGCTTAATTCTACCTATCTCTGCCTCTGCAATAGCAACCTTCTTTTTTAGACAATTTTATAAATCAATTCCTGATGAATTATTAGAAGCGGCTAAATTAGATGGAACTAATAGTTTGAGATTTTTTATAGATTTTTTAATTCCTTTATCTAAAACGATGATTGCTGCTGTTTTTATATTTATGTTCGTATTTGGCTATAATCAATACCTTTGGCCATTAATAATGACTACTAGTGAACAATATTGGACGGTTGTAATGGGTCTTAAGACAATGTACGGATCTATTTCTGACCGCTTTGCTTTTGTAATTATGTCAATGATCCCACCAGTAATTATAATTATTTTTCTACAAAAATTATTTATTCAAGGAATATTTCAAAATAAATGAAATTCAAACCATTAGAAATATTAACACACATAATTCTTATACTTGGAGTTTTATTAATGGTATTACCAATTTGGTTTTCTTTTGCCACTTCAACTCATGATAATGTTTCAATAATGACTGAGGGAATGAAATTTTTTTTAGGTGAGAGTTTTACTCATAATTACAATGAAGTTTTAAATGAAAAAGGGGGATGGTCTGAGGAAGTTACTGCAGCAAGAATGTTTGTAAATAGTTTTATTATGGCTCTTGGTATCGCAACGTTGAAAGTTGTCATCTCAGCTATGTCAGCTTACGCATTAGTTTATTTTAGATTTAAATTAGCTGTTCCAATATTTTGGCTAATTTTTATTACTCTTTTAGTTCCACTAGAAGTAAGAATTTTTCCAAGTTATAAAATTGTATCAGATCTTGGTCTTACAAATACATATACAGGACTTATACTCCCACTAGTTGCTTCTGCTACTGCAACATTTTTCTTTAGACAATTTTATAAAACAATCCCTGATGAATTGTTAGAGTCTGCAAAATTAGATGGTGCAAATAGTTGGAGATTTTTTATTGACTTCTTATTGCCTCTATCAAAAACAATGTTAGCGGCTATGTTTATTTTTATGTTTGTCTATGGATATAGCCAATATTTATGGCCTCTAATAATGACTACTGACGAAAAATATTGGACAGTAGTGATGGGAATGAAGATAATTTTTACAGAAAATTATGAGGGTGTTGCTTTACCTAGAACAGGTGAAAGATTTGCCTATATTATATTATCAATGCTACCACCTGTGTTAGTTGTTGTAATTCTTCAAAGATGGTTTATCAAAGGATTGATTCAAACAGAAAAATAAAAATGAGTTTTTTAGAATTACAAAATATTACTAAAATATATCCTAATGGCACTAAAGCTGTTAATGAGACTTCTTTAAATATTGAAAATGGAGAATTTGTTGTATTTGTTGGACCTAGTGGATGTGGTAAATCAACATTATTAAGAATGATTGCAGGACTAGAGGATATTACAAATGGAGAAATATCTCTAGATGGAAATATTATTAATAAAATTGATCCATCTGAAAGAGATGTAGCAATGGTTTTTCAAAATTATGCACTTTATCCTCACATGTCAGTATTTAATAATATGGCTTATGGTCTTAAAAATAGAGGAATATCTAAAGAAGAGATCAATAACAAAGTTAATGATGTAGCTAAACTCTTAGAAATAGATCAATTACTCACAAGAAAACCAAGTATGCTTTCAGGAGGGCAAAGGCAACGAGTTGCAATGGGAAGAGCCATAGTTAGAAATCCAAAAATATTTTTATTTGATGAACCATTGTCTAACTTAGATGCAAAATTAAGAAATCAAATGCGTTTGGAAATCAAACGTCTTCAAAGACAAATGGGCGTAACAAGTATTTTTGTTACCCATGATCAAACAGAAGCGATGACACTAGGGGATAGGATAGTAGTAATTAACAATGGTGTTGTTGAACAAGTTGGTACACCTAAAGAGATATATTCTAAACCAAATACTAAATTTGTTGCTGAATTTATAGGATCCCCACAGATGAATTTATTTAATTGCAAAATCGAAAATGGCATAGCTCATATAGCTGATATGAAAATTAACCTTAATAATTCTACAAACATAGATGACGCTACTTTAGGTATAAGGCCAGACGATATCCTAATATCAGATAATGGAAAGCATTCTTGTGTAGCAAATTTAGTTGAGTATCTAGGTTCAGATATGATCATTTATTCAAAAATTGGTGATCAAGAGTTTAGTTGTAAATTGTCTTCGAAGATAAATCTAAATGCAGGAGATACATTTAAATTTGAAATATCTGGTACATCAGTGCACCTTTTTGATAACACTACTGGTTCAAGAGTATAAGTTTTACAAAGTTTATTTTGGTAAAATACAAACAGGGATAGGGTTCATTTTATGAACGTTATTTTTTCTAATCTCAAGATACTTTTTTCTATTTGATGATTTCTCATTAATCATTGCCTCTTCAATTTCAGAGTAACTTAAACCAACTTGATCTTCATCAGATCTTCCATCAGTCCATAAACCATCTGTTGGGGCTGCATCTATTATGTCTTGGCTTATATTTAGTTCCTTCCCCATATCCCATACTTCTGTTTTGAGACAATCTGCGATTGGAGAAATATCAACACCTCCATCACCGTATTTTGTATAAAAACCAATTCCAAAGTCTTCAACCTTATTTCCTGTGCCAACAACAATTCCGTTATTGCTAGCTGCTATTTGATACAAAGTCATCATCCTTAATCGAGCCTGTGAATTTGCATAACCGTGTTCAGAGTCATTTTTATCAAGAGCTGATTTAAAACTTTCAAATACAAGAGAGAGATCTATTTTAAAGTCCGTTACATTACTAAAATTCTTTTTTAACCAGTCTATGTGATTTATACCTCTTTCATTAGTTGTTTTGTGATCAAGTATAGGCATGTTTGCAACAAAAGTTTTTAAGCCAGTTTTTGCTGACAACGTACTAGTGACAGCAGAGTCAATACCTCCTGATATACCAATAACTAACGCATCGACATTGTTTGAATGTGCATAATCTTTTATCCAATTTGATATAAATTCAATTTTTTCTTTGGTATGCATATTTTGTATTACGTTAGCTTAATATTAAAAGTTCAACTATTTAATTGATATTTTAATTCATTTTATCAATCAATATATGATAAAATTTTATAAATTTTGTATATTTAGATATTTATAAGAAAATTATGTCTTTTAGGGTACTTAAATTTTTAATTAAACACTTAATCAAAACAAGATCTGTTATTATAAAATTTGAGGGAAATGACCATCTTATTGACAACGGCACTGATCCATTAATTTTACAGATCAATAACAAGAAATTTTTAAATAAAATTTTTTATGCACCTTCTCTTGTGCTTACGGAAGGATATATGGATAAAGATTACGAGTTAAGCAATTCGACTTTTTATGAGTTTTCTGAATTACTTATTGAAAATTATAATAAATACCTTGAAAAAATATCAAATACACTAATATTCAGAATTATTTTAATCATTAATCCACTATTTCAGTTAAATTTTGTTAAGAGTTCAAAAAGTAATGTCGCAAGTCACTATGACTTATCTGATAGGTTGTATGATTTATTTTTGGATGAAACTAGGCAATATTCATGCGCATACTTCGAAAATGAAAACGATTCATTAACACAAGCACAAACTAACAAAATGAGCAGATTAGCTGACAAATTATTATTAAATTCCAATGATAGAGTTTTAGACATAGGTTGTGGGTGGGGATCACTTAGTAGATATTTTGCAGATCATCATGATTGTAAAGTAAAGGGTGTTTCATTATCTGAAGAGCAAATTAAATACTGTAAAGAACAACTTAAAAAATCAGATAAAAAAGAAAATTTATCCTATTCTTTACAAGATTATAGAGATGAAGAGAATTCTTATTCAAAAATAGTTTCTGTTGGAATGTTTGAGCATGTAGGAAAACCCTTCTACAAAACATATTTTAAAAAAATTTATAATTTATTATCTGATGATGGCATAGCGGTAGTACATACAATTGGTAACATTAGAGTTCCGAAAATGACTCCTGCATTTATTAGGAAATATATTTTTCCTGGCGGCTATATACCATCTTTGTCTGAGGTAATGCCAGCTGTTGAAAAATCTGGACTTATAATCTCAGATATAGAGGTTCTAAGATTACATTATGCTAAAACACTTTCTCATTGGTTTAAAAATTTTAAAAAAGAAGAAAAAGAAGTTTTTAAATTATATGATGATAGATTTATAAGAATGTGGGAAGCTTATTTAAATTTAAGTGAATTATCTTTTACTAAAGGTGATAATGTGATTTTCCAACTAGTTTTAACTAAAAAAAGAGACTCATTTCCTTTGGTAAGAAAAAAAATTAGTTAAATATCTCTGTTTTTGAATTCATATTCAATTATATTTACTTAATGTCATATGAGCAAAAAATTATTAATTATTTTGAAAAGAATTATAAGAAAATAGGTGATGATTGTGCTTATATAAGCTCAACAAAACAATTAATCTCTTCTGATACTTTAGTTGAAAATAAGCATTTTGATCTAAAGTATTTTACTCCTCAAAACATAGCTCACAGACTTTTTCTTTCAAATTATAGTGATATTCAATCCTCAGGTGGCGTACCTAAATATATTTTACTAAATATTAGCTTCCCAAATAAAAACTATAATTTTGTGCAACAAATAATAACTAATTTTCATAGAATATGCCTAAGAAATAAGATTGAGATAATAGGCGGGGATACTACTTCTTCTGAGAAAATATTTTTATCTTTAACAATTATTAGCGATAAAATTAATAATACTAAAATAATAAAGAGATCTAATGCTAAGGTTGATGATAAAATTTATACATTTTCAGGTATTGGATATTCAAAATTAGGATACCTAAGTTTATATAGTAAGTTTAAATTACCTAATAATTTAAAAAATTTATCAGTGAAACAATTTTTAAAACCTAAAATGTATATTTATCAAGATATATTTAGGCATCTAAATATTACAAGTTGTATGGATTTATCAGATAGTCTTTTATCAACTTTAGAAACTATTTCGTTGAAATCCAAAAAAAAAATTAAATTAAATAATCTCAACTCTGTTAATTCTAAGCTTTATAAGTTTTTTGAAGAAGAAAAATATATTTCACTTATTTTATCCAGTGGGGAGGAGTATGTTCCAGTTTTTACCTCACCTAAAAACTTATTATATTTAAATAAAAAAAAACTTTTAATTGAAAGGGGTATTAGAATTATATGTATTGGAAGTGTAGAAAAAGGAAAGGGTGTAAATCTAAAAAAATTTAATCTTGCCAAAGTAAAAAAATTTGACCATTTTAAAAATAATTACTCTCTTTAATAACTCTTTTAATATTTATTAAGTTGATTTTATTTAAATATATCTCTTTATAAATATTACTGTCATTTTCAGCTCGAGTCTTTTTATAAGCTCTATCGTAATGATATTCAATTAATGATTTCACAAACTGAAAATACTCCTTTTTTTTTAAATTTACTTCAATAAGTTTAAATTCCTCTTTTGGAATAATTTTCTTTAATACAATAAGCGCATTTTTCATTAAATCTGGTGAATTAGTAAAATATTTGTAATCTTTTAAAATGAATTTCACCCTCTCTGTTAAATTACTCTTTATTTTTATATTTTTACCCAAAGGCATATTTTTCCAAATTTTACTTGGAATACTTAACTTACCCACTTTAATACTTTCTGCTTCAACCCATATATTTTTTCTTGAATTGAAAGAGTGAAGTTTTTCATAAATTAATGTTTCAAATAATTTTTGTGATGGTTGAACAGTATTTGGTATATTTCCCAAAATAGAGCCTTTATGTTTGGCCAAACCTTCAAAATCGATCACTTGATATTTTTTTGATAATTCTTTAATAAAAAGTGTTTTCCCTACACCCGTTACACCCATAATTTGGTTAAATTTAAATTTATCAGTATTATTTTCAAAAAAATCTACTACATAACCTCTGTAAGTCTTATATCCACCCTCTAATAATGTTACGTCGTAACCTATTTGTTTAAGTACTAAATATAAACTAAGTGATCTAAGACCACCTCTCCAACAATAAATTAATGTTTTATTTTTTTTATCAAATTTTATTTTATTAATAATTTTGGAAATATTTGCACTAATAATACTAGCTCCTTCTTTTTTAGCTAAAAAAGAATTCTCTTTATATTTTAATCCTATTTCATGACGTTGTTTATTTGTTAATACTGGATAATTTACTGATCTTGGGATATGGTCCTCAACAAACTCTAATGGGGTTCTTACATCAATTATAGTATTATAATCATCGATAGTAGTACTTTTATACGATGTTTTATTGATGCGCATATTTTTCATAATTTTTTTAATAATATATCCATATTACCTCAACTCTAAAGTAATAAATCTAAAATATGAAATTGATTGGAAATCAATTCACCTAGCAGACTTATTCTGGAAAATTAAAATTGAAGATAATTTATATGAAATTGATTTCACAATTAAAAGTTATGGTGTGACTGACAAAATTTATGGGTATGAGTCTATTACAAAAGTTAGTGGAGAAATTAAAGATAATAGCTTCAATCCCATAACTTACAAAAGTAAAACAAAAAGCTCTAAACAGGATAGATTTGAAAATATTATTTTTAACAAGAATGGTACTATATCAAATATTGAAATTTCAAAAGAACTCTCCAGTGATCAAATTAATTTGCAAAATACTTTAATTAATGATTATAAATTTTTCACTGATCCGATATCACAATTAGTTCAATATTTTATTTTCCAAACAGATTCAAAAAGGTTAATTATTGATGGAATTAACATTTATGAATTATCATCCATTACAAAAAATACTGAAAACTTAAAATCTAATAATCCTTCAATATACAAGGGAAACGCTGAAGTTATAGATTTAGTATTTCCTTTTTTTAAAGGTCTTTATAAAGAGAATAAAAAAAATAATTTAGAAGTTATAACGGTTTATTCATTTGAAAAAGAAATAATTAAAATTCCTGCTAAATTTAGGATTAATTCAAAAAAATTTAAAGCTAATCTTCATTTGAAAGAATATGAAATTCTTCAATAATGAAAGTAACAAAAAATAGATCAATCTTAAAAACTATAAGTTATAGAATAGTTGGTTTTATAAATACTTTTCTGATAAGTATTTTTGTTATTTCTTATGGTTCAGAAAACTTTAATGCAACTTCTCCTTTTTATGTAGCTTTAATTGTTTTCATTTTAAAAATGATTTCATACTATTTACATGAAAGAGTATGGAATTTATACAAATATGGCAGATTTAATCAAAAAGTAATTAGACTCAGATCATTTTTCAAGGCACTCACATGGAGATTAGCCGCATCTACAATAACATTTATTTCTGCTATGTTTATTACATCAAACTTAGATTGGACAAAATCCATTGTCATTTATGAAATAATGAACGGTATATTAATTTATTATATTCATGAGAGAGTCTGGAATAAAATTCAATGGGGAAGAATTAAAATATGAATTTCATATTTAAAATTGAAAATAACCTTATGGAGCTTTTTAAAGGTAATTTACCTTTATACAAAAGTTATTGGATTTATTACGTTCTTGTTAATTTCCTTATTTCGGCACCTCTATTGCTCGTCACAAAAATACATATACAAAATTTTATTTATACATTTTCATTATATCTTGTATTAAATCTAATCTATTACTTTACATCTTGCATTGGTGTTTGGAGAAGTTCTCAAAAATATAAAGGCAATAAAATACTATCTTTTTTAGCTAGATTAATCGTAGTAATAGGCATATCTACAACTATCTTAGAATTGAAAACTATCCTAACTATCATTTATAGTTTTTGATTATTTAAAAGCCTTCAAATATGAAAAAAAATCCATATTATCAATTTCATGGATGATGAAACACAATTAAAAGTTAGAAAATTTCTCAAAAGGTTAGGGATTAGCTCACAACAAGAACTTAATCAATTCATTGAAAATAACCCTGATGTAAAGGATCTATCGATAAAAGTATCTTTTGAAAT
>CACBUI010000008.1 GCA_902542505.1 uncultured Alphaproteobacteria bacterium | reverse complement strand
GAAATAGAAGACTTAGAATTTAGAATTAAATTTGAGCAATTTTGTAAAAATAGCAAAATTGAACTAATTTTTCATGAATCTCCTATGTTCCTAGTTAGTAGAACCGATTATAAAGATATGGTCACTACAAAAAAACCTCAACTTGCTAATTTTTATAGCAATGTGCGGAAAAATTTTCAAATATTTGTAAAAGACAATAAACCTATTGGAGATAAGTGGAGTTTCGATGAAGATAATAGAAAAAGAGTTCCTAAAGGTTATCAAAGTCCTAAATCTTATACATTTGAGTCAAAATATTTTGAGGAAATAAAAAAATTAATTGATAAATTTTTTTCAAAACACTTTGGAAATCTGGAAAAGAAAATTATATTTCCAATGAATTTTAAAGACTCATCTAAAGTTCTTGATAATTTTATTAGCAGCAAACTTGAAAACTTTGGACATTTCGAAGATTTTGTGAGTACCAGTGATCCTTACATTAATCATAGCTTAGTTAGTGCACCATTAAATATAGGTTTGATAACCCCAGAGCAAGTGCTCAATAAATTGAGCTCTATTTCTTATTCTAAAGTTGGCATCAATAATTACGAAGGGTTTATTAGACAAGTTTTTGGTTGGAGAGAATTTATGAGATACTTAAATATTCACTATTATAAAGATTTCAATAAAGGTAACTTTTTTGGAAATGACAGAAAATTAACAAAACATTGGTATGATGGTACAACAAACATTCCTATTTTAAATGACATGATATTAAATTTAAAAAAAAGTGGATATGTTCATCATATCCCAAGATTGATGATAATTAGTAATATAATGAACTTAGCTGGATTAAAGCCATCTGAAGTTTATAAATGGTTTATGGAAACATTCATTGACTCATCTGATTGGGTTATGACACCAAATGTCTATGGAATGGGGATGTTTAGCGATGGAGGTATTTTTGCAACTAAACCATATTTATGCGGTTCAAATTACTTACTAAAGATGAGTAATTATAGTCGTGGGGATTGGACACAAACACTAGATGGTTTATATTGGAATTTTATATATAAAAATAAAAATTATTTTAAAACTAATCAGAGACTCTCTATGATGTACTATACTGTAAATAAAATGGACAAGTCTAAAATTAGTACTCATATATCTAATGCAAAAAAATTCATCAAAGAATACACAAGATAGAGTAGTTTTTATAACAGGTGCTAGTAGTGGGATTGGCTACGCACTATGTGAAGAGTATCTCAGACAAGGCTGGAATGTGATAGGCTTAGCAAGAGATGATACCAAAATACCAAATGAAACAATTGATAATCCAAAATTTGAGTTTGTAAAAATAGATTTATCAAATTTTGACTCAAGTAAGCTAATTATAGATGAAGTATTTAAAAAAAATGCAAATATTAGTACATTTATTTTAAATGCAGGTATTTATATCCCCGATAGTCTAAATGATTTTAACTTTGAAAATGCAAAGGCAACTTTTGATACCAATGTTTTAAGTATATATTTATCAATAGAGCTAATAAAAAAAAATTTCGAGCTAAATTCAAATTATACCTTGGCAATAATGTCCTCCACAGCTGGATATAAGGGTCTCCCAAAATCTATTTTATACGGACCCTCAAAAGCGGCTTTAATTAATCTAGCCGAGGCTATAAAATCTGAAATGCATGATAATCTCAATGTAAAACTTATCTGTCCAGGATTTGTAGAAACTCCTGCTACAAAAGTAAATTCATTTAAAATGCCATATTTAATGTCACCTAAAGATGCAGCTAGGATTATTTATAGTAAAATATATAAAAAAGGTTTTGAAATATCCTTCCCTTTTCCTTTTAATTCTATAATGAAATTTGGTAAAGTATTGCCCTATAAACTTTACTTCAAAATCACTGAAAAAAAGTTTTCAAAAAAATGAAAATATCTATCCCTAAAATCTCAATAGTAATGGGAAGCCAAAGCGATTGGTCCACACTTAGGCATACGGGTAAAATTCTAAAAGAATTAAAGATTGTCCATGAAAAAAAAATAGTTTCAGCTCACAGAACTCCCAAAAGACTCTATGAGTATGCTGAACAAGCTTATGACAGAGGTATTAAGATTATTATTGCTGGAGCTGGTGGGTCTGCTCATTTACCAGGCATGATAGCAGCTATAACTCATATTCCAGTAATCGGGGTACCAATTGAGTCAAAAACACTAAAAGGCTTAGATAGTTTACTTTCAATAGCTCAGATGCCTTTTGGCATTCCAGTTGGAACTGTGGCTATTGGTGAAAATGGAGCCAAAAATGCTGCATTATATGCAGCTTCAATTATTAGTAATTATGACCCCAATATTGAAAGAAGTTTAGTAAAATGGAGACTGGCTCAAACAAAAAAAGTTAAAAAGACACCTAGATAATGATCATCGGTATCTTAGGTGGAGGTCAATTAGGTATGATGTTATGCCAAGTGGCTAGTAAATTAAATATTCAAACTTTTATATACTCTGATACTGATGACTCCCCAGCAATTAAATATGCGAATCACTTCTTAATAAAAAAGTATGATGATTTTCACGAGATAGATAATTTTATTAAAAAATGTGATTTTGTGACTTATGAATTTGAAAATATCCCTTTTAAGACTTTATCATATATTGAACATAAGATTAAAATTTCACCTAGTTCTGAAATTAATCAAATTATTCAAGATCGATTAACTGAAAAAAATTATGTAAATAAGATTAATATCCCTACTGTTCCCTATATGGAAATTAACAATACATCTGATTTAAAATCAGTTGATCCTAAATTTTTTCCTGCAATATTGAAGACTCGCAAACTTGGATATGATGGTAAAGGCCAAATAGTAATTAATAGTTATAAAGATATATCTGACATACCAAATAATGAGTATATTTTGGAAAAAAAAATTAATTTACAACAAGAAATCTCTATCATTGCTGTCAGGTATAAAGATGGTACTATTTTTACCTATCAACCAATTGAAAATATTCATAAAAATCAAATTCTTTTCAAATCATTTTCACCAGCTAACTCAGAGAAATCGATCATTAAAGAAGCGACAAACCATGCTTATAATTTTGCAGAAAAAATAAGCTATGTTGGAACTTTTTGTTTAGAATTTTTTATAAATGAAGAAAAAAAATTATTATTAAATGAAATAGCTCCCAGAGTTCACAACTCAGGACATTTAACTATTGAGTCATACAATGTTAGTCAATTTGAGTCTCATATCAGATCTGTATGTGATCTTGAAAAGGTAGAGCCTTCATTAAAATCTAAATCTGAAATGATAAATATTCTAGGGGACGATATTTATAACTATCGTGGGAAATTATTCAAAGAAAATGAATATTTTCATGATTATCACAAAAAAGAGTCAAAAACTGGCAGAAAAATGGGCCATTTTACAAAAGTTCTAATCTAGTTTTTAGACCAGTAATTTTTAAAGTGATTATAGTTAATTAAACTATCGTTTTTGAATTTAGAGTATTTTTTAAATGTGAAATCTTTTTTTCTAAAATATGAAATTAGAGTGTTATCAAACTTAAGGTTATAATGTTTACATCCATTAATTGTCAAAAATTTATTTAAATTATTTGACTTTTTTGAGGTGTAAAAGAGCTCCAATATATTTGAAACAGAATATTTTGTGGAATATACACCAGCACAACAAAACTCATTAAATTTACGATTTTTAAGATGTGGAGCTGAGTCAGAACCAAAGAAAAATTTTGAATTGCCAGAAAGAGCGGCATTTAATAATGATTTTTGGTGATTTACACTTTTAATTACAGGCTTACAAAATATTTCTGGTCTTAAAAAATTTCCAAGAAAAGTGTTTGTATTTTCAAGTAAATGATGTGTTGTTATAGTAGCTGCAATGTTTTTGTGTGATTTTACAAAATCTACAGAATCTTTAGTTGTTATATGTTCTAAAGTTATCTTTAAACCTTTAAAATTTTTTACTAACCAAGATAACTCAAAATCAAGAAATCTTTTTTCACGCTCATAAGGATCATCATTTTCATGAATGTGTTCACCATGCAAGCATAATGGTATTTTATTATTTTCTAAAAATTCGAAATATTTAGAAATTTTTTTGATGTCTTTTACTCCTGATGAAGAATTAGTAGTGGCATGAAGAGGATATAATTTAGCTGCAAAAAATAATTTTTCATTAACCATATTTTGTAAATCAATAATAGAGCAGTCTTGGTTTAAATAGATTGTAAAAAGAATTTCAGTATTGTTATTATTATTTAAAACGAAGGATCTATACTTTGATAAAATATTTTTATTAGTAATTGGCTTTATTAAATTAGGCATAACTAAAATTTTTTGAAAATTTTTATTATTTTCTTTTAATACGTATTTTAAAAGTTGGCCCTCTCTTAGATGTACATGAAAATCGCAAGGCTTAAAAATTTTGAGCATTTAAAATATTATCTATTTTATCAATTACTTGATTATAAGGCACATCATTCATTAAACAATTATTTAAAGTATAGTTTTGAGTTTTACTAACTAGGCTTTCATATGACTCTGATGACCTAACAAGATGACAATGATCAAAAATTTTAGGAAAATAAATATTATCATTTGTGGGACCAAAAAGACCAATTGTTGGAGTTTTACTCAATGAAGCCATATGCATCATGGATGAGTCATTTCCAATAAATAACCTTGATTTTTGAAGTAAACCATAATCGTTGAGAATATGTTGCTTACCACATCTATTAATTACTTTATCGCCTAGTTCTGACTCAAAGTGATGAAATTTTGAACTTTCATTTTCTGATCCTAAAATAAATATTTTATCAATGCCTTTTTCAATTAGATATTTTGCTATTTTAACAAATTGTTCTGAAGGCCATTCTTTTGGTGGCCAATTTGTAAATGGTGCTAAACACGCATAATTTGAATTTGGAAAAATATTACGAACTCTATCGATCAATATTTTAAAATCTTTTTTTAGATCAGTATCATATCTGTGATGGATTTGTTCATAAATATTTTTACCCTTTTTCATTTTGAATATATTTCTTTTTTTTACTCTCAAAAAATAACCAATGATCGAGGATCTAAAATCTACTATTTCATCGAATTTAAGTGGTGAAAGTTCTTTATAGAGTTTTAACCAATGTAGATTATATTTTTGTTTAGTAAGATTAATCCTTCTAGAAATCATAGAATAATCATCATAAATAGGCATTGGTAAAGGACCAGAAACTAATGTTACCTCAATATTTTTCTTATATTTTCTGATGTATTTATTTAAAACTTGAAGGTTAATTAAGGAGTCACCTATTCTATTTGAAGAAATAAATAGTAAATGCATATATATACATATAGATAATATATTACATGCAAATTGAAACACTTAATCCAATAAAAATTAGAGTATTTGGAGAAGAAAGATTTGATTTCCTTCAAAATATAATTACCAATGACTTAACTAAATTAAAGGAAGAGTTAAAGAGCTATATACTATCTCCACAAGGAAAGATTCTATATGAAATAATAATTACTAAATCAGACAAGTCATATGAATTAGTTTGCTCGAATGATCAAAATGATTTGCCTACATTCTTAAATAAATATGCATTGTTATCTGACGTAAAACTCAGTATTGAAAAAGTTGATAAAAGAGAATTTGATAAAAATTATATTTTAGATCAACTTTCAACTGGAATAATTGACTCAAACCTGCTTAAACAATCCTCTTTACTTCCATCTGAAGTCAATGATGAATTAGTAGACTATTCGAAAGGATGCTTTGTAGGTCAAGAGGTAGTTTCGAGGATTAAACATCGACAACTAAATAAAAAAAAACTTTCAATTAAAGTTTTTGAGAAAAAACCTCAAAAACTTCCAACTAATTCAGAAATATTATTACAAATAAATAATTATTACATACTTAGGGAGCCTAGAGTTAATAAATAAATTACTTAAAATATTGAGAGTAATAATTTGCTATTTCAGAGAGTGATACTTTTTCTTGCTTCATGGTATCTCTATCTCGCACCGTAACTGTTTGATTTTCTAAAGTTTCAAAATCAATAGTAACACACAAAGGTGTCCCAATCTCATCATGTCTACGATAATTTTTTCCAATATTTCCTGTATTTTCAACCATAACTCTTCCTAAACCAAGTGATTGTAACTCTGATTTGACATTATTTGCTGTATTGACCAAGTCAGAATTATTTCTCTTAAGAGGAATGACTGCAGCTTTAATTGGCGATAAATGAGGTTTGAGTTTTAACAACGTTCTCTTATTTTCTTCCTCTGAAGTATAAGCTTCGTTTAAAATTGCCAAAACACCCCTTTCAACACCTGCTGAGGGCTCAATAACGTATGGTATAAACCATTCATTATTTTCTAAATCTTGAATAGCTAATTTTGTTGTAGAATTTTTATTTTCTTGAACTTTAGCTTTAATATTAAAATCTTTTTGATTTTTAGAATGTGATCCTAAATCAAAATCAGTTCTATTTGCAATACCCTCAAGTTCCTCAAGGCCATGAGGAAAGTCATACATAATATCAAAAGTTGCTTTAGAGTAATGTGATAGATCTTTTTTTTCTACCTCGAGTAAATTTAATTTCTCTGATTTGACACCTTGATCAGCCCACCAATTTAAACGTTTATCTACCCAATATTTATGCCAACTCTCATCAGAGCCAGGTTTAACAAAATACTCAAGTTCCATCTGTTCAAATTCTCTAACTCTGAAAATAAAGTTTCTTGGAGTGATTTCATTTCTAAATGCTTTTCCAATTTGAGCTATACCAAAAGGAGGAACCCTACTGGTTGAGTCGACAACATTTTTGAAATTTACAAATATTTGCTGAGCAGTTTCTGGTCTCAAATATGCAAATGAACTCCCGTCATCCACAGGACCAATAGCTGTTTTAAACATTAAATTAAATGGTCTAGGATCAGTTAAATCAGTTGATTTGCAATTTGGACATTTTCCGTCTTCAAGTTGATCTGCTCTCCATCTTGATTTACATTTCTTGCAATCAACTAAAGGATCAGAAAATGTATCTTCGTGGCCTGAATATTTTAAAACAGTAGGTGAGGTTAAAATAGTTGAGTCCAATCCCTCAACATCATCTCTTTCATAGACTATTGATTTCCACCAGGCTGATTTTAAATTTAATTTTAGCTCTACACCCATAGGTCCAAAATCATAGAGACCTTTCATGCCACCGTAGATGTCATTTGATTGAAAAATAAACCCTCTTCTCTTACACAGAGATACTAAGTCTTCCATATTTTCTGCTGTCATTTATCAGATACCAAATTTGTTAAAAAGAAACTCTTCTTTTAATTTAGTAATTAAATCCTCACTATTTAAAGAATTAATACCAAGACCAAGTTTTTGTTTGAGAGACTTTGGTTGTTTTATTTTTTTAATTTTAGTCTTTTCTCCAAATTTACTTTTAAAGAAAGACGACTCAGATGCAATGCCATCAATTAAACCTAAGTCTTTTGCCTCATTAGCTAACCAAAAGGAACCAGAGAATATAACTTTTTTATTTTTTTCGCTAAGTTTCTTTTTTCTTCTTGAGGACACCCAATCAATAAAATTTTGGTGTATTAACTTTTGAAGTTTTTTTAATTTTTCCTCATCTTTTTTATTAACTTTTAAAAATGGATCTAAAAAGCTTTTGTTCTCTCCAGCTGTAAATATCCTTCTTTCTACTCCAATTTTTTTAATAAGATCAGTAAATCCAAAACCACCTGATATCACACCTATTGAACCAACAATAGAGTTTACATCTGCGTATAACTCATCTGCTGCACATGCAAGCCAATACCCTCCAGATGCAGCTACATCCTCAACAAAACAATAACATTTCACTTTTTTCTTATCTGAAATTTCTCTTATTTTTTGTGCAATTAAAGATGATTGCACCGGAGAGCCGCCAGGAGAGTTAATGACAATTGATAGTGCATCAAATTTTATTTTCATTACCTTTGAGAAAAGTCCATTCAAATTATCCATATTCAATGGTGCTCTACTTCCAGATGCAATCATTCCTTTGAGATCAATTGAGATTACTGTTTTGTTTGGACTGAACATTATTTAAACCAATTTTCTATATCTTTAGAATACTTTGATAAATTATCGTGGATTATAATTGCATTTGATGTTTTCTCTATAAAATAATTACTTTTAGTGATTTTTAGAAGGGCATTTTTAGGTTTTCTACCTTCAAAGGGTAATAAAGGTGTTGTTGTCACTTCTAGATTAAAATTTCTCAATATATCTAACATAAAATCCATGTTTTCAAATCTATTTATGATAAAAGCTGTTCCTTTTATTTTTAAATAAAGAATTATGTTGATAATCCATTTTTTCAAATTTGACTCAGTTATATATTTTGAGGCCATTATGGAAGGATTTTTGGACTTTAGTACTTTATTTGCAAAATAAAAAGGAGGGTTTGATAAAATTAAATCAAAGTAATTCTCATATTTTTTATCAAAAATGCAATTGTCTTGAACTTTAAATTTTAAATTTTTTAAGTTATTTTCTTTCTGATTTAAAATTGAAATTCTATGATGAGTTTCATTTTTTTCAAAACCAATGACTTCAGATTCTGGATTTCTATAAGCAACAATTAGGGAAATAGAACCACAACCAGAACCCATATCTAAAATTTTATTGTGCTTTTTTTTTGAATTAGAAGCCAGAATAATAGGCTCTATACCGCTCCTATAGCCTTTCTTTAATTGATAATATACAATTTTACCATCTAGTAGAAAATCTTTGGAGTATAAATTCATAGTTAATGCAAAAAATTAATTTTGAACAAACCATAAAGTTAATTCATAAAGAAATTAATGTAAAGTTAGTTAAAGCTAATAAAGAGCTTGATAGATTTCTAGTAAGTGCCGTCCCCATTATTCCAAAATTAGGTAATTATTTTTTCAAAAAAAGGGGAAAGCAATTACGACCAGTTATATGTTTGCTATCAAGTAAAATGATAAATAAAAATTATTCACAAATATCAAGCGATATTGATATGTCTGCTGCAATTGAATTCATTCATGGAGCTACCCTACTACATGATGATGTAATTGATGAGGGTAAATTACGAAGAGGCCAAAAGAGTATTAACACAATATGGAATAATAAGTTTAGTGTTTTGTTTGGTGATTTTTTATTTTCAAAGTCGTTTCAATTAATGACAAAAGCTAATTCTTTAAAAGCAATGGCTTCACTGTCTCAAGTAAGTAGTAAAATTTCTGAAGGAGAATTTTTGCAACTTACTCATGAAAATAATATTCATATTACTGAGAGGAAGTATATAGAGATCATATCCTTAAAAACAGCAGAATTATTTGCAGCATCAATGAAAATTCCTGCAATTTTAACTGGTAAAAATTTAACAATAATTTCAAGTTTGAACAAATTAGGATTGTATTTTGGAATTATATTTCAAATCATGGACGATTATCTTGATTATTTTGGAGATAGAGTTACTGGAAAAAAGAATGGTAAAGATTTTTATGAAGGGAAAATTACTCTACCAATAATATTATTATTAAAAAAATCAAATAAAACTGAAGTTAATTTTATTAAAAAAGTATTCAAAAAAAGTAAAAGATTAAAAAATGATTACATTAAAATAATGAATTTAATGAAAAAATATAAAATTAATGATGATGTAAGAATTTTTTGCAATAAATATAATAAAAAATCTTTAAAAATATTAAAACTATTTGAGGGTTATCAAAAAGATCTTTTTATAAATCTTCTAATAAGTTCGATCAATAGAACTTATTAGTCATATCTAAATTTTTTATTTGGAAATTTGCTGTTATTTACTTCTTTAGAGTATTTTTTTACAGCAATTTTGATATTTTTTGATAAATCATCGTATCTTTTTACAAATTTTGGATGATTATTTCCATACATTCCAAGCATATCCTCAGATACTAATATTTGACCGTCACAAAATTCGGATGCACCAATTCCTATAGTGGGTATTGCTAATACTGTGGTAACTTGCTTTGCTATTTTTGTTAACATTCCCTCTAATAAGATGGATACAGCACCAGCCTTTTCTAAACACAAGGAGTCCGAAATAATTTTATTTAAATCCTCCTTCTTTTTTCCATATATCTTAAATTTTTTTGTAGAACTAAATTTCTGTGGTTGTAAACCTAAATGTGCCATGACGGGAACTTTTTTTTTCTTCAAATACTTTATTACATCCTCCAATTCAGTATTACCTTCGATTTTGACACCATCGCAAGAAGTTTTCTTCATTATAGATAAGACACGTTTTACAGTATTAGCCTCACTGAAATCTCTATTGTAAGGCAAATCAAAAAAAACTAGAGATTTCTCTGCAGCTTTTTTTACTGCAGTAGCATGATTAATCATTATTTGATCGTCAATAGTTCTTGTTGAGTCCATCCCATACAGCACGTTGCTCATTGAGTCACCAACTAGAACTACATCAACGAGATCATCAATGATTTTTGTATAGTTATAACTATAAGACGTTAGACAAATAATTTTTTTTTTGTTTTTTTTGTTAAATACTGATTTAATTGATCTTTTCATGAATAATGATTTAAAAAGTATTCGAATTATAAAAGACTTTCCAAAAAAAGGTATCGCTTTTTACGATATATCTACAATTTTATCAAATCCTAAAATTTTTAACAGAGTTGTAAACTCAATGTCAAAGGAGGTAAATAAATTAAATGCTAATACTATAGTTGGGATAGACTCAAGAGGATTTATTTTTGCGTCAGCTATTGCCTTCAAATTAAAAAAAAAGTTAGTTATGATTAGAAAAAAAGGGAAATTACCAGGTAAGACCTTTAATACAAGTTACAAACTTGAGTACGGCTCTAATAAATTAGAAATTCAAAGTGATATGATAAGAAATTCAGATAAAGTTGTGATAATTGACGATATTTTTGCAACAAGTGGAACAATACGTGCATCTATGAAATTAATTAAAAAAACTAAAGCTAAGATTAAAGGTATTGTAGTGCTCTTAGAATTAAGTTTTCTCGGTGGAAGATCAAAAATTAAAAATAAACTTATAAGTTTAAATAAGGTTAATACTTAGAGTATTCTTTTTCTTCTGTTATTTTTGAGTTAGACAAAAGATTAATTTCTTTTTTTATTGAAGCCCTAATATCATTTTTAAAATGGACATCTCTTGATATTTTAATAAAAATCTCTCCAAATTCTTTATTAGCCTCACACTCTCTTTTAGCATTTTCTATATCCCAAAGCTCTTCATTTATATCTTGGAGTTTTTGAATGTTTTTTCTTAATGTTTCATCATCTTTCAAAGTTAATTTATTACTTTGCTCTATTAGAGCATCTAGCTCAATTTTTATATTCTTTAATTTGTGAGGATCATTAATTTTTTTTAATTTTATATTTAATATAGTAATTTTATCGTAAAGCTCACCGACAGAAATTTCAGCTAATATTTTCAATTTTTTCTTCCATAAATATCTGAATATCTTTTTATATCTGACTCTAAAAATTTACTTCCTGTTTGAACTTCAATTAAAACTAATTTCTTTTTTGAGCTTTCATTTAAAACTCTATGTTTAGCTTTTTTTGGTATGAATATGTTTTCATTTTCTGATCTATAAAATGTTCGATTATTAATAATCACAGTTGCTTTACCCTCAGTAATTATCCAGTGTTCTGATCTAAAATTATGTGATTGATATGATAGAACACCTTCTGGTTTTACAACAATCTTTTTTATTAAAAATTCTTTTGATTTATTAAGTACAGTATAAGATCCCCATGGCTTTTTGATAGATTTTATCATGTAAACATTCTCTTTTTTTCGTTGATAGACATAAAGTTTAGTATTAGTGCACAAATAATTAAATTACTCAACAAAGAACTTCCCCCATAAGACATAAATGGCAGAGCAACTCCAACTACTGGTAAGATACCAATAGTCATTGATATATTTATAAGAAATTCAAAAAAAATTTTAAAAGATAATACAAATAAGATTATTTTATTAAAAACTTGTGTGAGTTTGTATGTTTTTAAAACAGGAATTAAAAACATGATGAAGAAAAGTGAAATTAATAATATTGACCCTGTGAAACCAAACTGCTCAGAAAAAATTGCAAAAACAAAATCTGTCTCTTTTTCTGGAAGAAAATCTAGGCTACTTTGGGAACCCTCGAGAAAACCATTGCCTTTAAGTCCGCCAGAGCCTATTGCAATCTTCGATTGAATAATATGATATCCCTTTCCAAGAGGGTCAAGGTCAGGGTTTAAGAAAATTTGAATTCTATTTTGTTGATAGGGCTTTAAAAATGTCCATAAAATTGGACTTATTGACAAAATAGCGCCTAAAGACAATAAAGGATATATTAGTTTAATACCTGCATAAAAAATAACAACAAGACCTAAAGCTAGAATAATTACAGCAGTTCCCAAATCTGGTTGTATAGCAACTAATATGAAAAATATTATTGATACAACAAGAGGTAGAATTGATTTAAACAAGCCAATGGTTTTTTCTGCGTTGAGTTTATGAAAGTATTTTGCCATAAATATGACTAAAGCTATTTTAGTAAATTCTGATACCTGTAAATTAAATCCAGCAATTCTGATCCATCTTGTAGCGCCCATCCCTGTATAACCAAAGATTAACGTAGTGATAAGCCCAATCAAAACTAAAATTAAAAAAATCTCTGCAAAATTATAAATAAACTTTGGCTCCAACATGATTACTAAAAAAAACAAAGGTAAAAAAAATAAAAATCTTATTAATTGATTTGATGCCCACGGATCAAGAGAGCCACCTGCAGCTGAGTAAAGATTGATCCCTCCAATCCAAAAAATTATCAAAAGGATAAAAAAATATATCCAATTTAAATTAAATATACTTTTAAAGTCTCTAAACATTATTTTTGAAAGCAAAATCTAAGACATTATGCGCAATTGGTGCAGCTACCGCTGATCCAGATCCACCATTTTCTATAATCACTGATGCAATATATTTTGGTTTATCATAGGGGGCATAACCAACAAATACAGAGTGGTCTTTAAATCTCTCTTCAATCTCTTTTGATTTATACTGATCGTCTTCTCTTTCACTTTCTTTAATTCTTATTACTTGAGAAGTTCCTGTTTTACCTCCTATTTTAACAAATTCTGGATTAGAAATACTCAATTTATATGCAGTTCCTCTTGGCTCTTGAACAACAGCATTTAAGGAATTAATTATAATTTTTTGATGCTCAATGTTTAGTAATTTGCCAGTAAATCTTGTAGGAGCGTTTTTATCCAATTTAGGTATTGGATACTTTCCTCCATTTAATAGAGCAGAATAGAGTGTTGCAAGCTGTAATGGAGATGTTTGATTATATCCCTGTCCAATACATGTAATTAGCGTCTCACCTTGATACCAATTTTCTTCTAAAAAAGCTTTTTTCCATTTTTTACTTGGAACGAGTCCTTTTCCTATGTTAGATAAACCAATGTCATACTCTTTATTTAGGCCTAAATTACTAGATAAGCTGGCTATATCATCGATATTTGTTTTTTTAGCTAATTCATAAAAGTATACATCACATGACTCTTTAATGGCTTTTTTAAGATTAACTTTTCCGTGTCCTTCTTTTTTCCAACAATAATAATTCCTATCACCAAGTGAGGAGTGCCCTTTGCAAAAAACTTCTTTTTGAGGATCAATTAAATTACGTTGAAGCCCAACTAAAGCAGAGATAGGTTTAAATACAGAGCCTGGTGGATAAAAACCAGAGAAAGCCCTATTAAATAGTGGTTTCTGATCATTGTTGAGTAATTCATTAATTTTGTTATTTTCCCTATCCTCAAAGATTTGTGCATCAAAAGTAGGATTGGAGTTCATCGACAAGATAGATCCATCTGAAACACTGATAACAACAATGGATCCTTTTTTATCTGATGGAAGCTGAGATTGAGCATAATTTTGAAGAGTTAAATCTAATGTTAAGTCTAAATCATTACCTTTAATGGATTTTTCAATGGAAATTTCTCTAATAGTTTTACCTTTAGCGTTTACTTCACTAAATATTTTCCCTGGTTTTCCCCTTAAATGTTTTTCATAACTTCTTTCTAAATGAAATACACCTTTAGAGTAAAGTTCAGAAGATTGAGTTGGTTGCCCCATATAGCCAATTATTTGTGAAAAATTTTGAAATGGATAATATCTTTTTTTAGACTCAATAATTTTTATTGAACTAAATAAAAATTTGTTTTTTTCAAATTCTACAATCTGTTCCCATGAAGCTCTACTTAGACTAAATCCGGTATATTCATTATATTTTTTTAAATGTTTTGATATTTCGCCAAAATTCAAGTTAAGTTTAATAAGACTATCAAGTTTTTTAATCTCATGAAGATGATCTTCGCTTAAATTTTTAAACACTACAAATTCATATAATGAGGAGCTTCCAGCTAGTAAATTTTTTTTAGAGTCATAAATGTTCCCCCTTATAGGAGGGGTTAATTTAATAGAAAGTTTATTTTCAACTGATTTTTTTTTATAAAAATTAGAATTAATAACTTGTAATGAAAATAATCTTAAAGAAACAATGAACGATAAAATAGCCCCAACTATAATTATGATGAATGATCTTCTATTTAATATTTTTATACTATCTTCACTTGTCTTATTCTTTTCCATATTTTGAAAGTCCTAAAAATATTAAAATTAAAATAAATATACTTATAAAATATTGTAAATTTAGCAATCTAAGAACGATTGATTGATCAAAAATGCAAAAGGTAATAAAACTAAGTAAAAAAATAATTAATGATTTTATTAATAATGCAAAATTATAATTATTTATAAGATAATTTAAAATAAAAAGAGGTATAAACAAAACCACAACGCTAATTAATATCGGCAATCCTATAAAAACTTCTATAATAAAAGATGATAAGATAAATATAAAAATATCAATTATTTTAATATTTTTATCCTTAAGAATTGTATAAAAAGCTATATTTATCAAGGAAAAATTAACAATATCGTTGATGACAAAATTAAAGTTTCCGTATATTAAAAATAAAAATATTACAAAAAACAGTCTAATCATTTGTAACTACCCTCAAATTTTCTAAGTTTACTATTTCAGATGTCAATAAGATAGGTTGTTTATTCTGAAAAGAAACTATACCAAGTCTAAGAGTTACATTATCAAGATGTATAACAGCGATATCACCTGATTGAAAATCTGGTATTTCAGTGCTTTCCTTTTGTCTTAAGAAACTTAGATAGTTATTATTTGTCCCACTAACAATATATGACTTTCCATTAATAAAAACCTCATCACCATAATTAGTACTCTTAACAGTTACGACTTCAGAACTATTAAGGTTCATATTGACAATCCTGCCAACAATGTTTAATCCATCAATAATGTAATCACCGATAGCAAGTCCATTTTTTGAGCCTTTATTAATAATAAAATTTTTATTATAAAGTAAATTCTTATCACCTAAAACCTTGACACCTACTGAGATTGGTAACTTTATATCAGACTTTTGAAAAATTTTATTTTGCTCTGTATATTTTGAAGTTAACATTAATAAATACTTATTGATTGATCGAAGATAATTGTTTTCGTCTTCTAATTTTTTTATGGTATTTTTATGATCTAAATTAAGATTGAGAATAAAAAAAAAATCTTTTATTTCGTCACTTACAGAAATGAATGGTGATTCTATTTTTTCTTTTACAAAATATGTAAAAAGTTTAGTTTTAGTGTTATAATTAGGAAATAAAATTAAAGTAAGAAATAAAATAAAACAAATTATATAAACTATAAAAAATTTCTTATTATTAATCACTTAAGAAAACATCATGTAGGTTTTGGTTCTCCTCTAAAGCCATACCGGTTCCTCGAGCTACGCAAGTTAAAGGATCATCAGCTATAGAAACAGGTAATCCAGTAGTGACTCGTATAGCTTCATCAAGACGCACAAGTAAAGCTCCTCCACCTGTAAGCATAATACCTTTATCAACTATATCTGCAGCTAATTCTGGAGGAATAACCTCAAGAGCTCTTTTTAAAGCCGTGATAATTTGAGAAAGTGAGTCAGACAGAGCCTCAGCTACTTGTCTTTCCGATATCACTACCTCTCTTGGTAGACCATTGATTAGGTCTCTTCCTTTAACTGTCAGGGTTTTACCATCACCGTTTTCAGGGTTACCTGCACTTCCTATGTGGGTCTTAATTCTCTCTGCAGTTGACTCGCCTATTGCTAGTTTATGAACACTTCTCATAAAATTGACTATAGAGTCGTCCATTGTATCTCCCCCTACTTTAATACTACTTGAATGAACAACACCTCCTAAAGATAACACTGCTATTTCAGTTGTCCCCCCACCAATATCTACTACCATCGAGCCAGAAGCTTCAGAAATAGGTAATCCTGCACCAATAGCAGCAGCTACAGGTTCTTCAATCAAATAAACTTTTTTTGCACCTGCGGTTTCTGCTGACTCCTTAATGGCTCTTCTTTCAACATTTGTTGCCCCAGATGGAACACAAATAACGATGTTTGGGTTAGCGAAAAAACTTTTCTTGTGAACTTTTTTTATAAAATGTTTAATCATAGCCTCAGCTATATCAAAATCAGCAATTACACCGTCTTTCATTGGTCTTATTGCTTCTATTCTTCCTGGAGTACGTCCAAGCATCGACTTTGCCTCACTACCAACTGCCAAGACTGATTTATTATTTTTATTGTCTGTGGCTATTGCAACTACAGATGGTTCATTTAATATAATCCCCTTTCCTTTTACGTAAACAAGCGTATTAGCAGTCCCTAAATCTAAGCCCATATCTTCACTTAAAAAAGCACTGAAAGATTTGATCATTTATATTCCCTTAATATTTGAGATACTAATCTCAGAAACTCCTTCTTGTATGTTAGAGTTAATTTCAAAGTTTAATATTTTATTACATGCATTGATATAAGATTTTGCAGAGGCAACAATAATATCTATATCTGATGCTTTACCAATAAATTCTTTATTAAAGTGCTCGAGTTTGACAGTAACTTCTCCTTGAGCATCAGAGTCTGGTGTAATGGCATTGATGTGATATAAAACTAATTTTGGAGAGAAACCTACTACTTTCGAAATACAGCTGAATACTGCATCTACAGGACCATTTCCAGACCCACTTACTTCTTTAATATTGTCTTTAAAATTTAATTCTAAAGAAGCAACATGTTTGGAATTAGTGCCAGACATGATGCTTAAATTTTTAAGTTTTAATGTATTAGATTGGTTAAAATGTGCATCATCTACCAATGCTATAATATCCTCATCGTAAACATCTTTTTTCTTATCAGCTAAAAGCTTGAATTTTTCGAAAATCTCATTGATATAATTATCACCTACCTCATATCCTAAAATTTTTAATTTTTCTTTAAATGCGTGTTTACCAGAGTGTTTACCAAGCACCAAACTAGATTTCTTTAAACCAATTGTTTCTGGTGACATAATTTCATAAGTTTGAACATTTTTTAATACCCCATCTTGATGAATTCCTGACTCATGTGCAAATGCATTAGCACCTACAATCGCTTTGTTAGGCTGAACAGGGAAACCTGTAATTGATGATACTAGCTTCGATGTTTTTGAAATAGCACTCGTATTGATGTTAGTTTGGACTTTTAAAAGATCTGACCTAACTTTCATAGCCATTACTACTTCTTCAAGAGCAGCATTACCAGCTCTTTCTCCTAATCCATTTATAGTGCATTCAATTTGTCTTGCACCGTTTTCAACTGCATTTAGAGAATTTGCAACCGCTAAACCCAGATCGTTATGACAATGAACAGAGATTATTGCTTTATCAATATTGGGAACATTATTTTTTACTTTTTTTATAATCTCTCCAAATTCAAATGGTAAGGTATAACCAACTGTATCAGGAATATTTATTGTGGACGCACCACTTTCAATAGCTAATTCTATGCACTTATAAAGAAAATCTATCGAGGATCTCCCTCCATCTTCACAACTCCATTCAATATTAGGGCATAAATTTCTAGCAAATGAGACACTGTCTTTAATTTTATGTAATACCTCTTCTTGAGTTAACTTGAGTTTAAATTTCATATGAATGGGACTTGTGGCTATGAAAGTATGTATTCTTGGAATTTTTGCTTTTTTTACAGCGTTCCAAGCTATTTCAATATCTTCATGTTTTGCCCTCGCTAATCCTGCAATCTGGCAGTCCTTTATTTCACTAGCAATTGCTTGAACTGAGTTAAAGTCACCCTTAGAAGCTATCGGAAAACCAGCCTCAATAATATCAACCTTTAACTCCTCTAATAATCTTGCGATAGAGAGTTTTTCCTCTTGATTCATTGAAGCCCCAGGAGACTGCTCTCCATCTCTAAGGGTTGTATCAAATATTAATACTTTATCTGGCAATATTAGATATCCTTTACAAGTTTATTCGATGCGATCCAAGGCATCATCGACCTTAATTTAGCTCCTACTTCTTCAATTTGGTGCTTTGCACCTTGGTCTCTCATTTGTTTAAACTTAATTTGCCCTGACTTATGTTCAGCCATCCATTCTTTTGTGAAAGTACCATCTTGTATTTCACTTAGAACTTTTTTCATTTCAGCTTTAGTAGCTTCGTTGGGCACTACTCTTGGGCCTCTTGTATAATCACCGTATTCAGCTGTATTAGAAATAGAATACCTCATATTAGCCATGCCACCTTCATACATTAGATCAACAATTAATTTTACTTCATGTAAACATTCGAAGTAGGCCATTTCAGGCGCATAACCAGCCTCAACAAGAGTTTCAAAACCGTTTCTTACAAGAGACATTAAACCTCCACAAAGAACTGTTTGCTCACCAAATAAATCGGTTTCGCATTCCTCTTTAAATGTAGTTTCAATTATACCTGATTTACCTCCACCCAAAGCAGAAGCATAAGCAAGACCAATTTCTTTTGCATTGCCACTTACATTTTTGTCTACTGCGAGTAAACATGGTACTCCACCGCCTTTTAGATACTCTCCTCTTACTGTATGGCCTGGGCCTTTTGGAGCTACCATAAAAACATCTAAATCTTCTCTTGCTGTAATAAGTTGAAAATGAATATTTAAACCATGAGCAAATGCTAAAGCAGCGCCGTTTTTTATATTGTCGTGGATTTGAGTTTGATAAATTTCTTGTTGATTTTCATCAGGAGCTAAGAACATTACAATATCAGCGTCCTTTACTGCATCTGCAGGTGTTTGAGTTTTAAGTCCCACATTTTTTGCTTTTTGAATTGATGAAGAACCCTCTCTCAATCCCACAACCACATTAGATGCCCCAGAGTCTTTTAAATTTAATGCATGAGCATGACCTTGCGATCCAAAACCTATTATTACAATTTTTTTGTCTTTAATTATGTTGAAATCAGCATCTTGTTCGTAATAAACCTTCATATTACCCCCTAAAAACGTTATATTCCGAGCCCTATAGGCCCACTTCGAACTAATTCGACTTTTATACCACCGATTGTGTCTAAGTCATCTAAAAATTTATTTATTCGCTCGCTTGTGCCTGATATTTCATAAACAACAATATTTTGTCTTTTTTGAACAGTTCTTGAACGATAAATATCTGCAAAATTGAGTATTTTTTGATCTTGTTCCTCATTTTTAAATTCAATTTTAACTAGGCAAATTTCTGCCTCATAAGACTCACTTAGGTTTGCTAAATTAGTGGCGCTATGAACTGGAACAAGTTTTTCTAGTTGTGCTATAATTTGACTAATTACTTTTTCTTCTCCTAAAGTTTCAATAGTAATTCGAGAAAGATTTTCCTTAACGTCTACTACTGTTACATTTAATGCTTCAATATTATATCCTCTTCCTGAAAATAAACCCACTATACGTGCAAGAATACCAGGTTCGTTATCAACAATAACAGAAAGAACGCTCCTCTTAGACTGTTTAAAAGCGTTTATAGGCGTTGGATAAACTGAAGTAGAAGACATTATGAATAAATTATTAAACTAGTACTTTTCCTTTTTCCTGATTTTCAGGATTTTCTTTATCATATTTAGATAGTAACATTTCGTGATGTGCAGCTCCACTTGGTATCATAGGAAAACAATTTTCTTTTTTATCCACCCAAATATCGGCTATAACTGGCCTGTCAATTGAAACCATTTCATTTATTGTATCATCTAATTCAGCAATGTTTTTTGCTCTAACTCCAACAGCATTGAAACTCTCTGCTAATTTTTTAAAATCAGGAAGGGCATCTACGTAACTCTCTGAATATCTACTACCATGTAATAGTTCCTGCCACTGTCTAACCATTCCCATATATTCATTATTTAAGATAAAAATTTTAATAGGTAACTTATATTGAACAGCTGTAGCTATTTCTTGAATGTTCATGAGAAAAGATGCCTCACCAGCTATATCTATAACTAGTGAGTCTGGATTTGCCATTTGTGCACCGACTGCGGCTGGCATACCGAAACCCATTGTGCCTAAACCACCTGATGTAATCCATCTGTTTGGTTTTGAAAACTTATAATATTGAGCTGCCCACATTTGATGCTGACCAACTTCTGTAGTAACAAAAGTATCTTTTTGTTTTGTTAATTCGTAAAGTCTGGATATAGCATGTTGTGGTTTGATCACTTCATCGCCTTGTTCGTAGTGGAGGCATTCTTTCTTTCTCCATTCATTAATTTGACCCCACCAATTATCATAATCTTTATCATCAAAATCAATGTTATTGGAGTCTATAAATGAGTTAATTTCTTTAAGTGTTAGAGTAATATCAGTATTAGTATGAAAATTGACTTTAACGTTTTTATTGATTGAACTTTGATCAATATCTATATGGAATTTTATAGAGTCCGGAGAAAAAGCATCTAATCTGCCTGTAACACGGTCATCAAATCTTGCTCCAACATTAATCATCAAATCACATTTGTTCATAGCCAAGTTAGCTTCATAATTACCATGCATACCTAACATCCCAAGTGAACTTTTATCCTCACCTGGAAAGCATCCCAATCCATGAAGAGTTGTTGTAATTGGAATATTGGTTTTGTTTACAAGTTTAATAAGCTCTTGACTAGCTTGATGGCCTGAGTTTAGACAACCACCACCAACATAAAATATAGGTCTCTCAGATTTTTTAATATGATTTACTAATTCTTTGACAAAATTTTTATCTACTGTTTTGGATCCAGCTTTAATTCTGTGCTCTCTAAAACTGATGTCTTTCTTTGATATGTATTTTGACTTTGCAAACTGAACATCTTTAGGAATATCAATTAAAACAGGACCAGGTCTACCAGAGCTAGCAATTTTAAATGCCTCATGTATAGTCTCAGAGAGTTTACTTACATCCTTCACTAAATAATTGTGCTTGGTGCAAGGTCTTGTAATTCCAGTTGTATCACATTCCTGAAATGCATCTGTTCCAATTAAATGTGATGGGACTTGACCACTGATACAGACAATCGGAATGCTATCCATCAATGCATCAGTTAGTCCAGTAACGACATTGGTCACACCAGGACCAGATGTTACTAACAATACACCTACTTTCCCACTCGATCTAGCATAGCCCTCTGCTGCATGAACTGCACCAGCCTCTTGCCTTACTAGAACATGTTTTAAAAAGTTTTGGCCAAATATTGCGTCATAAATTGGAAGAACAGCTCCGCCTGGATAACCAAATATTGTATCAACCTCTTGGTCTTTAAGGGCTTTAAGTAAAATATCTGCACCCGTGAATTCGTTTTCATTAGTCATTTAGGTATATACTTATATTTTCAATTGAATCTTTAGGGAAGCTTTTTTTATAGTTTATTCTCAAATTAAGTTGGCTAAATTTTTGGTTATTCCACCATGTAAACTGTCTTTTAATATACCTCTTGGTATTTTTAATTCCTAAATAAATAGCCTCGTCTAAACTTAATTTATTTCTAACACAAGATAGCAATTCAGGTAGACCATGAGCTTTATAGAGAGTTTTTGATATTTTTTTATTTTCATAAAGTGATTTAACCTCTTCTAAAGCTCCCTTGTTTATCATTTGATGAAATCTTAATTCTGCTTTTTCATAAAGATCTTTCTTGGGTTTTGTAACTTGAATAACAAGTGAATTAGGAGTGATCGGTGCTTTGCTACCATAATTATTTTCCATTGTGTCATTATGCTCCAAGCAAAAAGCTAAACGACTTAATAATCTTTGTTTATCTTTTGGGAAAATTTTTTCTTTATAATATTTTTCTAAAATATTCAGGCAATGATCTGGGCCTTTGTCTAGAAATAAATCTTCTGCTTGTTTTTTAAATTTGTAACTAATTGATGGCATTACTGATAATCCCTCTATTAGTGATTGAATATAAAATCCAGTACCACCAACAAAAACAGGTATTTTATTTCTACTTTGAATATTTTTGATTACTTGTTTAACTTCATCTATCCAATGATTGACTGAATATTCTTTATTGTTTACATGTCCATAGAGATGATGAGGTACAATCTTTAATTCTTGTTCTGTGGGTCTATTTGATAAAATTTTAAGTTGTTTATATACTTGTATACTATCAGCATTAATAACTTCTATATCTATTAATTTTGATAGTTCATATGCATAATCATTTTTACCTGAACAAGTGGGACCTACAACAAAAAGAAATTTATTCAATAACGAATGGGTTTATTAACCAAAATTCATTACCATCTCTAATAACCCTTAATAACAATTTATCTCGATTCAAATTAATACTATTTGATATGATCTTCTCAAAAGAACTTATATCTGTGATTTTTTCACTGGATACTTGAATAATAACATCATTCTTTAAAAGATTTTCATTATTATCTCCTACCTCTGTGACCAAAATACCTTTAGTTTTTGAGTCTAACCCTAAAGAATTTATGGCATCTATTGTCAACTCAAGAACAGTGATATCTAACTCTTCTAAATAAACACCATCATTTTTAGCGAGTTTGCGACCCTCCTCTAATTCACCTACCCTTACCTTTATATCTATAATTTCTCCGTTTCTCCAAACTTTAACAATTACTTCACTATCTATTGGAGTTTCAGCAACAACTTTAGGCAAATCTTTAAATGATGTGATTTTTTGATTGTTAAACTCAATTATTATATCTCCAGCTTGAATGTTTGATAACGCAGCAGGGCTATTTGGTTCAACAGAAGCAACAAATGCTCCCTCCGTTGAGTCATAGCCTAAACTCTCGGAAAATTCTTCAGTTAAATCTTGAATTTGAACACCAAGTCTTCCTCTTTTTGCCTGACCAAATGAGATTATTTGTTCAACAATTAATTTTGCTGTTTGAGAGGGAATAGAAAAACCTAAGCCAACACTTCCACCTGTTTGAGAGATAATCATTGAATTAATTCCAATTACCTCTCCATCTAAATTAAATAAGGGTCCGCCGGAGTTACCTCTATTAATTGGTGCATCAGTTTGTATAAAGTCAACGTAAGGGCCACCACCTATATCTCTATTTATAGATGATATTATTCCTGAAGTTACAGTTCCGCCTAAACCCAGAGGGTTACCAATAGCTAGTACAATATCTCCAACTCTTGACAAATCCGAGTCTCCCCAATTAACACTTTGTATGTCAACAGTTGAGGGGTCAATTTTTAAAACAGCTATGTCAGTTTTTGGGTCAGTTCCAACAAGTTCTGCAGGAACTTCATCGATTCCATTATTGAAAATTACAGTAATCTGATCTGCTCCACTTATTACGTGATTATTTGTTACTACATAACCTTCATCGCTAATAATAAATCCTGACCCAAGACCTGTTAGATTTTCACGTTTTGGCATTTGATTGCCAAAAAAATCATCAAACATATCATTGAACGGATGGCCTTCTGGTAATTCAGGTAATTGCCTAGTTTGTCTTTCTACGGTTTGACTAGTAGCAATACTTACAACTGAAGGTAGAAGTTCATCAACTAAATCTGCATAACCTCTCTCAAATTGTGCTGATGCACTTTGGATTATAAAAAATATACTGAAAAGAGATAAAACTAAGTGTCTTTTCATTTAAAAATTTTATTTAGTTGGCGCCCTCAGAGTTTTCAAAGTACTCAAAGAAGTCACTATCAGGAGAAATGACCATGGTAGTTGTTCCGTCTTTAAAAGTATCTGCGTATGCTTCCATTGATCTAATAAATTCAAAAAATTCAGGGTCTTTTGCAAAAGCCTCATTTAAAATTTGGTTTCTTGCAGCTTCACCTTCACCTTTTAAGATATTAGATTGTTTTTCTGCTTCAGCAATAATCTCAATTTTCTCTCTATCAGCAGTCGCCTTAATTTTTTGTGAGATCTCCTGACCTTCCGCTCTTAATAAATTTGCTTCTCTTTCTCTTTCCGTTCTCATCCTGTCAAACACGTTAGATTGAACTTCTGGTGTAAGTTCTGTTCTTTTTAACCTCAGGTCAACAATTTCAATACCAAAGGTATCTTGATCTTCACGAACATTTTCAAAAATCTCAGCCATAATTTTATCACGATCATCAGATAACAAATCATTTAATTGATACTGAGCTATTACACCTCTTACAGATGAGTTTACTATTCTACCCAAACGATCATTAAGGGCTAACTCTGTTCTAGTTGTTTGAAAAAACTTTAAAGGATCTTTAATCATATATCTGACTATTGAGTCGACCACAATACGCTTTTGGTCTCTTAGTATTACCTCTTCTTGAGCAGGATCTAAGTTTAAAACCCTACTGTCGTAGTAAACAACGTTTTGGATAAATGGTAGTTTAAATTTCAAACCAGGTGATTGATGCACAGCACGCGGTTCACCAAATTGCAAAACAATTACTTGTTTTGTTTGATCAACAACAAAGAAAAAGCCTGATGCAAACAAGATAAAGAAGAAAGATAATCCAACAATAATATAGTTTCTCATTTTCATTAGTTGCTACCTGTTTGCTTGCTCTTGTTTAACTCGTTTAAAGGCAAATACGGAACAACTCCGTTACCAGAATTCTGATCAATCATTATTTTACTAGATCCTGACAGGACGTCTCTTAATGTTTCTAAATAAATTCTTTTTTTTGTTGTCTCTTTAGATTGCTCATATGTGTCTAACACTTGAAGAAATCTACTTGCTTCACCTTCAGCTTGTTTAATTAGTTTATTTTTATAACCCTCTGCCTCTTGGAGTATTTTTTCAGCTTCACCTCTTGCCTCAGGCACAATTCTGTTACTGTAAGCCTCTGCTTGGTTGACTGTTCTCTCCTTATCCTGTCTTGCTTTTTGAACATCATCAAATGCATCTATAACCTCTCTTGGGGGGTTAACGTCTTGTAATTGAATAGATTGAATTAGTATTCCAACTTCATATTCATCCAAAAGTTCTTGTAGTAAAGATCTTGAGTCTCTTTCAACTGATTGTCTAGATACGGTTAGTAGGCCTTCTAAGTTAGTCTGACCGACAACTTCTCTTAAAACACTTTCAGATATAACTTTTACTGTTTCTTCAGGGTCTCTTAAATTAAATAAAAACTGCCCGGCATCTTTAATTCTGTATAGAACAGTATAATCTAAATCAGATATATTTTGATCGGATGTTAACATCATACTTTCTTCGAGTACATCTCTAGTAGAATTACCATTGGATCTAAAACCAACATTAATTTTCCTGATTGCCTCAACTTTTGGAGTTAAGACTTTTCCTATAGGTGTTGGGAAAAAATAATGGAGCCCTGGATCTGTTGTACTTTCATTCCATTTACCAAAAAGTAGTTCAACCCCTTGTTCATCAGGCTCAACTCTATAAAAACCTGTCGCAAGCCAAATTACAAAAGCTATTAATATTAAAAATGAAACACCCTTAAAACCACCTTTAAAAGGCATTTTAATTTTGTATTTATTCTTTAAATCTTTGAGAAGGTCATCAATTGAATCGTTGTTACCACCTGAGAAACCGCCGGAACCTCTATTATTGTTCCCTGATGAAGGCCCCCATGGACCATCAAGTGCAAAAATTTTAAATTTGTTTTTGTTCACGATACATTATATGTAGTGTTTAATATATGAATATCAAGACTTGTTTTGGAATATCAAGCTGTAAAGGTGGTGTTGGTAAATCAACTGTAGCTTGCAATATCGCTATAACTTTAGCAAACCAAGGATACAAAGTTGGCCTTTTAGACGCAGACATTTATGGACCTAGTGTCCCAACATTACTTGGCATCGGAGATAAGGAACCTAAAGTTGAAGATGGGAAGTTTTTACCCTTTGAAGTATTTGGGATTAAAGCAATGTCAATAGGTTTTCTTGTCAATGAAGAACAAGCGATTGTTTGGCGAGGACCAATGTTAGCAAAAGGGCTTGATGGGCTTATTAACAAGACAATTTGGGGTGATTTAGACTATTTGATTGTTGATTTCCCTCCTGGTACCGGAGATGTACAAATATCAATGTCTCAAAAGCTCAAACTGGATGGAACTCTTATTATTACAACTCCACAGCTTCTATCTTTAAAAGATGTCATCAGAGGTATTAATATGTTTATCAAGGTTAATGTTCCAATACTTGGTGTAGTTGAAAATATGTCTTATTTAGAAGAACAAAATGAAAAAAAATATATTTTTGGTGAGTCAAAGACTAAGTCTCTACTACTCAAAGAAAATATAAATTTAATTGAAGAACTTCCTTTTAATTTAAATATCCCTAAAAGCTGTGATGACGGAAAGCCTTATTGTTTTGATTATAAAGATGATTATTCTCTAAAATTTGAAAATATAACAAACGCAATTACAAAAAAATTTCAAAGTTAAGATAATTTAATATTAAACTTTATTTCTAATTCTCTGAGCTCTCTTGGTGATAGCTTATAATTTGACTTCTTAATTTTTTTATTCGCTAATTTATCTTTAACAATTTTCATAGCCTCTTTAGAGAGTTGGAATGAGTCCGAACGGTAATCTTCAAAAGCTTCGTATGTTAAAGGTACCCACTTTTTTAAAATTTCAACCATTTTTTCAGCATAAATTTGTATTTCATACTGAGCATGACTATCTGCTCGTAATCTTAAAAAATGCATAAGATTATGAAGGTCTACTTTCCAATACCACTGTGTGTAATAATTTAATGGAAGAGTTGTTCGAGCTAGTTCTCTAGCTAGTCCCTCCCCTTCAACGTATTCATCGTTATTCAAAAGCTTACCATTCAATAAATTTTGGTAGTCATCATAGAGTTGTTCAGAATTCTTTTGAATTAAATCTTGGGCTTGTTTTGCAAACTTTTTATCTAAAGTATTTGATCTCCCTTGCTTGTTTGTAGTGGATTGAGATCCAAGTTGATCCATTTCTGGAACATAAAATTCTTTATCTAATACTGAATATCTCGCAGAGTATTCATTTACATTTGCAGTTCTGTGTCTGATCCATTGTCTAGCAACAAAAATAGGTAGTTTAATATGAAACTTAATTTCACACATCTCAAACGGAGTTGTGTGCCAGTGACTTAAGAGATATCTAATAAGACCACGGTCCTCACGTAATTTTTTTGTTCCTTCACCATAGGAGACTCTAGCTGCTTGGACTATTGACTGATCTGTTCCCATATAATCAATAACCCTTATAAAGCCGTGGTCTAAAATTGGAATTTGTTTATAAAGTATTTTTTCTAAAGCAGATGATGTAGCTCTTGTAGTTTTAAAATCTTTAAATTTTGGCACTTTAGTGACTTTTTTCTTCATAGGTGTTTAAAGGATTCATTTATTAGACTATATTATCTTCGTTGTTTATCAACTATAGCAATAAACGCTATATGTAATAGGTGTATCGGACTCGGGGGCGGTACCCGACACCTCCACCATAAAATTTAGAGGGGGTGATATAGGTTTGACGTGCTCTGAAGGATATAGTTTTTGCTCGTTGTAAGCGTTTCTTCGACATAGAAACTTAAAATAATTGCTAACGATAATGAATTAGCACTCGCTGCTTAATCTAATTAGGTAAGCGCGGCTTTGGGGCGGCCGGGCAACAGAACGCCCCTTAAAAATTTCTTTGAGGATTCTTCTTGTATCGTGATAGATTAAATTTATGAAAAAAACTTTTTTGTTATTATTTTTGATAATCAATACAAATGCTATCGCAAAGGATTTAACTGGAAATACTTTGGAATGTTTTGGGGAATCCTATCGTCACGAAGAACACATGGCATTACATTTTATAAATAAAAAAAAAGTTAAATACGCTTTTGTTAAATATGATTTAGAAACTAATCCAAAATATATTGCTGTCTTAAATAAAGGTGAGGAATTGAAATATGAAGTATGGGATGAAATTATCATAATAAAGACAAACCGAATATTTACAGCATATAATTGGTGGGACGAAGGAGAAACAATAATTGAAAGATCGGATTTAACGCCTACATCAGGCACTTATCCTTATCAAACTGACCTCCAATGTAAAATAGTAGATATCAATAATAATGATCCCTTTAAAATGTTTGATGATTTGAGCATGGAAAAAGAGGAAACCAAAAAAGAAAATAAACTTTAGTTTTAAAAATTATCTCTAATTAAATATGATAAAGTTAAAATGGTTTTTCTGATTTTTTTTCTAATTGATCAGTATTTAATAATTCACTCATAAAATTGACATCTCTAGACTCTTGGAGGTCAAATTCAACTACTAACCAATTTCCATCTGAGAATTCTATTCCAAAGG
>CACBUI010000007.1 GCA_902542505.1 uncultured Alphaproteobacteria bacterium | reverse complement strand
CCTTTTTGATACTTTTTTAATGATCTATCACCATTTGAGTCTGTCCATGATAAATCATTTTTATGTATTAGGCCGTCAATATTCTCATTAAGTTTTGCAAATATTCCAAATTCAGTAATATTTTTAATTTCTGTCTCAATTATTTGATCTTTTTTGTATTCATTTAAAATATTTTCCCAAGGATTTGGCTCAGTTTGTTTAATACCTAAACTTATTCTTTTTTTCTCTTTGTCAATTTCTAGTATTTTAACTCTTATATTAAAGCCAACCTCTAAAATTTTATTTGGATGTATATTTTTTTTAGTCCAACTGATGTCGTTTGTATGAACTAATCCCTCTAAGTCTTTTTCTGTTAGTTGAACGAATGCGCCGTAATCAGTTATATGAGTAATTTTTCCATCATAAATTTCGTTAAGTATAATTTTTTCTTCAATTTTTTCCCAGGGATCGTCTTTTAGTTGTTTATAGCCTAGGCTAATTTTATCTGAGTCGTCTGAAACTTTTAGGATTTTGAATTCATATTTTTTGCCGACTTCTAAAACATCTGACGGATGACTAATTCTACTCCATGATATGTCACTCAAATGTACTAGGCCATCTATGCCACCAAGATCTACAAAAGCACCATAGTCTGTAAATGTCTTTACTTTACCAGAAACAACAGAGTTACTTTTAGATTTTTCTAATATTTTATTTTTTATTTCTTTTTGTTTTTCTTCAAGAATTGCTTTTCTTGATACAACAATATTTCCTTTTGAGTAGTCCATTTTAAGAATTTCAAAAGTCTCTTCAGTTTTAATTAAATGACTTACATCTCTAACAGGACGGACGTCGATTTGGCTTAATGGTAAAAATGCGTTTGTGCCCATTATCTTTACATAAAGACCAGCTTTGGCTTTACCAACTATGAAGCCTTTTACTCTTTCTTTATTGTCATGAAGTTTTTGAAGCTTTTCCCATGATTTCATTTTGATTGCTTTTTCATGAGATACTTTTACGTTACCTTCTCTATCTTCTAATTTTTCAACAAATACTTCAATTACTTGTCCAGTTTTAAGATCATCTGATGAACCAGTATTAAGAAATTCCTCTTTAGGGATTTGACCCTCACTTTTAAATCCAATATCAACAGTTATATGTTGATCACTTATTTTAAGTATAGTTCCAGAAATTATTTTATTCGCAGATATAGTGTTGTTAGTTTGAAATTGTTGGTCTAGCAATTTGCTATACTCGTCATTAGATATCATTATTCATTATTTACCTTTCAAGTTAAGTTAGGTTCTTTTAAAGTTTTATGAATGTTTTTCAAGAAAAATTAATTACTAAATTGCGATATATGTTTGAAAAACGTTGGATAGCTTGTTTTTACACAGGATTTATCTTTTATAACGTTATTTTTTTTACAAATCATATTTGCAATAAAAAAGGACATTACTATTCTATGGTCATCATTATGATTAATAATACCACCTCCTTTTTTTAAATTATAGTTACCATATATATATAAATCATAATTTTTTATTAAAGATTTGACGCCAATTTTTTTTAAATTTTTATGTATGAGTAACAATCTATTACTCTCCTTTACTGTCAGTTCTTTTAGACCTTTAAATACTGTTAAGCCATTTGCGAATGAAGCAACTACAGATAAAATTGGAATTTCATCCACTTGTAATGGTATGTCCTCTGGCTCAAGTATAGTTGACTTTAAATTTCTTTTTTGATGAATTTTTAGATCAGCAATATACTCATTATGAATTTTTCTTTTACTTATTATTTTTATATCTCCTCCCATTTTAATTAAAGTCTTGATGAAGCCCACTCTTGTCTTATTAAAAAGCATATTTTTGACAACAAGTTTAGACCCAGGTTTTAAACATGCTGCAGAAATAAAAAAAGCTGCTGAAGAAGGATCTCCTGGCACTTTATAATCAATAGTTTTAAGGTCCTTATTATTTCTCATCTCTATATACCTGTGCACAGAATTTTCTTTAACTTTTATGTTATATCCCATTGACTTAAGCATATTTTCAGTATGGTCCCGTGTCGTTTTAAACTCTTTAATTTTAATAGTCCCGTTAGTGTTCAAAGCTGACAACATAATTGCACTTTTAATTTGTGCTGAAGGGATAAGTATTTCAAATGTCAATGGTACAGCATTTCCAATTCCCTTTAAACTAATTGGCGGAAATGATTTTTTTCTTAATTCAATTTTTGCACCTATCCTGGATAAGTGTTGAGTGACTCTTTTCATAGGCCTTTTGCTCAAAGAATTGTCACCAACTAACTTTGCTTCGATATTATTTGATGAGATTAAGCCACATATTAGTCTTATTCCAGTTCCCGAGTTTCCAAAATCTATTTTAGTTTTAGGTTGAAATAATCCACCGGGTGCTATGCCAAAAACTTCATAGTTTTTATCTTTTCTAACAATATTCCCCCCCAATAGCCTCATTGCTTTTAAGGTGTTAATAACATCTTCACTTTCTAATAAATTATATATTTTTGATCTACCAATAGCCTGTCCGGCTAATATTAAAATTCTATGGCTAATTGATTTATCACCAGGTGGAAAATATGAGCCTTTAATTAAACTTTTATAATTTAGCGGCATAAAACTAGTTATAATTCTTACCCAAGTATATTTTTTTTACAAATTCATCAGATGTAATCTCTTTAGGACTGCCAGATTTTATGATTTCACCATTATAAATTATGTATCCAAACTCAACAATACTCAGAGCCTCTTTAACATTATGATCAGTTATAATTACTCCAATATTCATTTTTTTTAGTACTGAAATTGTTGATTTAACCTCCTCAATAGCTATTGGATCTATACCTGCAAAAGGTTCATCGAGTAAAAGAAATTTTGGTTTACTAGCTAGAGCTCGAGCAATTTCAGTTCTTCTTCTCTCACCCCCTGATAATAATTTTCCTTTTGTATTCTGAAAATTACCCAATGAAAATTGCTTAATTAAATTCTCAGTTATTTTAATTGAGTCATCCTTATCATGAAATAATTCAGCGATTGAATAAATATTATCATATACGCTCAAATCTCTAAATATTGACGCCTCTTGAGGTAAATATGAAATACCTAGTTTTGTTCTTAAACTAAGATTTTTTTCATTCAAATCATGATCATCTAATAAAATTTTTCCTACATCAGGTGATAAAAATCCAGTAACAATATTAAAAAGAGTTGTCTTTCCACTCCCATTTGGTCCAAGCAAACCATTAATTTTATTACTATTAAACTCAATATTCACTTTTTTTAAAGCTTTTTTCGACTTAAAGCTTTTGCTAATTTCGATCAGTTTAATCGTTTGCATTATTTTCTAATAAAACTTCAACAAGAGACTCTTCGTTAGCTGAGTTAAGTATTCTTTTGTTATTATCTATGTCAGCAATCAATTCATTTCCAGTAAGTATTCTTGTAGGCGACTCAATTGATACATTACCAGTAAGTCTAATTATATTATCATCACGGGTGTATATAGCATAATCACCCTTAAAAGTTTCTTGTTTAAACTCAATTACAACATTATCAAAAAGTTCAATTATAGTGAAAATCTCATCATTATTTTCCTCTATATATTTGGCAATCATTTTATCTGCAAATGCTATAAATTTCTCATTTTTAAATTCTACCTCACCATTTGCGGTATAGCTTTTATTTTCTGAGTCCCAAATAAGGCTCTCCCCCGCTTTGACATAACTCTCACAATTAGCATTTGAGAAAAAAAATAAATTCAAAATTAGAAAAAATAATTTACTTTTCAATGACAAATTCAATTTCACCTTTAAAAAATATTTTACCATTATAATCAAGATTTTTAAAACCCTGCGCTTTTAATAGCCCCATTCTATTGATTACTTCAACGTATTCATCACTATTAGATATTTCTTTAGAGAGATCAATTGATATATTTTTTCCATAAATCTTATACTCTTTATTCTCTAAGTATGATTTTCCTTCAAGGTAGATATTATTTTCATCAATCTTATTTAATTTTTCAGACCCAATCTTGGTTATCCCAGATTTACTCAAAACAATACTAGAAAAATTTTCAACTGTTATAGACTTTTGAATATAATTATCAGTTAATGGTTTTTGATTAAAAAAGTATATTAAACACTGGAGTCCTAATATAAAAATTATAAAAATATTTCTAGTTCTTTTAGTTAAATTGTTAATCATTTTCTAAACATTGTTTTATATTAACAATGCCAATTGGTTTATTCTGGCTTGCTACAATAAGGCTTGTAATAGAATATTTATTCATAAGGACAATAGCTGAGGAAATTAACAAATCTCCTTTTGCTACTATTGGTCTACTTTTCATAATGCTAGTAGCTTTCTCTTTCATATCAATATTTGCAATTGATCTTCTTAAATCACCATCAGTAATAATACCCTTTATTTTTTTACTTTTGTCTAAAACCACAACACAACCGTATTTTTTTTCAGTCATGATTAAAACAGCATCAATTATTGATGAATTTGATTGAATAATAGGAATATCAGTATCCATAATTTCATTAAGAGTTTTTAATTTTTTTCCAATTTTTCCACCTGGATGCAGTTCACTAAAAGATTTTTTATCGAATTTCCTTAAACTTAATACTGAACAACAAAGAGCGTCACCAAGAGCCAAACACATTGTAGTAGAGGTTGTAGGAATTATTTGCAATTTATCTGCCTCTAAATGATTAGGTAATATTAAATTAATGTCCGAATTTTTTGATAACAAACTCTTTTTTGAGGAAGTTATTGAAATGATTTTTATCTTTTTTTTCTTACTGAAATTTATTAAATCTGCTAATTCATGTGACTCTCCAGAATTAGATAAAATTATCAAAACATCGTTTATTTCTACTATACCCATATCACCATGACTGGCGTCAACTGGGTTTAAATAAATTGCTGGTATTCCTGTAGAAGTAAATGATGCTGCGATTTTGGCAGCAATATTTCCACTTTTACCTACTCCTGAAATAATTATTTTACCATTTTGTTTTGAAATTAATTCTACAGCATTTACAAAATCCTTATCCAAACTTTTTGAGAGTCTTGACAAAGCAATAGACTCTAAGTTAATTACTTCTTGTCCTACTTTTTTTATTTTGGATCTATTCATTAATTATTTATGTGCAAATATGTCTATTTCTTCCCACCCTTGAAGATCTAAATCAACCCTTACTTCCATAAACTTCATTATTGATTTAAAAATTTTTAATCTATTTTGACTAAGCAATTTATTGTTAAGTGTAGTTTTTATTTCTGACAAATACAAAACATCATTCATAGCGTATTCAATTTGTTTTTTAGTGAGTTTTTTCTTACTCCAATCTGATGACTGTTCTGTTTTATCTAATTGAATATCTAATATTTCAGAAACTAAATCTTTGAGACCATGTTTTGAGGAGTAAGTTCTGGTTAATTTTGAGGCAATCTTTGTACAAAAAATATTTTTAACATTTATTTTTAAATTTTCTTTCAATACCGCCATATCAAATCTTCCAAAATGAAAAATTTTTGTATGACTTTTATTTTCTAATAACATTTTTATATTTTTTGATAATTTTGGAGACAAGTCCTCTTCGAATTTTATTAAGTACACTTTTTTATCAGTCTCATTTCTCAATTGAATTAGACACAGCCTATCTCTTTTAATGTTTAAACCGAGTGTTTCTGTGTCAATAGAGATGTCCCCTTTAAAAGACTTTAAAACTTTATTTGGCAGATCATTTTGAAATAATTGATAGTTTGACATCCTAGACCATATATTTATATAAGATAGATATCACAATGAAAAACAAAAATATTTTAGTCTTTGGATCTACGGGCTTTATAGGTAGAAGTTTAACAAAAAGACTCTTACAAAATGGAGACAAATTAATATGTCCTGTAAGAAATGCTAGTCGAGTTAAAAGAAATATACTTTCAGGAGATATTGGACAGATAGAGGTTACAGAATTTGATATAAATAACTTAGATGAAATAAAAGATTTAATTCCTAGATCAGATTTAGTTATTAACCTGATTGGAGTCTTATACGAAAAAAATAATTTATCTTTTGAATTGGTTCATTTTTTACTGCCAAAAAAAATTGCTATTTATTGTGAATTATATAAAAAACCTTTCCTGCATGTCTCTAGTCTAGGTTCAACTTTTCAAACAAAATCAAATTATTTATTTAGCAAAAAAATGGGAGAGGAATTTATTGAAAATAATAATACTAATCACATTATTATAAGACCTAGTACTGTTTATGGTGAAGAAGATAATTTTTTTAATCTATTTGGTAAGATGGCCAAAATTTTACCATTTCTACCACTTATTAAAAATGGAACAACTAAATTTCAACCAATTTATGTTAATGATTTAACTCTTCTTATTTTTAATTTGACAAATAATTTTGAAAAATACAAAAATTCTAATTTAGCAGCAGTTGGTAATGAGATATTTACTTTTAAAGAAATTTTAAGTCATATATTTGTATCTTTGAAAAAAAAGGAGAGATTTTTTTATATACCTTCTTTCTTCGCAATTCTTCAAGGCAAATTACTAGAAAAACTTCCAAAACCTTTATTTACATATGATCAGTATGTAACTCTTTCTCATGATAGTACCTCAGAGGGAAGTCAAAAATTGGTTACAGAAATATTGAGACAAGATTTATCAAATATGAAGATTATTACTTCTGAATATCTTAAAAAGTTTATCGATAAAGTTTAATTAAGATAAATAAATTAATAAAATTAAACCTAATAAAATTCTATAAATTACAAAAAGTGTAAAGCCAATTTTATTTATCACTTTAATAAATATAGATATTGTAAAATATGCTGCAAAAAATGTAGTAATAAATATTATAGATAAATTTTTATCTATAATAAAATTTTCAAACTCTTTAATATTGGAAAAAAAAGATAAACAAATAATAGGTATGCCCATATATAAACTATAGATAGATGAATATTTTCTATCTTCTCCAAATATTCTGAATGCAATTATACAACTTCCTGCTCTACTGAAACCTGGTAAAAAAGCTAGACATTGAAAGATTCCAGCAAGAATAAATTTGGTACTTTTATTTTTGATTTTTAACTTAAATTTTTTTGCCTTATCCGAAGCATAGAGTAATATTGCTCCAGTAATCGAAGTATATCCAATTAACTCTAAACTGATATAATTTACGTCGTAAAATTTTAGTATAAAACCGAGGATAATTGCAGGTACGGTCGCATAGATTAATATTCTCCAGTAAGCTTTGATATTTGATTTTGAAAAATGTTCGTTTGCGAATAGATATAATAACAAAGCCAATAAAGAGGCAAAGTGTGCTGATGTTTCATATAAATAATTTCTAGATTCTAAGCTTTTAAAGAAGATTTCTAAGATATTAAGGTGTCCACTTGAACTAATGGGGATAAATTCAGTAATTCCTTGCACTAAACCATAAAAAGCGTAAAAAAGATCACTATTAGTCATAATTTATTATCATTTATGAGTTTACTTAACTCATAAACATTTGTATTAATACATTCCATTTATTTGTGGGAGCATAAAGTAATATTTTATTATCATGTTAGAGTTTCATAAAAAAAAATCTAAGAATCCATCTAAAACTGAACCTGAAAAAAGAATAAAGGATTTTCAAGAGATTTATAGTCAGTTTGATAAAAATGACTCTGTCGAACAATCGTCAAGATGCTCTCAATGCGGAATCCCATATTGTCAAATTCATTGTCCTTTAAACAATAACATACCAGATTGGCTACGTTACATTGCAGAAGGCCGATTAGAGGAAGCTTATCAAGTATCTGCGTCTACAAATGCATTTCCAGAGGTATGTGGAAGGGTTTGCCCTCAAGATCGTTTGTGTGAGGGTAATTGTGTTGTCGAACAGGCAGGCTTTGGAGCCATAACAATTGGTAATTTAGAAAAATACCTTACAGAAATAGCATGGGAAAAAGGATGGGTTAAAAACTTATCACCACAAAACCAATACAAGCAGAAAGTTGCAGTAATAGGATCGGGCCCTGCAGGAATGGCTGCATCTGCCTATTTAATTCAAAATGGATATAAAGTAGACGTCTATGAAAAAAATGACCGAGCTGGTGGTTTGATGATTTATGGCATACCTAACTTTAAATTAGACAAAAAAATTGTTGAGAGAAGAACCGAGTGGCTTACTGATAGTGGTGTTGTATTTAACTTAAATACAGAAGTTGGAAAAAATATTTCCTTTCAAGATTTAGAAAAAGATTATGACGCAATATTAATTGCAACTGGTGTATACAAAGCAAGACAATTAGATATTGATACTTCATCAGTCAATAATAGCATTCCTGCTTTGGATTTTTTAATTGAGAGTAACAGAACCGGTTTAGGTGACCTTCCATCAAAAAATAAATATCTCACAGCAAAAGATAAACATGTAGTTGTTATTGGTGGAGGCGATACTGCAATGGATTGTGTTAGAACAGCTATTAGACAGCAAGCAAGAGAGGTTACTTGTCTTTACAGAAGAAACAAAGAAAATATGCCTGGATCAGCAAGAGAAGTTTTAAATGCAGAGCAAGAGGGCATCAAATTTAATTGGTTATCTGTTCCATCTAAAATTATAAGTGATAGTGCTACTGCAACAAGCATGACATACAAAGTGGCTACATTAGGTGAGGTAGACGAGAGTGGAAGAAGAAAACCAATCGATACTGGTGTTGAAAAACAAATAAAAAGTGACTTAATTATTCAAGCTCTTGGTTTTGAGCCTGAAGATTTAAACCATAATTTCAAAACAAATATTGAATTAACTAGCTGGAAAACAGTTAAGGTTGATTTTAAAAAGTTTCAAACTAGCAACCCAAAGATTTTTGCTGCTGGGGATATTGTTAGGGGTGCCTCTCTGGTTGTATGGGCAATCCATGACGGACGTGAAGTTGCAAAATCAATACATAATTTCTTACAGAATTCGAAAATAAAAAAAGCTTCATGAAGGATAACAAATTAGAAATTTACAAAAGAAATAGGCAGAAACTTAAAGATAATTATATCTACAACGAAAAATATGAACATGATAATTGTGGTGTAGGTTTAGTTGCCTCAATAAGCGGTGAGTCAAGAAGAGATATAGTCGAAAAAGGAGTTGAGGCACTTAAGGCAGTATTCCATAGAGGTGCGGTTGATGCTGATGGCAAAACTGGAGATGGTGCTGGTATTATGTTAGAGGTTTCAAATTCTTTTTTCAGTAAACAAGTTTATAAAATGGGTCACAGAAAAACTAAAGACTCTGTGTTGGGCGTGGGTATGATATTTTTGCCTAAAAGAGATTTTGGAGCTCAAGAAAAATGCAGAGCTATCGTTGAATATGAAATAATAAAATCTGGAATGAATCTGTTCGGATGGAGACAGGTTCCTGTTAATACAGAAATCATTGGTGAAAAAGCTAACTATACTAAACCAGAAATTGAACAAATAATTTTCTCACCTAAAGAAAAAACACCTGATATTGAAAAGAAACTTTATTTAACAAGAAAAAGGATAGAGAACAAAATTAAAGCACAGAGTATAAATGATTTTTATGTTTGCTCCTTATCGACACAAACAATTGTTTATAAAGGTATGTTTTTAGCTGAACAGTTATCAGAGTTTTATCCAGATTTGCTTGATAATGAATTTACATCTAAATTTGCCATTTATCATCAAAGATATTCTACCAACACATTTCCTACATGGTCCTTGGCGCAACCATTTCGAGTTTTAGCTCATAACGGTGAAATTAATACTCTAAAGGGAAATATAAATTGGATGAGTGCACACGAACCAAGAATTACACACCCCTTTTTTAACGAGAGAATTAATGATTTGAAACCGATACTCGATCCAGATGCCTCTGACTCTGCTTCGCTTGATGCTGCTTTTGAACTGTTTGTTCAAACTGATAGGGACATGCCGATGGCAAAATCAATGATAATTCCTGAGTCTTGGTCCAATCGATCAGATTTATCTGATCAATTAAAGGCTATGTACGCTTATTGTAACGCTGTCATTGAGCCATGGGACGGACCAGCAGCTGTTTGCGGAAATTTTGGAGATTGGATAATTTCCGGCATGGACAGAAACGGGTTAAGACCTCTTCGATATATACTAACGGATGACGACTTACTAATTTCGGGGTCTGAAGTTGGAATGATTAATATAGATGAGAAAAATATTACAAAAAAAGGCAGAGTTGGGCCTGGTGAACTTATAGCAGTTAATTATAAAGAGAATAAGTTTTATGAGAGCTTTGAATTAAAAGAATTACTTAGTAAACGTAATAATTACTCAGATTGGAATCAAAAAACTATAAAGTTAGATAACATCTTATCTAATGACAAAATTTACGAACCATCACCAGAGGGTGAAGAAAATGTTTTTCAAATTGCAAAATCATTTAATTTAACATTAGAAACTCTTGATTTAATTTTAGATCCTATGGTTAAAACAGGACAAGAGGCTATTGGATCAATGGGAGACGACGCACCACTAAGTGTACTTACTGAAAGATACCGAGGTCTTCATAGTTTCTTTAAACAAAATTTTGCTCAAGTAACAAACCCTCCAATTGATAGCCTGAGGGAACAAGTTGTAATGAGTTTAAAAACTAGGCTTGGAAACCTTGGAAATATTGTAGAAGAAGACTCTGAACAATGTAATTTGGTACTTTTAGAGAGCCCTTTATTATTAGATAATGAACTGGAGACATTAAAAAGTCATTTATCAAAGTATACAACAGAGATTGACTGTACTTATAAATTAAATGAAGAGACTAATTTTTTAAATGAAATCCAAAGAATATGTTCTGAGGCTGAACAGGCTGTCAGGTCTGGTTCTCAACATCTAATTATTACTGATAATAATATTAATAAAGACAGAATTGCTTTACCAATGATACTTGCAACTAGTGCTGTGCATAGTTATTTAATTAAAAATAATTTAAGGACTTTTACTTCTTTAAACGTATCTTCTAGAGAGTGTCTTGACGTACACTACTTTGCAGTACTTATTGGTGTTGGTGCTACTACTGTTAATGCTTCTTTAGTGGAAAAACTCATTTCAAATAGGTATAAAAAAAACATTTATCAGAATACTGACTATCCTCAACTAATTAAAAACTTTAAAAAATCTATAGAAAAAGGACTAAGAAAAATTATCAGTAAAATGGGAATTTCAGTAATCAGTTCATATCGTGGTGGAAGAAATTTTGAAATTATTGGCTTAAGCAGAAGCATGGTAGAGAGTTTTTTTCCAGGTATGTCCTCTAGAATTTCTGGTATTGGATTAGATGGTTTAGAAAATAGAGTAAGAAGACAGCATGAGGTGTCATTTAAATCTAATAATGTAATTTTAGATATAGGGGGTGAATATAGATTTAGAGCTAATAGTGAAGCACACGCTTATGAGGGTGTTTCAATACATATGCTTCAAGAGGCTGTAACCAGAGACTCATATAATCTATATAAAAAATACACTTCAAGAATTTATAGCTCCAAACCCATTCAAATAAGGGATTTACTTCAATTTAATGAAAGTACTAATTCTCTAAATTTGGATAATGTAGAAAGTATTTCTGAAATAAGAAAAAGCTTTGTATCTCCAGGAATTTCACTTGGTGCTCTTAGCCCTGAGGCACATGAAACTTTAGCTATAGCAATGAATAGAATAGGTTCAAAGTCAGATAGCGGAGAAGGAGGAGAGGACTCAAGAAGATATTCCAAATTAAAAAATGGCGATAATCCAAGTTCAGCAATTAAACAAGTTGCAAGCGGAAGATTTGGTGTGACCTCAGAATATTTGAATAACTGTTCAGAATTAGAAATTAAAATTGCCCAAGGTGCTAAGCCCGGAGAAGGTGGACAATTACCTGGGTTTAAGGTCACTGATTTAATTGCTAAATTAAGACATAGCACAAAAGGTGTAACGCTTATTAGTCCCCCTCCACATCATGATATTTATTCTATAGAGGATCTTGCTCAACTTATTTACGATTTAAAACAAATAAATCCAATAGCAAAAGTTTGTGTAAAACTAGTTGCTCAATCAGGAATTGGAACTGTTGCTGCTGGTGTTGCAAAAGCAAAAGCTGATGTAATTTTAGTTTCAGGACACTCTGGTGGAACAGGGGCAAGCCCTCAGTCAAGTATTAAGTATGTTGGCCTTCCATGGGAGTTGGGAATAAGTGAGGTTCACCAAATTTTAGCTTTGAATGGTTTAAGAGACAAAGTTCTTTTGAGAACAGATGGAGGTATTAAAACAGGAAAAGATATTGTTATTGCTGCAATATTAGGAGCTGAGGAATATGGAATTGGTACAGCATCGTTGGTAGCAATGGGATGTATTATGGTTAGACAATGTCACTCAAATACATGTCCAGTTGGTGTATGTACTCAAGATGAAAAACTTCGTGAAAAATTTGGTGGTACTCCTGAAAAAGTTGTAAATTTGTTTTCATTTATTGCCGAAGAAGTTAGAGAAATTCTCGCTTCTTTAGGTTACAAGTCTTTAAAGGATATTATTGGTAAAACTGAATTACTATCTCAAATTCATTATGGATCCAGTGATTTAGATAATCTCGACTTAAATCCAATATTAACAAAGATTGATGATGGCAAAATTTATGATTACCATTCACCAAAAAAACGAAATGAAGTACCAAAAACACTCGACGATCAGTTTGAAAAAGATGGAAAAGACTTTATTAACTCAGGTCAAAAAATTGAACTAACATATAATATACAAAATACGTTAAGAACAATAGGAACTAAAATTTCATCCATCATCACAAGAAAATATGGAATGAATACCTTATCTGAGGATCATGTTACTCTAAAACTAAGAGGCTCTGCTGGTCAGTCCTTGGGAGCATTTGCCGTCAAGGGTCTTACTTTAAAAGTATTTGGAGATGCTAATGATTATGTTGGCAAAGGTCTCTCTGGAGGAAAGATTATCGTTCAGCCAAGAAATTCATTTACTCAACCTAGTCATGAAAATGTAATTATTGGAAATGTCACCCTCTATGGAGCGACTGATGGAAGGTTATATGCTTCTGGTCAAGCAGGTGACAGATTTTGTGTCAGAAATTCCGGCGCATTAGCAATTGTAGAGGGATGTGGTGCTAATGGCTGTGAGTATATGACAGGTGGATCTGCAATTATTTTAGGCAATGTTGGCGATAACTTTGGTGCTGGGATGACCGGTGGATCTGCATTTATTTACTCTGAACAAAAGAATATTTCTGATTTGATGAACATGGAAACCATTGGACTTTATGAAGTAGATAACAAAGAATGGAAAAACTACCTCCTAAATCTTTTAAATGATTTCTATAAAGAGACTAAATCAAAAAGAGCTGAGTTTATTATTGAAAATTATGACTCTGAGATCAAAAAATTTGCTCACGTCGTTCCTGATGAAGTGATTGATAAACTAGAATTTCCAGTTACAAAAAAATCAAAAATAGCTTAAATAAATTTAGATAGTGTTATTAAACTCTCTTTATCAGACAGACTATGATCTGCATGCTTAATTAAAATATTCTTAAAGTTTTTAAATTTTTTACTAAAATTGAAACTGTCATTATATCCATATGGAACAGCTTTATCTTGACCCCCATGAAGAAAAATTGTTTCTCCTAAAAAATTACCCTTAATTTTTTTAATTAGATATTTTTTACTTCTTTCAAAAAGTGCTGGAGAGTAATAATAAGCAAAATCAGAACTAACCTTTTGTTTAACAATCTTATTATTTTTAATTTTATTTTTTTGATGATTATTAAAATTTTTCCAAATTAACTTTGTAGTAAAATCTGGCGCAGGGGCAATGCCTATAAGTTTTGTAACTTTTCTTGGGTGTATCAAAGCATATATTATTGCAACCCATCCACCCATACTACTGCCAACTAGAATGAAATTTTTTATTTTTAGGTATTTTATAATATTGTTTAAATCATTATACCAATCACTAATACCAAAGTTAGTAAATTCACCACTAGATCTACCATGCCCTTGAAAGTCAAAACACAAATATGATATTTTATTTATTTTGCAATAATTATTTAAAAAATTAGACTTTTTACCACTCATATCTGATAATAGGCCATGTAAAAAGATCAGAGTTTTTTTACTTCTTTTGTAATATCTATAAGATATTTTAACATCATCTTTTTTATAAAAGCTTAGTTTTGACACAAATTAAAAATACAAAAAAAATAACTTGTTTACAAATAATTCCATCCATGGGCATTGGAGGTATTGAGACTGGTGTGAGAGATATTGCAAAATATCTCAATAAAAAAAAAATTAATAACTATATTTTATGTGAAAATAGCAATAAAAATTTTAATATTAAAGGTTTAAAAATAATAAAATTAGATAATTGCAAATTTAAAAATTTTTTAGATCAAAGCAAAATCAAAATCAAAATAAAGCAATTAATTAAACAAAAAAGAATAAACTTAGTACATATCTCTTCAAGAGCACCAGCTTTTTTTCTTATTAAATATATTAAAAATTTAAATATAAAAGTCGTTACAAGTGTTCACAACAAATATGAGTCGAAGTCATTTTTAAAAGATTGGTATAACAGTTTTTTATTGAAAGGTGATGCTATTATTTTTAACTCAAATTTTGTCAAAAAAACATATGAGCATAAATTTAATGATAAAACTAAACTACATGTTATTCCAAGAGGTGTAGATACAAATTACTTTTCACCATCGAGAAAAAAACTTGTTAGTAAAAGTATTTTTATTCCCTCGAGGATTTCAAGTTGGAAAGGGCATGAATTATTACTAAATTACTTCTCATTATTGCAGCAAAAGCACAAAGACACATTCAATATTCACATTGTATCTTTAAATAAAAGTAAGGAAGAAAAAAAAATACAATTACTAATTAATAAATTAAATATATCAAAAAAAATTATAATTCATAAACCTACATTAGATGTAAAAAAACTGTATCAAGGGGCATACTTGGTTGTAAATATCTCTAAGAGACCCGAAGGGTTTGGTAGAACTGTTTCTGAGGCATTATCCGTATCTAAAGTTGTTATAGCGCCTAATCAAGGTGGTACTAAAGAGCAACTTCTTAAATTTAATAAAAATTTGTTATTTGATGTTAATTCTTTTAAATCATTCCAAAAAACTTTTAAATATGCTTTAAAAAATTATAAAGAAATATCAAAAAAAGGAAGATCTTATGTAGAAAAAAATTACTCATCTGATCTTATGTGCAGAAAAACTTTGGACATTTATAATCATTTAATAAATTCATGAATATTCTAGTAATTAAACATGGTTCACTTGGTGATTTAGTCTTATCATTTGGAGCTATTAAAACTTTAAGAGAAAATTATCCAAACTCGAACATATACTTACTTACTCAGTCTAATTATAAACAAATTTTTAAAAACTTACCTTATGTGAATGAAATTTTAGTTGATAATAGGATATCAATTTTCCCTTCAATAAAAAATATTTTGAAAAAAGTTAAAGAAAAAAAAATAGATTTATTAATTGATTTACAAAATTCAAATAGAACAGAAATTTATAATTTTTTTATTAAGATGTTTACTAAATGTAAAATCTTATCTGCAAGAAAATTTTCAAGTTTCAAATATAAGCAAAAAAAACTTGGTATTCAACACATCACTAAAAACCATCAAGAACAATTAAAATATCTGAAAATAAATAATTACTTACAACCTGATTTAAATTGGATGCTCAAAGGTAATACAAAACTATCAAATAAAGTAATTTTTATACCAGGGACATCTAAATCTGGAGAGTATAAAAAATGGCCTTCGGATAAATATGCCCAAGTAGCAAAGTATTTAGTTGGTAGAAACTATGAAGTTTATCTAACAGGCTCTGATTTGGATTTAGATACAATTAATGAAATAATTAAATTGTGTCCAGAGTCTAAAAATAAAATCAATGAATCAAAGATTGAGAATTTCTATCAATTATGTAATTCTTCTGAGTTAGTCATTACAAATGACACAGGACCAGCCCATATTGCAGGTTTAACAAATAAAAACGTAATTTGGTTAGCAAATGATAACGAAATTTCTCGATCATGTTACCCTCTAGGGAATAATTTACATAAAATCACGGCATCTAACGTAAAAAATATTAGTGTGAACATTATTATCAATAAAATAGAACAAATATTAAAATAATTTATATTTACAATTGATTTATCTTTGCTAATAATCCTTAGATGATTTTATTAAAGCAATCACTAGGACATTTATAATTGCAAACCTCCTTTCTTTTCTATCACACAAAATATTTTGAATAAACCTTACCAAAGAAATAATAACTTTCGTGGCAAAAAAGATCTCCATAAGATAAATAATTTTATTTCTGCGGCGGATGTTAGGGTTATTCTTGATGATGGCGAGCAATTAGGAGTTATGAAAAAAAATGAAGCTATAGACATTGCTAAAGGTAGAGGTATGGATTTAGTAGAGATAGCTCCAAATAATAATCCTCCAGTTTGTAAAATAGTAGACTATGGAAAATTTAAGTATCAAGAACAGAAGAAAAAAAATGAAGCAAAAAAGAAACAAAAAGTAATTGAAACCAAAGAGCTTAAAATTAGACCGGGTACAGGAGAGCACGACTACCAAGTTAAAATCAGAAATGCTCAGAAATTTTTAAAAGAGGGAAACAGAGTGAAATTCAGCTTGAGATTTAAGGGTAGAGAAATGGAGCATTCTAATTTAGGTATTGATATGCTCAAAAGGGTTAAAACAGATTTGGAAGATCTTATCAGAGTTGAAATGGAACCTAAAATCGAGGGAAGACAAGCTTTTCTCGTAGTTGCACCCAAATAAATTTTATGATATTTAACTGACATCAACTGATCGAAAAGGCTTTTAAAGGGTATGCCTTAAGATCTTATTAACTTACTCAAAAGGAGATGAAATGCCCAAACTAAAAACAAAAAGTAGCGTCAAAAAACGCTTTAAAAAATCCTCATCAGGAAAACTAGTTGTCGGAAACGTTGGTAAACGCCATGGCATGTCTAAAAGAACAAACTCTTTTATCAGAAACTCTAAAGGTACAAGGGTCTTATCAAAATCTGCATCAATAATAATTGAGTCAATGATGCCATATTCTAAATAGGTAAAGGAGAGATATTATGCCAAGAGTTAAAAGAGGTGTTACAGCAAGAGCCAAACATAAAAAAGTTTTTGAATTTACAAAAGGACATCGAGGTAGAAGAAAAAATGTTTATAGAGTAGCAACACAAAGTATGGATAAAGCTCTCCAATACGCTTATCGTGATAGAAGAAATAAGAAAAGAGATTTTAGAGGATTATGGATCCAAAGAATTAATGCCGGAGTTAGAGAGCATGGTCTAACTTATGCAAAATTTATTGATGGATTAAAAAAAGCAAACATTGAAATCAATAGAAAAATTCTCTCTGAAATTGCATTTCATGAACCCGCTGCTTTTAAATCAATTGTTGAGAAAGCCAAGGCTAATTTAGCCAACTAGATTAAAAATGGACATTAAAAAAGTCCTAAATGAAGTTACGAAAGAAATAGAGCAAAGCTCTAGCCAACAAGAATTACAAAACGTTAAAGTAGCTTACTTAGGAAAAAAGGGGAAAATAACTGAGTTATTGAAAAGTCTTAAGGACCTTTCTTTAGAAGAAAAAAAATCTTCAGGTTCAAAATTAAATTTACTAAGAATTGAAGTTGATAATCTTATTAAAAATAAATTTAACGATTTAAAAATTGAAGAAATAAACTCTAAATTAAAAAACGAATATTTAGATATAAGTTTCCCTCCACCAAATTCTATAGCCTCGAAGGCTCATCCAATATCAAAAACATTTGATGAGGTTATTACTATTTTTGGATCAATGGGTTACTCTGTTGCCGAAGGCCCTGATATTGAGACAGATTTTTTCAATTTTTCAGCGTTAAATATTCCTGAAAATCATCCTGCACGTGAAATGCAGGATACTTTTTATATAGATGACAAGGATAAAGAAGGTAAGCCCTACGTTTTACGAACACACACTAGCCCAGTTCAAATTAGAACGTTATTAAATCAAAAACCCCCAGTCAAAATAATTGCTCCTGGAAGAACATATAGGTGTGACTCTGACTCAACACATTCTCCAATGTTTCATCAAGTTGAGGGTTTGTTTATTAATGAAAATGCAAATATGGGAGATTTGAAGGGCACTCTAATTGAATTCTGTAAACAATTTTTTAATGTACAGAATTTAAAAGTAAGATTTCGACCTAGTTATTTTCCTTTTACTGAACCTTCTGCTGAAATGGATATTGCTTATGAAATAGTTAATAACAAGATCCAATTAGGTCAAGGTGATCGTTGGCTTGAGATTCTTGGATGTGGAATGGTGAACCCAATAGTTTTAGAGAACTGCAATGTGGATACGAATACCTATCAAGGTTTTGCATTTGGAGTGGGCTTAGACAGAATCACAATGTTAAAGTATGGGCTTACAGATATTAGATCATTTTTTAGTGGAAACTTAAATTGGATAGCTAGCAATGGCTTTACCATAGGAGAATTTTAGTGAAGTTTAGTTATAGTTGGTTGTGTGATCATTTAGAGACAGATAAAAATGCAAATGAAATTGGTGAAGCTCTAACAAATTTAGGTCTTGAACTTGAGAGCTTGACTGACTATTCAGAATACTCAAAGTTTGTAGTTGCAACCATAAAAGATTTTAGAAAACATCCTAATGCAGATAGATTAAATATCTGTAAAGTTGACGATGGAACCAATACCTATCAGGTAATCTGTGGAGCAAATAATGTAAAGAAGGGATTAAAAGGAATATTTGCCAAAGATGGCATGTATATTCCAGGAACACAGATAAATTTAAAAAAAGGAAAAATTAGAGGTGAAATATCTGAGGGTATGCTTTTGTCTGAGAGGGAGCTTAACTTAAGTGATGATCATGAGGGTATTATTGAGTTACTTGATGATTTTGAAAATGGCACCTCAGCAGTTGAAGCTTTGAAATTAAATGATCCTATTTTCGAGATAGGTATTACACCTAATAGAGGAGATTGCCTTGGTGTTAGAGGCGTTGCTAGAGATCTCTCAGCTAAAGGTGTTGGTAAACTAAAGCCTTTAAATTTTAAAAAAATAAATCAGTTAGAATTCGCAAGCCCAATCATTTGGAATATTAACAATGATGATAATAGTTGTGAATATGTTGTAAGTAGATATTTTAAAAATGTAAATAATTCTAAATCTCCAGAATGGTTACAAAAAAAACTTATCAGCCTTGGACTAAGACCTATAAACGCTTTAGTAGATATAACAAATTATATCACTATTGATTTAGGCAGACCTTTACACGTTTTTGATGCAGATAAAATTGGAAAAAAACTAGATATGAGGCTTGCAAATGCGAACGAAAGAATTCTTGCTTTAGATAACAAAGAATACACATTAGATAAAAATACAACCGTAATAGCTGATGGAAATAATGCACTTGCCATAGCAGGAATTATAGGAGGAGACCTCAGCGGATGCACAGATGATACTAAAAATGTATTTCTTGAGGTTGCTCTTTTTAATCCGAATAGCGTAGCGCAAACTGGAAGATCTCTTGGAATAAATTCAGATGCTAGGTATCGTTTTGAAAGAGGATTAGATAAAAATATGGTCATTGAAGGTTTAGAATATGCATCATATTTAATAAATAAAATATGTGGGGGCTTAGTAAGTAAAAATATTGAAGCTGGAAAATTAGAAAATTTTGAGCATAAAATAAATTATAATTTTGATTACTTTAATAAGACTATTGGTTTAGAACTAGACCCACAAAAACAAATCAAAATATTAAAAGACCTTAAATTTCAAATTAATAAAAGCAATGAAAAGGAATGTGAAGTCTTAGTTCCACCATGGAGGAATGATGTTAAAAACAAAATCGATATAGTTGAAGAAATTATAAGAATTTATGGATATGAAAATATTAAACAAAGTGTGCCCTCTGCATCAATCGAGGAGATTGATAAAATTGATAATTCATCATCAAATAAGAAATTTAAATCAATAAAAAAACTTAAAAAAACCCTTATATCTAATGGAATTTCTGAAGTTATAACTTTTTCTTTTCACTCAATTAGAGCTCAAGAAATCCTTAAAGGAGATAAATCCTTAAAAATTTCAAATGCAATCAGTGATGATCAATCTTATATGAGAAATTCTATGATATTTAACCATTTAGAAAGTGCAGAATTAAATTTTAAAAAAGGTTTTAAAAATATTCAATTATTTGAAATAGGACCTATTTATAATTCATCTCAATCTCAAGAAAATATTCTATCATTGCTTATTTCAACTGAAGAAAATATAAACTCTATTTACAAATCTGAAGAGTTTAATTTTTACTCTTTAACAGAATTAACCTCAATATTAATAAGTTCATTAAATTTTGACATAAAACAATTTAACATATTAAGATCAACTTCAAATACTTATCACCCAGGTCAGTCTGCTGAATTATTAATGGGAAAAAAATTAATAGCTAGATATGGAAAAGTTCATCCACTAATTATGGAGGAATTTTCTAAACTTAAAAATTGTTTTGCAATTGAATTATTTTTTGAAAACCTTCCAATTGATTCAATTAGTAGAGCTAATAATATAAATATCTTAGATTCCCAATTTCAGTTCAGTGAAAAAGACTTTTCTTTTTTATTCGAAAAGGAGCAAAATCTCTATGAAGTTCAGAGATACGTCAAAGGTTTAGATAAAAACTTAATTAAAAATGTAGAATTTTTTGATTTATATGTAGCAAAAGACTTAGGTGATGACAGTAAAAGTGTAACATTTAGGGTTACTATTCAATCTAAAGAAAAAACTCTTGAAGAAAAAGATTTAGAACAATTACATAAAAATATTTTAGAAAAAGTATCAAATAAATTTAAAGCAAAAATTAGAAGCTAATGGAAATTTCTAAAATTAGAAATTTTTCGATAATAGCTCATATTGATCATGGTAAATCCACTTTAGCGGACAGAATAATTGAAATTTGCGGAGGGATGGATGACAGGACTAAAAAAGACCAAGTCTTGGATTCAATGGAGATTGAAAGAGAAAGGGGGATCACTATAAAAGCTCAAACAGTCCGATTAAACTATAAAAATAAAAAAGGTGATGAATATCAACTTAATATACTTGATACACCTGGACACGTTGATTTTTCCTATGAAGTTTCAAGATCACTATCAGCTTGTGAAGGCTCAGTTTTAGTTGTTGACAGCACACAGGGTGTTGAGGCACAAACTCTCGCAAATGCTTATCAGGCAATAGATGTAAATCATGAGATACTTCCAGTTCTCAACAAAGCAGATTTACCTGCATCCGAGCCAGAAAGAGTAAAAGAAGACATTGAACAAACAATAGGAATAGATACTTCAGAAGCTCGTCTCGTTTCTGCAAAAACTGGACTTGGAGTTGAAGATTTATTAGATCAGATTGTAGAGAAACTACCTTCTCCAAATACAAATGAAAAAAATCTCAAGGCTCTCTTAGTGGACAGTTGGTACGATAATTATTTAGGAGTAACAGTTCTGGTTAGAGTTCTTGATGGAGTTATGAAAAAAGGTATGAAGGTTAAGTTTTTATCTAATAATCAACAATACAATATCGATAGAATTGGATATTTCACACCTGAAATAAATTATTGTGATGAATTAGGTCCAGGAGAAATAGGTTTTATTAATGCTAGTATAAAGTCAGTTGCTGACTGTAAGGTCGGTGACACAATAGCAGAATTAAATGATCAAAAAATAAAACCACTTCCAGGTTTCAAGCCCTCATTACCAGTCGTGTTTTGTGGGATATATCCTGTTGATACATCAGATTATGAGAGACTTAAAGAGAGTTTTGAAAAACTTGCTTTAAATGATTCAAGTTTTACATATGAAAATGAAACTAGTGCTGCTTTAGGTTATGGTTTTAGGTGTGGTTTTTTAGGTTTGCTTCACCTAGAGGTTACAACAGAAAGACTTAGAAGAGAATTTGATTTAGATTTAATTACTACTGCTCCAGGAGTTGTATATAAAGTAATTGACAGAAATAAAAACGAAATTGTAATAAGAAATCCCTCTGAACTACCTGACCCAGCTGAAATAGATAAAATTTTAGAACCATGGGTTAAATCTACTATAATAGTGCCACAGGATTATTTGGGTACTGTAATAACACTTTGTATTGAAAAAAGAGGTAAACAAAAAAACTTAAATATACAAAACAACAGAGCTATCTTAGAAATGGAATTACCTTTGAATGAAATTGTTATAGATTTTTATGACAAATTAAAATCTTATTCAAAAGGTTATGCTAGTTTTGATTATCAGGTCTACGATTATTTTGAAGGAGATTTAGTAAAACTAAATATTCTTGTTAATTCAGAAACTGTTGATGCATTTTCAAATATAGTTCATAAATCAAGAGCTGAAACGATTGGTAGAAGGATTTGTAATAAGCTAAAAGATTTAATTCCAAGACAAAACTTTCAAATACCAATTCAGGCTGCAATTTATGGAAAAATTATAGCCAGAGAAACCATTAAAGCTTTTAGAAAAGATGTGACTGCTAAACTTTATGGCGGAGATGTGAGTAGAAAGAAAAAACTTTTGGAAAAACAAAAAAAGGGAAAGAAAAGAATGAAACAATTTGGTAATGTTGAAATTCCGCAGACTGCTTTTTTTGAGGCATTAAAAATAGGTGATAATGAATAATCATGGAGAGATGGCCGAGTGGTTTAAGGCGCACGCCTGGAACGCGTGTATAGGGGCAACTCTATCGTGGGTTCGAATCCCACTCTCTCCGCCAAAGTTATGAATAGTTTAAAAAAGATAGAAAAATTTTTCGATTATTACATAAAAAGAATATCAGAATATCCTTTAAAAGAGTTGAAAGATCAAATCTCAAATGAAACACATAATCAACTTATACCGCCATGTGTTTATCAAACTTGGGAAAATAAATTTTTTGGAAAAACACATTATCAGGAAATTTTAAAATTTAGAGATGTCAATAAAGACTTAAGTTTCATACTATTTGATAAAACAGCAAGAGATGAATACATGGAAAAATACTGGTCCTCTCATGAAATTCATCATGTTTATAAAAATGTTAAATTTGGAGTAATGGAGTCAGATATTTTTAGGCATTGTATTTTGTATGAAAGGGGCGGGTATTATTTTGATATTAGTAAAGGATGCAGTGTTTCCATAAAGTCTCTTCATGAAAAGGATACGGAGGCATTTTTATCTAATGAACCAGTTGAATGTATTATTCCACCAAGTGAGAAAATATTTCCATTATTAAAATTTCCACATAATAATTTTTTGACCTGGGGATTAGGATTTAAAAAAAATCATTTAATACCAAAAATGATGATTGAAAATATAGTAAATGACTACAAATTTTATGAAAATAAAATATTTTTTAAACCTAAAACTGCAGTATTAAGTTTAACTGCCACTGGTCAATTTACTAAAGTAGTTAGAAGTTATTTTGAAAACTATGATTGTGATAATATTGTTCAATCGGGAATATATTTTGACAATAAGGGTATTTTTTCTATGAAAGGATGTCGCGTAAGACATCATTTAGTACAGTCTTATGCTGATATCAGAAATGAGAGAGTAATTTAATTATTTATTATTTTCTTGTATAAAATCTTCAATATAATTTTTCAAATTATACTTAGCTTTAAAATTTAATTCTTTTTCAGACTTAGATAAGTTATCTCTTTTTGAAGAAAATCTTTCTCCGGGTCTTTGAGGAATTAATTTGATCTTTGATTTAAACATTTTTGCAACTTGCATAATTGTATAGAGCTTTCCAGATGCCAGTTGATATTCCTGATTTTTTTTATAGAAACCAGCTTTTATAAAACCCTCTACAATATCGTATACATGTGTAAAATCCCTTTTTTGGTTTCCAGGAGACACCACTGTTAGAGGTTTATTATTTATAAATTGATCTTCAAAAATTCCTATTACAGCCGACATATAGTGTTTTTTAATTTGATTGGGCCCGTAGACATTGTAAAAATATGCAATCACATAGTCTAAACCATACCATTCTTTATAACATTTTATTAATTCTACATTTTTTGCTTTAGTCCATGCATAAGGTGATAGATATTCATTAGTCTTTGGACCAAATTTACTGGATGATGCAGAATAAATAAATTTAGCTCTTTTAATCAAAGCTAATTCAATTACCTTTTTTGTTCCTTGCATATTTGACTCCCAACATTTTTCAAAATACTGAAAGCTTTGAACAATTCTTGAAAATTCTGCCAAGTGAAATATAAGATCAATTTTAGATTTTTTAATCTTTTTATTATTGAGAATATTTTTTGTATCTCCTCTGATATAAGTAATTTTCTTATTGGAGATATGATTTAATTTTGAACCAGATGAATAATTATCTAAAACAATAATTTTTCTTGCAATATTTTTCTTTAATATAAATTTAACTAGATTTGAACCTATAAATCCCGCACCGCCAGTTATTAGAATATTTTTTTTAATCATATAGTTTTCAAAAAATCATTTAATTCTTCTATGTATAGGTCAGTGGGAAAAGATTGTAAAGAGTTATAGCCAAAATCTTTTACTTGTAATGTTTTACAATAATTTGGTCTTGCAAATTTCTTTTCATTTGTAACCCCAAAAATTTTAAATGTTTTTATACCAGCAAATTCAAAGATCCATGAGGTTCCACCGTCATTACATAATAAGCAATCTACTTGTTTTGCTAAATTCATAATAAATAGAATACTTTTCGAGATCATAGATTTCTCATTCCATTCTGGGCAATCAAAATTATTCGTTCTACATAAATCTAAGTATTTTTTTTCATTTGGTCCTAAGAAAAATACGACACAATAATTATCCTCTCTTAATTTTTTTGCTACTTCTAAGTAATTTTCAAATCCCCATTCCCTTATGGGATTTCCTGCACCTGGTGCTATGCCAATTATTTTCTCATTTTTTTGATTAATTATTTTAGGTGCCTCTGTATAAGGCACATTAATATTTTCTATATTCTCAAAATACTCATTATTGATCAGACTTAGAATATTATAATAAAACCTCTCAATATATATTCCTTTAAATTCTAAATTTTGGTTGTTTTTTAAGTCTGAAAACAAAAAATTTGCTGATGCACTAAAAAATTTTTTATGGCTAATTTTTTTTAAATTCAAGGTTCTTAAGACTACCTTTTGAAGATCGATAATTAAGTCAAAATGACTGTTTTTAAATTTTAAATTAGTATTAAATAAATCAAACAAAGATGATCTGATATTATTTTCCTCAATGAATTCATCTATCACATTAGTTAAAAGGGGGTAAAGTATGCTTTTTAGCGTAGTTGTATTTGTTGTGGTATATGTAATAAAAGAGGAAGGGTATATTTTTTTTAACTTTTGAAGAAATGATATTTTTTGTAAACCGTCACCTAATTTATCATTAAAACTATAAACAAGAATTTTCATTCCTTTATATCAATTTCAATTTTAGTCTTTGCACCTAGCTCTTTCATTTGATTAGCTCTACTATATAAACTACCTCTACCCTCCTTAATATAATTTTTTGAAGTACTTATATTTTCCAAAGATTTACTGATAGATGACTCAGTTTTTTCTAACAAGTTTATTGTTTTAGCTATTTGGTCAAACATATTCCCAGCAATATCTGCAATTTCTTTAGAGTTTTTATTTTGTTTTTCTAGGCGCCAAATGCTTTCAACTAATTTCATACACATTATCAATGTTGATGGTCCCACTATAATTACATGTTTTTGCTGAGCATAATTAGCAATGTTCTGATCGTATCTTTGTGCAGTAATTAGTGCATGTTCATGTGGCATGAATATGAAAACGTAGTCTGGGGAATTAATTTTTAAAAGATTTGTATAATCTTTTTTACTAATTGAATTTATATGATTTTTTAATGCAGTTATAAAATTTCTAATTGAATTTTCTTTTATTTTGATATCATCAGAATTTTGGAATTCATACCAATCTTTCATTGGAACTTTGGAGTCAATTATTATATTTCTTTTGTCTGGTAAAAAAATAACGACATCTGGTCTAAAGCTTTGCCCCTCATCATTTTTATCAGTAAATTGTGTTTTGTAATCTCTATCTTTAGTCATCCCACAATCTTGAAGAATGTTTTCTAGTATTGCCTCTCCCATATTCCCCATATCAGCTATATTAGCTGTCATGGCATTAGTCATTTTTTTTGTTAGATAGCCAATTTCATCTATTTTTGAATTGACGTAACCAGATTGCTCCAATGTTTTATTAAATAAATTTTCTAAATTTTGACTAATTTTATTAATGTCTACATCTTGATTATTTTTATGTTTATCATTAACTTTTTTTATAGTTATTAATAAAAGAACAATTACAATTATAAGACCTCCAAATATAAAGATTTCAAAATTCATAATTATAATTTTAATTTTTTTTATGAATAAATTTTATTAATTTTATCAATGCTCTTTTTAAGATTATCTTTTAAATCATTAATTTTTTTATGATCAAAAAGTTTTTTTTCTAAAAATGAGTTGAAGTATGTTCTTATTTCGTTGCTCAATTCTTCAATTTTTGAAAAATCATCAGGAATTTGATCTTTTAACTTATATATTTCTTTATTGAATTCATTAAGAGCACTTTTAAAGTGGTTATCAGCAAAAGTTTCTAACTTGTACTTAATACTTTTATAGTCAAAGTTTGTATCAATTTTAGACTCTAAATCGTATATAGCTAAATTAAAGTAATCAAAAATTTGGTCATAAAGATTGTAGAGCTTTTCACTATTTATTATGTTTGATACATTCATAAATAGATTATTACAGCTAGTTTTTAAAATTCAAATATAAAAAGCCCAGGTACATAAACTGGGCTTGATAAATATATATTTTAGTAGGCTGAGTCTCTTCCGTCTTCCTTTGCAATTTCACGTGCATTTGGATTTACAGACGGTCTAAATGGAATTTCTACTATCTCTCCATCAACTGGTGTTCCAGGTGTATCACAATATTGATCAGGGAGATGAAATTTAAATTTATTTCCAATATCCTTTTTTTCATAAGGAACATATCCCATCGCTATATTAGTTTCCAATTCTGGAGAGTACCAAGGAGATGTTAGATAACCTATAGGTGTTGATCCATCTTCAGATACGAGCCAAAAATCAGGTGCATATTCATCAATTGGCTTACCCCCTAATCTAAATCCAACAAGTTGGTTACTATAAGGTTTTTCTCCTGCTTCAATTTTTGCTCTCATAGACTCTAGTGCTTGCTTGCCAATGTAATCTCCTTGTTTTTTTCTTGGAACCTGGTAGCCAAGGTTACATTGAAAAGGATAAGTTTCAGCATCAAGATCTTGACCCCAAGATAAAATTCCTGCAGCTATTCTTCTATGGTGTGCAGGTGCTATTACTCTTAAATTATGTTTCTTTCCAGCCTCTAAAACTGCATTCCACATATCATCTGCATACAAAGTTGCATCTCTTAGGTAGATTTCATATCCCTTTTCCCCAGTAAAACCTGTTTGGGAAATAATACAATCTCTCCCTCCAACTTTTGCTGCCATCAAGCCATAGTAAGGAATGTCTCTAACAGCATCTCCAACTAAATCTGCCATAAGATCGATTGATTTTGGTCCTTGAATTTGAACAGGAGATACATCTATTTCATCAATTTCTACATTAAATTTTTTATCGTGATTTACTCCTTGAAGAAAAAACATAATATCGGAGTCAGAAAGTGAAAACCAAAATTCATCTTCTGCAACTCTAAGTAATATAGGATCATTTAACACTCCTCCTTTGTCATTACAAAGGATTACATATTTTCCTTTCATTACTTCAATTCTCGTTGCATCTCTTGTGATAACAAAATTTGTAAATTTTAATGCATCAGGCCCTTTTACACGAATTTGTCTTTCAACTGCTACATTCCACATTGTTACGTGATTAACTAATGCATCATATTCAACCATTGCTCCACCATCTTCAGGTTTTACATAACCTCTAGGATGATACATTCTATTGTATACGGTGCATCTCCAACATCCTGCTTCAACTGATAAATGCCAATAAGGATTTTTTCTAACTCTAGTAGATATAAGCATTTGTTGAGGTGTTGGTCCTGATTGCCTTAAATTAAAAGGGACTTTTCTGTCAGATTGGTCCACTGAACTTGGTTGCTTTAGCTTCATATATCCTCCTATAAAAAATGCAGTAGCAATTTTTGAAAATTAATTTCTTTTTAAGGTCTATGCAATCGAAAAATTAGAACTTAAAAGATTTTGTTGTGGAGGACTATTTTATCATTTTCCATTGTAAAATCACCATTTTGAAGAGCATTTAACCAATGACAGGTCTTCTCGAAGCCACCAAAAGGAAAGCAGTGAAAATTTTTAAATGAACTTTGTTCTTTTGAGAAGTTTGCTAATTCAATAAACATTTCATCGTTTGAAGTTTTTGTTAAAAGGTCAGTTACTTTAGATGAGTTTTTTTTCAGAAAACTTAATGAATTTCCAACACCACTCATTATCCCAAAATTAAGAAGTGTTTTAAACGATGCCGGGCCTGGAAAGCCTACTCTGACGGGTAATTTTATATTTGAATTGTCTAAAAATTTACACCATTTAATAAATGGTTCGGCATTAAAAAAAAATTGAGTAACAAGTTCTAAATTTAAATTCTTATCTTTTGATAATTCATATTTTTTGTTTAAAAATTCGTTCACAGTATTTTGATCGATATCAGGTGAGCCTTCTGGGTGTCCAGCTATTCCTATCTCTTCAAAATCATTGTCCTTTAATAAACCACACTCTAGTATTTCCAGTGATGATGATATTGATCCATTTTGATTACCTCCACCACCTATAACAAGAATTTTTTTGCTATCTGTTCTATTTCTAAGTTCTTTTAGAAAGTCTGAAACATGATCTAAATCTTTCATTGTCCTTGCAGGCAAATGAGTAATAGGAGTTAATTCTTGTTTAGATACAAAATCAACAGTTTCTAAAATGTCGTTTTCCGTAGCATCAGGTAGATATGTTATGTAGACATTATTTTTTTTATCTAGAGGGATAGACTTTAGTTTGTGTCTTACTTTTGGGTTAAGCTCTACGGTAAAGCCATCAACTAAAGAAACAATATTTTCTTTGATCATATTTTTAAAATATAATAGTTAAGACTTTAATCTACGATTTTCTGGGTCGAGCAAAGGTTCCTCTGTAACTGTTAATGGATATCTTTTGCCAAAGTACTCGACTTCTAACTTATTTCCTTTTTCTGACAATTCTGTTGGTAAATATCCATAAACAATGTGTTTATCAACAAAATAGCCATAATTTGTACTTGTAACGTACCCCACAGCTTTACCATTTGAATAAATCGGTTCTGTGCCCAAGGCCATTCCTTCAGGGTCATCAATAATCATACAAGTAAGTCTCTTTTCAATTGGTTTTTCTTTTATTTTTTGAAGTGCATTCTTACCGATAAACTCATCATCTTTTTTAAGCTTTACCGTAAAGCCTAAGCCTGACTCATAAGGATTGTAATTAGTATGGATATCTGTACCCAATGATCTATAGCCTTTCTCCAATCTGAGTGACTCAAAAGCACCAGCACCTGAGCAAATCATGTTGAACTCTCTTGAGGTTTCTCGAAGTTCATCCCATAATGATAGCCCATACTCAGTAGGTGTATATATTTCCCAACCTAATTCACCTATATAAGATATTCTTACAGCAACACAAGGAATGTTACTGATTGAAATCTTTTTAATATGGAAAAATGGAAAACCTTCGTTAGATACATCATCATCATCACACAGTTTTTCAAGAACAGATCTTGAATTTGGCCCCCATAAGCCGATACCTGCAAAAGCGGATGTCCAATCTATGATCTGAACACTTCCGTCATCAGGAGCATTTGCTCGAAGCCAACTAATATCAATCATTCCATTCCCAGCTCCTGCCAAGACCCAAAATTTATTTTCCTCAAGTCTACTAATAGTAAGATCACTCTTTATACCACCATACATATTAGAAATTACGCTATAAACAACTTTACCTACAGCAACATCAATATTATTTGTGCAAACTTTCTGTAATAATTTTAGAGCACCTTTTCCACTTACTTCAATTTTCACAAATCCTGTAATATCAAACAGGGCACCCGTTTGTCTTGTTACAAGATGTTCAGCTGCTTGAATAGGTGACCAATATTTTGCAGCCCAGCCTGTCCTATTTGGAAAGTTTTTACCTTTCATTAATTCAGCATTTGACTCATACCATTGAGGTCTTTCCCAGCCCATAGTCTCAAAGAAATGTGCTTTTTGACCTTCTAATCGAGCATAAAATGGACTTCTTCGTAGTGGTCTTGGCTGCTCCATTTGTTGAAGAGGGTGAATAATGTCATATACCTCTTTATAATTCTGCTTACCTCTTGATCTTAAATATTTCCTGACATGATGATGTTGATGAAAACGATTGATATCTCCTTGACGAACATCAAGTTCAGGCTCACCATTCACTATCCACTCTGCCATGGCTTTTCCAACGCCACCTGCATGTGTTATCCATACAGCGTTAGCGGTCCACAAACCTTTTACACTTGTCTCGCCCATCAAAGGGTTACCATCTGTTGTAAATGAAAAAATTCCATTGATTTTTTTTGTAAGTTTTTTTTCAGAAAATCTCGGGAACAACCAATTCGACTCTTTATGTGCACCATCAAAATCATCAGGTCTAAAATCAACCAAAGAGGGCATTTCTTCAGCATCTTCAGGTTTCTTTAATTCTTCTGACTCTAAAATTCTTGGTTCATGTCTATAATTTCCAATAACATAAGTATCATTCCATTGTCTGAAATAGAGACTGTAATCTTGGTGACGCATCAATGCGTGTTCAACCAAAGCTTCTTTATGATCAGCTTTAAATTCTTTCAATTCTTCAAACGGTTCTAACCACACCATTTGATGTTCACAGGGAACTAAAGGCAATGATATGTTCGCAAGTCTTCCCATTTTTGGAGCCCAGATACCAGTTGAGACAAGTACAATATCAGCTTCATAATCACCCTTAGATGTTTGTACACCGCGAATTTGATTATTCTGAATTTTAAAACCATTAACTGCTGTATCACCAAAAAATTCCCCTGCTTTTAAATCAGTGACATATTTTGCCATTGCTCGCACTGCTCTTACAGGTGCTGCTAAACCATCAGTTGGAACATAATATCCCCCGTGAATCTTTTCTGGATCAATATAGGGGCTCATTTTTAAAACTTCATCTGGAGTAATTATTTTTGCATCAGTTAATCCATAACTGTGAGCTATACCTAGTTTTCGATACAAGTCTTGATGTCTTTCTTTTGTCTTTGATACTTCAATTCCTCCAACAGTATGAAAACAAGGTTTTCCCTCAAATGATAAGGATCTAAGTAAGTCAACTGTGTACTGTGCAAATTTACACATCATTCGTGAAGGATTAGTTTGAAACACACCTCCTGGTGCATGACTTGTAGAACCACCAGTTTCAAATAATGGCCCTTGATCAAGTATAACCATATCTTTCCAGCCCAATTGAGCTAAGTGATAGGCGGTGCTCGCTCCAACAATACCACTACCAACGATTATTATTCTTGATTTTCTTGCCATTTATTCCTCTAAAAATACCTAATCAGTTCCAAAATTTGATGTCAATATCAAAAAAAACTTAATAGTTAACCGCGTCAATAAGACGATCCTCAAGATAGTCAGCAAATGACCGATTACAACTAAGTAATAATTTAAGTTCAAGATTAAAAATAGAACAGTCTACTCTAGCTAATAATGTTTGTGCAGCAGTAGATTTTTTAAAGGATTTTTCTCTAAAGTCAAAATGCGTTAATTTATTTAAAATATCAAAACTATTTTTACCTTGAATTTCAAAAAATACTTGTGAGTCAGAAATATTTGTCGCCAATATTAAGGGTGATTTGTTTAAGTCAGCTATGATTTTGTTGAGTTTTTTATTTTCAATTTCTTTTTCAAATATTAAATTCCATTGATCAAAAGACATTTTTGCTAAAGTATAATTATCATTTGAAATTATTCTTAAATTGTCTGATGGTGGTAAAAGTTTTAAAGATTTATTTATAAGATTATTAAATTTTGAATCACCAGATCCTCTTAAAAGAATTTGTTGAATAACTTTTTTTTTTATTTCAATACCATCAGATCGGATTACCTCAGTCATGAAACTAACCTTTTATTATCCTCGTCATAAAAAACGGGTTTTACTATATCCACACCAGTTGTACTCATACTAGATGTAGAAGCGTAAGCTTTTGTTCCAATCATAGAGTGGCCATTTTTAATAACAGCTAATGCAAAATCATGACCTAAAGTAGAACTATGATAACAAGATGTAATATGACCAAGCATTGGTACAGGAGACTTAATTTCTTTGTCGAGAATGATATGTTGTCCTTCTTCTAGTTTATCTGCTTTATTCGAGGGAACTATACCTACAAGTTGTTTCCTATCTTCTCTTATAGTATCAGACCGAGTAAGCGATCTTTTACCTAAAAAATCTTTTTTTGATTTACCAATCATCCAACTAAGTCCTAAATCTATTGGCGTTATAGAACCATCTGTGTCTTGGCCAACAATAATGTAACCTTTTTCTGCTCTTAAAAGATGCATTGCCTCCGTACCGTAGGGAGCAAGGCCAAATTCTTTTCCAAAACT
>CACBUI010000006.1 GCA_902542505.1 uncultured Alphaproteobacteria bacterium | reverse complement strand
TTCCATACTAGCTGATGCCAGCATAGGTGTAATGTCTGGTAAAACAGCAAAAATATCCACATCTTCACTTACAGAGGTTGTGACACCACCTTCAGGTATTTCAATTTTGTATGCAAGTTCATCTGGAAACTCGGGGTGTATCGCCATATCAGCAACCTTTGAGAATACAGCAGCAAGAAGTAAGGCAAGTATTATTGCACCTAGAATTTTATTAGTTTCCATATTAAAAAGAGAAGTCTATGTTTAAAAATATACCACTAAAAACGGATTTTTGTCGCATTAATGAATGATACGCTAGTTATAATACCAATAAGATTAAAGGCATCTAGATTTCCAAATAAGCCATTTGCAAAAATTGGTGAGTTACCAATGCTGCATCACGTTTATAATCGTGTAATAGATTTTACAGAAAATGTAATTTTAGCTATATGCGATCAAGAGGTAAAAGATTACTGCGAAAAGATGGATCTCAAGCACGTTATGACAGATCCTAATCATCCATCAGGTAGTGACCGTATTGGAGAGGCATTAAAAAAACTTGAGGATACAATAAATTTTAAATATGTAATTAATGTCCAAGGTGACATGCCATTTATTAAAGATAACCACATTAATGTATTAAAAGAGAGACTCCTAAAGTTTCAAATGAGTACTTTAGCTTGTCCATTCGTAAACTTAAATGAAGCTTATAATAGTTCTAAAGTGAAAGTCTTAATTGATGAAAATAATTGTGCTTTAGATTTTTCTAGAACATTAGATGATAAACAAAAAGTTAATAAGAATATTTTTCATCACATTGGTATCTATGGGTATCATAAAGATTTTTTGTCAAATTTTATCTCTTTATCACCTACTCAAAGAGAGCTTAGTGAGAAACTCGAACAACTTCGAGTTATTGAAACAGATAAAATTGGAATTTCAGTAATTAAAGAAGAGATTTTGGGAGTTGATACACAAGAAGATTTAGATAGAGTAAATCGATTAATTTATAAAAAATGAATAAAAAAATATCTTTTCAGGGAGTCGAGGGAGCATACAGTCATCTTGCAGTACAAGAGTTCTTTCCTGGGGCAGAACCGTTACCTTGTAAAACATTTGAGATTGCTTTAAACGAGGCCGAGATTGGAAATGTTGATTATGCAATGATTCCCATTGAGAACTCTGCTGCAGGCAGAGTAGCTGATATTCATCGATTGATACCAAAATCTAATTTGCATATTAACTTTGAACACTTTCAAAAAGTTGAACACAAGCTTTTAATTCATCCAGACAGTAAAATTGAAAATATCAAAAATATTATCAGTCATGAACAGGCCTTAGCACAATGCAGCGATAAAATTCAAAAATTAGATTTAGAAATTTTGATCGGAGCTGATACAGCAGGTTCAGCAAAAAAAATCCAAGATGAGAAAATAATAGATACAGCTGCTATTGCTTCAAGTTTGGCGGGAAAAATCTATGGCTTAAAAGTTATTGATGATAATTTCGCAAACTCTGTTAACAACATCACAAGGTTTTATATAATGTCTAAAAATGAAAATTTAGAATTTGATGAAACTAAAACATATATATCATCCTTTTTATTTTCAGTTAAAAATACACCAGGATCTTTATTTAAAGTAATGGGGGGATTTGCGACTAATAATGTAAATATGATCAAACTCGAAAGTTATAATTATGGAGCAGATTTCGTAATTACACAATTTTATTGTGAAATTGAAGGACATCCTGAACAACAAAACACTAAATTTGCCCTTGACGATATGTATCATTATTGTTCAAAGGTTAGAAAATTAGGAGTTTTTGAAAAATCTCCATATAGATTAAGACAATAACTTCATATTTCTATTTAATACTGTTATAAGATAATTTGAGAATTACATGGGCAACTTTTTATGCCAATCCGGTCAGGTTCGAAAGAAAGCAGCCGTAACATAAGGGGTTGGGTCGTGTAATTCTCCTTTAAGTCCATTATGAAACATCAATCAAATATTCTTGCATTAAAATACAGACCTTTAAATTTCCAAGATCTAATCGGTCAAGAGTATTTAGTTGAGACTATACAAAAATCAATACAGCAAAATAAAATCCCTAATGCATATATTTTTACAGGTATACGCGGAGTAGGCAAAACAACAACAGCAAGAATTGTTGCAAAAATGTTGAACTGTACAGTTTTTGATAAAAATAATAATCCTGATTTAATCAACTGTGAACAAGCAAAAGCCATCACTGAAGATAGACACCCAGATGTTATAGAAATTGATGCTGCATCAAATACAAGTGTTGAAAATGCGAGAGAGATTATAGAAAATGTAAAATATAATCCTGTTCTAGGAAAATATAAAGTCTATATAGTCGATGAGGTGCATATGCTTTCGAAAAGTGCATTTAATGCCCTTCTTAAAACTTTGGAAGAGCCACCCCCTCACTCGAAGTTTATTTTTGCAACAACTGAGATTTCTAAAGTGCCTATTACCATTCTCTCAAGATGTCAAAGGTTCGACTTAAGACGAGTTGATAAGAAGACTTTATCTGATTTTCTTAAAAGCATTGCTAAAAAAGAGGATATAACAATTTCTAATGAGGCATTAAATTTAATAGTTAAAGCTAGTGATGGATCAGTAAGGGACTCCTTAAGTATATTAGATCAAGCCAATGTATTTAAATCACAAAAAGAAATTCAAGTTGAAGAAATTGTTAATATGCTAGGTTTTGCAAGGCAAGGTGATTTGTATGAATTATCAAAATGTATATTAGATAATAATTTATCAAAGCTAATTTCTATGCTTGACGATATGTATCAAAGAGGTTCAGAGACCTCTAAAATTATTGAAGATATGATGAATATAATAAATTGGTCATGCAAATTAAAAATAAACCAAGAACTTTTTAAGGATGAATTTTTAACTGAAGAAGATAAAAATTTTGCATCGTATGTTATCCAATTCGATAGTGGCAAGTTAAATATTTTTTGGCAAAGTTTAATGAAGGGTTATGATGAAATTAAAATCTCACCTCAACCTCATCTAACTCTAGAAATGGTAATGCTTAGGTGTGCTTTCTTGTTAAATGATAATCAATCAACAGACTTAGAAGAAAAAAAAAAGCCTGAAATAAATCAGAATACAATTCAATCCTCTCCTAATATTGATCAAGTAATTCAAAACAAAGTTAAACAAGTGTCACCAATTTCTCTAAAAGAAAAAATTGATATTCATCAGAAATTTTTTCAATTTTATGGAAAAAATTTCTCACCTCTTATGGCAGGAATTATTATTGAAAATGTTGAAATAATTGATTTTTCAGAGAAAAATAAAATATTACGATTAAATGTCTCTGATAAAAATTTTAACGGAAGCGAAGAGTTATACAAAAATTTGGAAAATGATTACAAAATCGAAATGAAACTTAAAAAAGAAATAACAACTTTAGAGACAATTAAGTCTCTTTATAAAAAAGAATTAATTGACCAGGAGATGAAGACTGATGAATTTAAAAAAGTTCTTGCTAAATTTCCTAATGCAAAGATTATAGATATTGAAGAATTAGAAAGAGGTGATGGAAATGATGGGTAATATGGGCGGTATGATGAAAAAAGTCCAAGAAATGCAAGCCAAAATGCAAGAGATGCAAAAGGAGCTTGAAAATAAAACTGTTGAGGCTGAATCAGGAGGAGGAATGGTTAAAGTTACAATGAATGGTAAACAAATTGTTCAATCAATTGATATAGATCCATCACTGTTATCTTCTGATGAAAAAGAGGTATTGGAGGATTTAATCAAAGCTGCACTCAATCAAGCCAAAGAAAAAGTCGAGGAAATGTCAGCTGAAGAAATGAAAAAAATAACTGGTGGGTTACCATTGCCCCCAGGAATGAAGATGCCTTTTTAAATTGTCACAAGACGAACTTCAAAAATTTATTAATTTAATTTCTAGGTTACCTGGAATAGGCCAACGCTCTGCGCAAAGAATAGCTTTATATTTGATAAAAAATAAACAAGAATTAATGTTACCCTTAGGAGAAAGTATAAAGGAAACGGCATCTGTAGTAAAAAAATGTACTAACTGCGGAATATTAGATGTGATTGTTCCATGTAAAATTTGTTCTTCAGAAAATAGATCAAAAACTACAATATGCATCGTTGAAGATATGGCTGATGTATGGGCATTTGAAAGATCTGGATATCATAAAGGTCTTTATCATGTTATTGGAGGTCTTTTATCAGCTTCAAAAAATTTTACAGAACAGGATTTAAATTTAAATAAACTCAAAGAAAGAATTATAAATAATCAAGTACAAGAAATTATTTTAGCATTGAGCGCAACAATTGAGGGACAAACTACAGCCTTAGTAATAAAGGATAAACTAGAAAATCAAAATATTAAAATTACACAACTCGCATACGGTGTTCCTGTAGGAAGCGAAATTCATTATCTAGACGATAATACCTTAGGGGCAGCTTTAGAGTCGCGTAAAAACTTAAGCTAATTAAATCAGAAGTAACATCTAAAAGTTTGATTTATTGTCTCTGATAACTGTATAAACTATATTAAAATCCATGTTGAAGCTTATTTATGCTCCCGATCCCATATTAAAAAAAGAGAGTGTATCTATACCTCAGGTAGACGATCATCATAGAGAACTTATAAAACAAATGTATGAGATTATGTATTCTGCGAATGGAGTTGGTTTAGCTGCTCCACAGATAGGTTTGAATATTCGTATATTTGTTCTTGATGCGGGCGCTAGAGATGAAGAAAAAAAACCTATCACAATGATAAATCCTAAAATTATATCAATACATGAAAATAAAGTTCCATATGAAGAGGGTTGCTTATCTTTCCCAGAACATTTTGCAGAAATAGACCGTCCTGAAAAAATTAAGATAGAGTATCTTGATGAAGACAACTCAAAAAAAATTTCTACATTTACAGGTTTTGAGTCTAGGATAATACAACATGAATTGGATCACTTAAACGGTATTTTATTCGTTGACCATTTAAGTCGTTTAAAAAGAGACGTGATTATCAGAAAGATGAGAAAGTATAAAAAAGAAAAAGAAATAATTTAAATGAAAAAAAAACGTGTAGTTTATTTTGGCTCACCAGAATTTTCTCTTCCTCCTCTTAAGACCCTCTATCTTGGAGGGTATGATATAGTGGGGGTTTACACACAAGAGCCAAAAAAAAAATTTAGAGGACAAAAAAAATATAACACACCAGTTCAACAATGGGCAGAAAGTCAACTTCTACCTGTTTTTACTCCCAAGATACTTGATGATACATCTTTGAAAGAATTTCAATCATTAAAGCCTGATGTCGCAATCCTTTTTGCTTATGGGAAAATAGTTCCACTGAATTGGTTAAACACTCCTTTAAATGGTTTTATAAATATACATGCCTCGCTTCTACCAAGATGGAGAGGAGCAGCACCTGTTCAAAGAGCAATTGAAAATAATGATAAAGAGACAGGTATTACTATTATAAAAATGAACGATAAAATTGATGAAGGTCCTATTTTAGTCCAGCAGAAAATAGAAATTAATGATTTAACTGATGGTAAACAATTAATTGATCAAATCAGTCATGACTCTTGCTCATTGTTATATAACACATTAAAAAAATATTTTTCAGGTCAAATTCAATTAAAAGAACAAGATCATTCACAATCTACATATGCAAAAAAAATAGACAAAATTGAAACACAAGTAGATTGGGGATTATCTGCAAGTATAATTGAAAAAAAAGTAAGAGCTTTTTACCCATCACCAGCAATGTGGTTTAAATATAAGGGTCAAAGATTTAAAATTTTAAAAGCTAAAATTTCTAACAAACAAGATGATGAGGGTAAGATAATTAATTTACCTCTTACTGTAGCATGTAAAAATGACAGCCTAGATATTTTAGAAATTCAAGCTGAAGGAAAGAAACCATTAAGCATTAAAGAATTTATTTTAGGGAATAATCAATTTCAATTAAATGCAATAATAGATAATGACTAATATAAAACTTACAATTGAATATCATGGTTTACCTTATTGTGGTTGGCAATATCAGAAAAATGAAAAAACTGTGCAAGGTGAAATAGAAAAAGCAATATTTAAATTCTCTGGTGAAAAAAAAACTATTCAAGGTGCTGGAAGAACAGATGCTGGTGTTCACGCTATTGGACAATGTGCCAATTTTGATTTAGAAAAAAAATTCGATGACTATCAAATTCTAAGTGGAATTAATTTTCACCTCGGGACTGAAAAGATAAGAATTACTAAAGTTGAAAGTGTTGATAATGAATTTAATGCTCGTTTTACTGCTAAAAATAAAATTTATAATTATCAAGTTTTTAATAGTCTAGCCCCGTCAGTTATTGAGGATGATTTTAGTATACACATCCGTCAACCTTTAGATTTAGAGGCAATGCAAGATGCAATTAAATTGTTTATTGGTAAACATGATTTTTCTTCGTTTAGAGCACATGGTTGTCAAGCCAACAAACCGCTTAGAACTATTGATGAGGCATCAATTGATATTAAAGGTAATAAAATTATTTTTGTATTCAAGGCGCAGTCCTTCCTTTATCAACAGATTAGAATAATGGTTGGATCTTTATTAGAAGTTGGATTAAAAAATAAAAATACTAATTGGATAAGTGAATTAATTGAAGCTAAGGATAGAAGCTTAGCAGGACCAACGGTCCCTTCAAAAGGCTTGATTTTAAAGGAGATATCTTATTAATATTCTTATTTACACACAATGTTTTGCTCCAAAAGTAGGCGGTATTGAGTCTGTAATGACAAATATAGCTCAACATGCATTTAACACGCAAAATAAAGTGACAGTTCTCTCTGATGGATCTAAACTGTTTTCTTCAGATTTTGATAGTAAATGTAAGTTTGATATCCACAGATTTGATCAAATCAAGTTTCTTAGAAAAAGAATTAAATCAAGTTTTGCTCAGAATTTTTTAAACAAAAATAAAATTGATATTATTTTTTTTGATAGTTGGAAATCACTAGAGCTATTTAATTATATTACAGATATCAAAAAAATTTGTTTAGCTCATGGAAATGAAATACTAAAATTAAGAAATAAACATAGAATTTTAAATTCTTTAAATAAAGCAGATTTAATAATCTATAATTCTCAATTTACTAAAAATAAAACATTTGAAAATTTTAAAAATTTAAAAAAATTTAATCATAAAATAATATATCCAGCTTTTATAAAAAAAGTTTCTGAAAATAAAAATAATAAGAAAAAATATGATTTATGTACAGTAGCCAGGCTAGAATACAGAAAAGGGCACCATTTAGTATTTGAGGCAATGTCTATACTAAGAAATGAATATAAAATTATAGTTAAATATGCCATTCTTGGAGATGGACCAGAATTATCAAGATTAAAGGATTTAGTTTTTAAATTCTCACTACAAAAGCAGGTAGATTTCATACACCACGATGTCTCAAGTATAAAAATTTTTAAGAATTCTTCTGTTCATATAATGCCAACTATAACCACACCTGAAAGTATTGAGGGTTTTGGAATATCGAATGTTGAAGCAGCTTCTTATGGGTTACCTTGCATAGTCAGTAATAGTGGAGGAACTCCAGAGTCAATAGGTAAAAATGGTATAATTGTAAAAGAAAATAACCCCAAACAACTTGTAAAAGCAATTATCGATATTTTTAAAAAGTATAAAAGTTATAGTAGGAAAAGTTATTTATTTGCTAGTAATTTTGAGTCAAATAAAAAAATAAGAGAATATTTAAATGCTATCTAAAATAGCCTCATAGCTTGTATCTTTTAACTCGCCTGGATTATCACAAATTAATTTTTCAACTTTAAGATTATTTATTATGATAATTGACCGAATAAGTCTTTGACCCATAAAGCTTTTTTCATGATTTCTTATTAATTGAGAAGATAATAAAAATTCATTATTTCCATCTGATAAAAATAAAATTTCTGATTCACCTAACTCTTTTCTCCACAAATCAAGAACGTAAGGATCATTAGTGGTCATGCAACAAATTTGATCAATTTGCTTTTCAGACATCAACTTTTTTGCGCCTTTAATAAATGGAGGAAGATGTTGTATGTGACATGTTGAAGTGAATGCTCCTGGGACACAAATTATCATTGCCCTTTTAAATTTGAAGTTGTCGTGTAATCCAAAATTTTTTGTACCATCTGCCGAAACAGATCTTAAAGTAATATCAGGAATTAAATCTCCTTCTTTCAATTATCAAAAAAGTTTTCTAAAGTTTTATAGTAAATTTGTTCAGTCGTTTTCAGATCCTCTATAGAAACACACTCATTAACTTTGTGCAGGGTTTTGTTAATCGTTCCAAATTCGAAGACAGGACAGACCTCTTGCATAAATCTAGCATCTGATGTTCCACCTCCAGTATCTTGGCTAGCTTCTAATCCCGTAACATCTTTGATTGCTTTAATACAATGTTTTGTAAATGGATTATCGAAAGATTGGAAAGGCATACCTCTAAAAGTTAAGTTCAATTTATACCGACAATTATTTTCAGAGCAAATCTTAGTCAAGTGTTCATCAAAATAGTTTTGTATTTTTTCTTGATCCCAGTTGTCATTAAAGCGCATATCACCAACAGTAATTAATTTTTCAGGTATTACATTCTTTGCCTTATTATTTAAATTGATCTGAGTAAATTGCAGAGTGGATGGTTCAAAGTAATCTGCACCATCATCAAGTTTTTGATCATCAAAAAATGAGATAATCTTAGATAAACAATGTAGAGGGTTTTGAGCTAGCTGAGGATACGCAGCATGCCCCTGCTTTCCAATAATTTCAACTTGAACATCCACAGCTCCTTTTCTTCCAACTTTGATCTGATCACCGATTATTTTCTCAGAGGATGACTCAGTGGCTATTGACCCGTCTATTCTTACATTATTTTCTTTCAACCATTTTACGACTTTCTTTACACCATTTACGGAGTCTGCTTCTTCATCCCCAGTTATGATAAAACTTATTGTGCCATTAAAATCTTTATTTTCTTTAATGAATTTAAAGACACTTACCATGCTAGCTGCCGTACACCCTTTCATATCCTCTGATCCACGACCATAAAGATATCCATCTTTAATTGTTGGTTCAAAAGGTGGAGTGTCCCAATCCTCTAAGTTACCAGGAGGCACTACATCAACATGACATAAAAAATTAAAATGTTTTCCATTTGTATTGATTGGACCATACGTAGCCATGATATTAATTACTTCGTAACTCCCATCTCCATCAAAGTTTAGTTGTTTTGTTGTAAAACCATTTTCTTCAAATACTCCCATTAAGAAATCAAAAATATCTTGTTTTGCCGGGGTAACGGAGTCAAAAGATATTAATTTTTTTGATAGCTCTATTGTGTCTAGCATTTTAATCTCTTAGTAATTCATTAACGGAGGTTTTTGAACGAGTTTTTTCATCAACCGTTTTCACAATCACAACACAGTACAATGATGCATCTCCTTTAGAACTTGGAAGACTACCCGGAACGACTACAGAATATGGAGGAACTTTCCCCATATAAATTTCTTTAGTCTCACGATTATAAATTTTTGTTGAAGCACCAATAAATACCCCCATGGATAATACTGATCCCTCTCCAACAATTACACCCTCGGCAACTTCTGACCTCGCACCAATAAAACAATTATCCTCTATTATAACTGGATTTGCCTGCAAAGGTTCCAAGACTCCTCCTATACCTGCACCTCCTGAGATATGACAGTTTTTTCCTACTTGAGCACAAGAACCAACAGTAGCCCAAGTATCAACCATTGTTCCCTCATCTACATATGCGCCCAAATTAACAAAGCAAGGCATAAGCACTGCACTTTTTGCAATAAATGCTGATCTCCTTACAACACAGTTTGGAACAGCTCTAAAACCAGCTGATTGAAAATTTTCTGATTTCCAATCTTGGAATTTTGAGGGAACTTTATCCCACCATGCAGTAGATCCATCTTTAACGCTTGGACCGCCAGTTATTATTTCCATATCTTGAATTCTAAAACTTAAAAGAATTGCTTTTTTAAGCCATTGATTCACATGCCAATCATTTTCTATTTTTTCACATACTCGAAGCTTTCCCTCATCCAATAATTTAAGAACATTCTCTACATTTTTTTTTGCTTCATTATCCTCAATAAAATTAATCTGATCTCTTTGATCCCATAATTTTTCAATTATATCTTGATGGCTCATAACACTTTTATATCACGTTTTTTAAGAAATTTTCCAAATCATCAGTAACGTGTGATATGTAGCCTTTTTCATCAATAATTTTTTGAATATCTTCTTGTTGATTGACATCTTTATTTAGGTTGTATTCAAGGTTATTCGTTACCCAAACTGTTTGCCAACCCATTTTATGTGGCTCTCTCAAATTAATATGAAGATCCTCAAACATAGCTGTTGAACTATTGTCTAAATTGAATTTATTTTGGAATGAGCCATAAACTTCTTTGTGAGGTTTTGGCATGTAATCACTCTCAGAAATATCAAAACATCCATCAAAAATATTAGTCATATGAAGTTTTTCTAAAACTTTTTCCACATGTTCAAAGTTAGCATTTGTAAAAATATACTTTTTTCCATTTAAGCTTTTTAATATTTCCGCTAGAGATGTATTAGGTTGAACTACTTCATAATTAATTTGATGTACGTAGTCCAAATATTCATTAGGATTCACATGATGTTCAATCATAAGACCTCTGAGTGTTGTTCCATATTGATGATAATATTTAGACCTCAGAGCCTGTGCATCTCCAGAATTTAAATTTAACTTTTCCTCAATAAATTTGCCCATAAGTATGTGTACTTTATCAAACAAACCACACTCCGCTTTATAAAGTGTATTGTCTAAGTCAAAAACCCAATTTGTTATATTGTTCATAAGCGTGTTAAACTAATGTTTATTATATAAAAGCCAAGAAGATTTATAAAAATTCAAAAATTTTTTTTTGAATTTCAAATATGTTTTCGTTTGTTTTTGAACTTACAATGAAGTTTTCAAATTCAGTATTTAAATTGTCTAAAAAAGCCGACTTTTCTTTTATTTTTTTGTCACTTTTTGTATAGCAAATAATAATTTTTTGTTTTATTTGTTTCATCGAGTCAATCATCTCTATGTCTATTTTTTTTGGCCCCAATGAATTATCAATTAATACAAATATTTTCTTTAAATTTTCACGTGATGTTAAATATTGAGAGACAAGATCTGATATCTGAAATGCCTCCTTTTGAGATATTTTTGCAAATCCATACCCAGGAAGATCAACAACCATCATTGAGTCCCCGTGATTAAAAAAATTAATTTGTCTTGTTTTACCGGGGGTATTTGAAATATGTGCCAGTTTTTTCATAAAAACTGCATTGATTAAACTAGATTTACCAACATTTGACCTACCTATGAAAGCTATTTCAGGAAAACTTACATTAGGATATTGACGAGGTTGTGTAGCGCTTAGTAAAAACTTAGTTTGTTTTTTGAAATAATTTGAGACAAAGCTCATTAACTCTTCATAATTTTTCTTTGTATGATGTATTGTTGAGCCATTGATAAAACATTGTTAGTTGTCCAATAAATAACTAGCCCTGCTGCGAAGCCACCTAAAATGAAAGTAAATACTATTGGCAATAAACCAAAAATTTTGGCCTGCATCTTATCTACTGGAGCTGGGTTCAATTTAAATTGAATATACATCGAAATACCCATTAAGATTGGCCAAATTCCAACATTTAGAATTTGCAAAATACCTGGAACGTTCCATTCCACAAAACCAAAAAGAGTTAGAGCCCCTAAGGGATCAGGTGCAGAAAGATCGTGTACCCATCCTATAAAAGGTGCATGTCTCATCTCAATAGTTACAAATAAAACTTTATACAAGGCAAAGAATACTGGTATTTGTAAAAGTATTGGTAAACAACCAGCTATAGGATTTGCCTTTTCTCTTTTATATAAAGCCATCATTTCTTTTTGCATTCCAGCTCTATCGTCACCATATTGTTCTTTAAGTCTCTGCATCTCAGGAGCTAGTTTTTTCATTTTTGCCATTGATTTAAAAGATTGTTGAGCAAGTGGGAAAAAACAAATCCTCATTAAAACTGTGAATAAAATTATTGACCAACCAAAGTTTCCTACGTACCCGTATATAAATTCTAAAACGTTAAAAATAGGTTTTGTTAAAAAATAAAACCAACCAAAGTCCACTGAACGATCAAAACCGTCAAACCCGTATTCTTCCATATATTTGTCGATAATATTTACAATTTTTGGCCCTGCAAAAATTTTAAAATTATGGGAGATACTCGCATTATTTGAAACAGCTATTCTTTCCCCGACAATATCAGTTTGAAAATTATCTATATTGTCAACAAAGCTGTAACTGTATGTTTGCTGAACAGGTTCGTTTTGGTTAGGGATTATAGCAGTCTGCCAATACTTATCTGTCATCCCAATCCACCCTCCAACAGAAGAATGTTTAATTTTTTTATCATCTTTTAAATCGTCATAATCATATTCCTCCAACACTCCATCAGTTATTGACAGGGGACCCTCATGAAGGATGAAGAAATTTTGCATTTCTGGAATTCCTTGTCTTTTGGATAAACCATAGGGGTAAAGGTCAAATGAAAGACCTGAATTATTAATAACTCTTTGATCAACACTAAATAAATAGTTTTCATCAAGAGTTATAATCTTTTCAAAAGTAATATTCTGATCACTAGTCCAAGTCAGTTTTACAGGCTCATTAATGCCAATAGTCTTTTTATCAGCAATCCAAATACTAGAACTATTAGGTAACTCAATTGTGCTGTCAGAGCTTACCCAACCCGTATCTAAATAATAGGCATTATCAGATCCTAAAGGATTCAAAAATTCAATTAAGTCAGATGTTGGATCTAAAGTTTCCCTGAATTCTTCTAGGATTAGATCATCAATTACTGCTCCATTTAAATTAATTGAGCCTTTAATTTTAGAGTTATCAAAGTTCACTCTTCCTGTCTGATTTATTAATTCCCCTCTATCAGCTAAAACAGTAGACGAGGATTTTTGAATACTAAGATCAATAAGACTCTCGTCATTTGTTTGTTCTTCAGTCATTGGCGTTCTCTCTGGTTGAGGTACCAGTAGCTGAAAACCAAAAATGATTGCCATTGAAATAATTATAGCTAAGAATAAGTTCTTTTGATTTTCCATATTATTTTTTTATTGGGTCGTAACCAGATGATCCTAAAGGGTTACATTTAAGAATTCTAACCATTCCCATTGTTATTCCTTTCAAAACACCAAATTCATTTATAGCTTCAATTGTATAGTCAGAGCATGTTGGAAGATGTCTACAAGTTTTTGGTAACATAGGTGAAATAAACAATTGGTAGAATTTAATCGGTGCAATAAAAGTTATTTTCCAAAACTTTTTGATATTATTTTTCATGAGATAAGAATTTTTCAATATCTTGTTTTAAATCAATAAAAGGTACTTTCAAAACTGTTTTTTTGAGTATTATTACAAATTTGACATGATTTAATGTATTTATAAGACTGCACGTGCGAATTGCCTCTCTAGCTCTTCTTTTAGCCCTATTTCTTTCCACAGCATTACCAAGCTTTTTACTAGCTATAATACCAACCAGAAAAGTTTCTAAATCTGCGTCATGAAGAATATAGCCATTAAAACTTGAACTTTTAAAGTAGTTCCCTTTATTTCTTATTTGAGAAAATTGGGATGATTTTTTTAGTGTAGGAAGTCTCAAAAATTAAGCAGATAGTCTAGATCGACCTTTAGCTCTTCTAGCATTAATGACTTTACGACCACCAACAGTTGACATTCTAGAACGAAATCCATGCCTTCTTTTTCTGACTAATTGACTTGGTTGATATGTTCTTTTCATTGCTAATACACCTAAAAAATTGGTTCCTACATTTAACAATTATTGATATGAAGTCAATAAATAAAAACAAATTATGTTGATAATTAAAGACATTTCTAATTTACAGTTATATTTGACTGCTTATCAAAATCGAAAATACTCAATTGGTTTTATCCCTACTATGGGCGCCCTTCATAAGGGACATGGAGAACTGATAAAAAAATCAAAAAATGATAATCACAAAACTATTGTAAGTATTTTTGTAAATGAAAAACAATTTAACAGTAAAGAAGATTTTAACTCTTATCCTAGGAATAAAGGCCTTGACTACGATTTTTGCTCTGACAACGAAGTAGATATATTATTTGAACCATCAGCAGAAGAAATTTACAACAAAGATGAAACTATTTTAAAAAATACTAACTATAATAATATTCTTTGTGATAAATACAGAAAAGGACACTTTGATGGTGTAATCACTGTACTAAATAAATTTTTTTCAATTGTAAAAAGTAACAAGGTTTATTTTGGTGAAAAAGATTTTCAGCAACTTAAGATAATTGAAAAATTTATTCAAGAAAATTTTAAATTTTTAGAGATAAAATCTGTACCTACAAAAAGAAATGAAGAAGGTATTGCCTATTCATCGAGAAATGAAAAATTAAGTAAAAAACAAATACAAGATTTTGTAAGTTTTCATCAAAAAGTAGAAAATTTTCTAAAAACTTTAGAAAAATCATTTGATATTAATACTGCAAACCAAAAAGCTAAAGATTTTATTGTTGAACAAGATATTGAAGAATTTGATTACTTCGAATTTAGAAATAATGAGGACCTAAGTTTCAATGGTAAAGTTTCTGAGTCGAGACTTTTTTATGCAATCTATAAAGGCAAAATTAGACTCATTGATAATTTAAAAATTTAAAATGGCGGTTCTGCAAGGATTCGAACCCTGAATTCTTGATCCGTAGTCAAGTGTGATATCCGTTTCACCACAGAACCAATAGCTTGATTTATATACTCTTTTTATTAATAATAAAATTTAATACAATGTTCGTTAGGGACTCAATACGGGCAAAACTATGAAAACATTCTTAACTTTATTTATATTTTTGCCAAGTTTAGTGCTTGCCTCAAGTTTTAGTGAAATTAAAAAAGCTTTAAAACAAGATGGTTTTGGAGAAATAATCCCTGAAGAACTTCATCCATTAATCTCTCCAAATGCAAAAAATCCTATATCAGTTAGCGGCAATTCAATTATTGGAGATAAATCTATAAAGTTTGAAGTTAATAATGGAGAGTGCGGAGAAGAACCTAAATCAAGTGACTGTGATACAGATAGAGAGAGGTCTGAAATATATTACAGCCACGAAAAGTGGAAAAAAGAGAAGTGGTATAAGTTTAATATTTTTCTTCCAAAAGATTACAATTCTATTGCCCCTGCAAAAATGTCGTTAATCCAATGGAAAAGACATAACCCATCTAAAGTTTTAGTCATGTTTCAACACACTCATGCAGGATTAACTTTTAACAGGAATAAAGACTCTTTTGAGGACTCCCACATAATTTTAAAAAGCAATGATGTACTTTTAGGCCAATGGACAGAAATAATTTTTAACACAAATTGGCATCCAGATGAGGATAAAGGTTTCATGAAGATATGGATTGATGGGATTTTAAAAATAGATTTTAAAGGAACTAGCAATACATCTAAGGGTGAGGAACTAAATCTTAGATATGGACTGTACGCCTCTGCCATATCACGTTATAAAAAAGCATTTAATACTGAAATAATTCCACAGCGTATCGTTTATTTTGATGGTGTAAATGCAGAGTCAAAATGTGAAAAGTTACTAGATAAACCTAAATGTAATAATTTAACTTCTCAAACAATCGAAAAATACGAATTATTTATGTATGATAAAAATGATATAAAATTTCACAATCATTCTGTTGTTAAATTACCTATAAACTTTTTGAAATAAATGAAACAAACCTTTTTTAAAATACGAGAAAGCAAGTTATTTCAATACTCAGTTTTATTTATCATTATATTTAATGCATTTACTATCGGTTTAAATACTTACAATTTAGAAGAGTTCTCAAGAGAGCTCATTAAATATTTAGACTATTTAATAACTATTTTTTTTGTAATAGAAATTTCAATTCGTTTTATAGGAGAGCCAAAAAAATCAAATTTTTTTAAAAATGGTTGGAATATTTTTGACACTTTTATTGTTTTGGTCTCGTTAATACCAATACCTAACAACTCCAGTTTTCTTCTTTTGAGATTATTAAGAGTATTTAGAGTTTTGAGAGTTATATCTATTATTCCTGAGTTAAAATTAATCATTGAGTCTTTGATTGGATCGTTAAAAAGAGTTTTTTATGTAAGTTTATTGCTTTTCATAATTCTCTATATTTATGCAACTATTGGAGCAATAGTCTTTTCAAATAACATACCCGAGAGATGGTCTGATGTGGGGGTTTCAATGATTACTTTATTTCAAGTTTTAACATTATCTTCTTGGGAGCAGGTAATGTTGCCTCTTCAAGAAATTTATTGGTGGGCATGGATTTATTTTTTTAGTTTTATAATTGTTTGTGCCATTACTATGTTAAATCTTCTGATAGCAATTTTGGTTGATGTAGTTGTAAATCAGAACGAAAAAAAAGATGATATGATAAAAACTAGAAATAATGCTGAAAAGTTAAATGAACAATTTTCTGAGGAGATTAGTTTAGATAAACTAAAAAAAGATCAATAATGTCAGCAGAAATCATAATGCCTATTATTTATTTTGTATGTCTACTGATTTTAGTGGGACCTCATTTTTTGGATACAAACTCTTCCCTTAAACAGTTTTTGAGTAATTTAAGTATATGGGCATTAATAGTAATTGTAATAACTCTGTCTTATCAGGCCTATAATTATTTTACCTAAATTTTCTTTGTTTGACCGTGAGTCATAAAAGAAAACTCATCTTTGCTTATCTTTAACTGCTTAGTTAGTTCTTGTAGTAATTTTATAGGCTCATCCATAGGCTCATCTGTTAATTGAAATGTTCCCCAATGCATAGCTATAGATTTTTTAGATTTAACATCTTTGTGAATTTGAATTGCCTCTTCAACATTACAATGCGAGTCTTTCATAAACCACCTTGGGGCATATGCTCCAATGGGTATTGTTGATAAGTCAAACGATCCAAATTTTTTTTGAATATCCTTAAAATCCTTTGAATATCCGGTATCGCCAACAAAAAAAAACTTAAAATTATTTGCTTTAACAACCCAACCACACCAAAGTGTTTTATTTGTATCGTTAAATGTTCTCTTACTCCAATGTTGTACTGGGACAGAATGAATTTCTAAGTTTTTGAACTGAGTCATTTGCCACCATTCATGTTCCATAACATTTCTTGCGCCTAATTTTGATATAATTTCTTTTAATTTAAGTGGCACAAAAAATCTTGGTTGATTTACATTTTGTTTTTTTAATAAAAGTTGAATAGTCTTTGAGTCAAGATGATCATAGTGATTATGAGAAATTAAAACAAAGTCAATAAATGGTAATTCCTCTATTTTTAATCCAGGAGGTGTCGTTCTTGAAGGTCCCATAAAACTCAGAGGTGATGCTCTTTTTGTAAAATGGGGGTCAGTTAATATATTAATACCATCAATTTGTAGTAAGAAAGTTGAATGTCCAATCCAAGTAATTGTATTTTCAGATTTATTAGATTTTAAGTATTCAGGGTCATTTTCAAACATAGGAAATGCAATCGGTTCCGGTTTACTTGACTCCCTCCTCCATTTCCAAAAATCTTTGAAACTACTTTTATGTGAAACGTAGTTATTGGCAAAGACCCCATCTACTAGATTGAAAGGTTTAAAGAGATTGTTTGCCATTATTTTTGTCTTTAGAATTACAAAGGATAGTGAGAAAAGTATAACCTTTTTTATAAAATCTCTTCTGTGCATCTAAATTAAGTTAATAAAAAACTAATTATTAATTATTTTAACGAAGTTTTTATACATTTGGTTGCACTGCATCACCATAGTATCAATTTCTTTAGCTACCATATCTTTCATTTGAGGTAAGGCATCGGCTCCAAGAGATTTTTCGAGAGCATTTTTATATTCAGGAACTTGAGCCCAATCATCAACAGTAGTTTTTCGAATTTCTAAATGAAATTGAATTCCATAGGCATATTTATCATAACCAAATATTTGATATTGTGTTGAGGGTGAAGTGCCTATAACTCTCACTTTAGAGTTAGTCTCCAAACCTACCACTTCATAAGAATGCCATTGCAATGCTTTTATTTTATTCGGAAGAAAATCAAAAATATGATCTGCTTTTGCAATTTCTTCAATGTTAATATCCAATACTCCAATTTCAGGCGGTTTGGACTCAACTACCTTTCCTCCCAATACCTCACCTAAAAGCTGACATCCTAAGCAAAACCCTAAAAAAGGTTTCTTAAGGTTTAAAACATATTCACCTATTGCTTTTTTTTCAGCAACTAACCATGGATATTGATCTTCCATAAATGTATCCATAGGACCACCCATACAAAGCATAGCGTCAAATTCATCTAAATTATTTGGAATACTATCACCCTCATCCAATTGGATAGTTGTTATACTATGACCATCTTCTATAAGAAAATCTTTAAACGTCCCCGGATCCTCAATTGAAATATGTTGGAGAGATATAAATTTCATTAAATTAAATTAATTTGAACTCAGCAAAGGACACGCCTTGTAAAGCGCTAAACTTAATCGTCGTCGCCGCCGGTTACTGTATCTTTAACTTTGTTGTAACCTTTAGATACGGCACCCGCTACAGTATCGTAAGCGTCATTAGCTTTTTCGCTCACAGTTGCGCAACTACTGATTAAAAAAAATGAAGAAAGTATTATTAGTATTAGTTTTTTTGACATTATTGGATTATCAGAAATCTACTAAAAATGTCAATTTATTTAAATGATAATCTAAAATATATTTCATAAAGGATAATAAAATTTTTATAATGATAGAAATTTCTTTAAATGAGGATCAAAAAAAAGATTTTCAAAAAAATGGTTTTTTGATTATTGAGAGTTTTCTTAATACGACCCATTTTGAGCGATTATATGAGAGGTTTCATAATTTATTTAATGGAAACTTTGAAACAGGTATTGAACCTGACGAGTGGAATTGGAAGTTTGAAAGTGGACCCAAAGATGTTACTAGACAAATTTGTAATGCATGGAAATCAGATAATTCGATAAAGGAAATAGTCTGCAATGAATTTTTAGGAAAAGCTTGTGCTGAACTAATGGGTTGGAGCGGATCAAGACTTTTACAAGACAATGTTTTATGGAAACCACCTGGAGGTAAAACTTTAGCTTATCATCAAGATGCTGCATACGATGATTGGATTGTTCCACAAACTATGATGACATGTTGGATGCCCATCGATAATGTCGATAAAGAAAAAGGGACACTTGAATATGTAAAAGGATCACACCTTTGGGGATTAAGTCCTCCTAAAGGACAGTTTCATTCTCCTAGAGATTATAAAAAAGAGTTAAATGAATATGCTTCAAAATTAAATAAAGAAATTCAAATTCAATATGTTGAAGTTCCAGCAGGTGGAGTAGCATTTCATCATGGATACACTTGGCATGGGTCAGGTATTAATAATACAAACAGTAATAGAAGAGCAATAGTTGCTCATTGCGTTCCTTCTGACTCAAAGTTCCATCCTACAAACACAGGAGGTACAGCGAGAATTTACAAAAAATATAAAAAATTAGAAACAGATGAGTTAGATGAAAGTTTTTTTCCAATTATTTGGACAAAGGAAGGATATAGAACAAATGTTTGATGAAGAAGAGCCTAAAAAAACAAAACCAATTGACTTAGACGACTTGAGTGTTGAAGAAATTGAGGAAATGATTGACAGTCATAAATTAGAAATTAAAAGTCTTGAGATTTTACTGAAAAAGAAAAAAGACAAACTCAAATTAGCCGATCAATTTTTTAAAAAGAATTAATATCCCTCTATTAATATGAGGTCACTTTTTGTACTATTTTGCCTAATTTTCATAGCCTCTGAGTATTCAACAGACTCATAACATTTTTTAGCACTTTCAAAGCTTTCAAATTCTACAACGGTAGTTCTGTCTACAGGCCACTCCCCCTCTAAAACATCAGTTTTTCCACCTCTAATTATGTATTTACCCCCATATTTTTTCATCACTTCAGTTGATAAGGGAGGATATTTTTGAAATAATTCATTATTGTGAATTGAAACTCTCACAATGATGTATCCTTTTTTCATAACTAAGGATAAATTAATACTTTTAAACAGAGTTATCCACAGTTATTCATTATGCATGTAGTTTATTGGTTGAATGATGATATGACATTCCAAATTAATTAAAAAAAAAACCATGTTTTTCAAGTTTTTTTTATAGTTTGTTCTTTTGTTTTAAATCCAATCAAATTGTTTGTACAACTTTTGTGAAAATACATTAATCTTTCAAAAGTTATGCACAGCTATCTGGCTAATATTAAATTGATCATTTATTTCCTGATTTTTCAGGCTTTTTTTGTAATAAAAACTTCATATTCAGATCATCTCACAGCAAAAATCACAGGTTTTGTTGATGCTTCAAGCCCAATTCACATTCTGGGGTATGATAGGAAATATTATTTCGAGGAAAATTCCGCACCTCTTTTTATTGTTGTAGAACAGGATATAAACAAATTTAATAATATTAATTTAAAAGCTTTCCCACATATTAATATAGGCCTGTTTGCCTTTCAAGATACTGATGGAAATGGAAAATTTTCAAGAGATTTTAAAGGTCAACCTCTTGAACCATTCGGGTTTTCATTAAATCCTAATTTAAATTTTGAAGATGTTGTTTTTGAAAACATAGTTTTTGATATGACTAAATTTCAACAATTGGAAATTCGACTTAAGTAATAATATTCAATATTTTTTTTACAGCCTTACTTAAAGAATCTTTAGAGGTATCAATTTCTAAGTCAGGGTTTGTAGGTTTTTCATAGATACTGTCTATCCCTGTGAAGTTTGGTATTTTACCCTGTCTTGCCTTTTTATATAAACCCTTTGGATCTCTTTTTTCAGCTACTTTTAAAGGAGTTGAAATATATATTTCTTTAAATTCATTTTTTTCAAAAAGTGATCTAGCCATTTCTCTTTCTAATCTAAATGGTGATATAAAAGCAGTGATCACAATTAGACCAGCGTCACACATAAGTTTTGCCACCTCTGCAACTCGTCTTATATTTTCAACTCTATCTTTGTCTGTAAAACCTAAATCTTTATTTAATCCGTGTCGGATATTGTCTCCATCAAGAATGTATGTTTTTTTACCTTGAGAATATAATATTTTTTCTAGTTCATTAGCTATAGTGGATTTTCCTGATCCTGAGATGCCAGTCATCCACAGCACTTGACCTTTATGACCATTCATCTTCTCTCTTAAATTCTTATTGATGGTTAAGTTTTGAAGTTGAATATTTTGTGATCTACGAAGAGAAAAGTTTATCATTCCCATTCCAATAGTTTGATTATTAATTGGATCAATAATTATTAAAGATCCCAAAATTTTATTTTCTTTAAAAGTCGAAAAGGGAACAGTTTTATTAAATGAGATAGAAATTTCTGCAACATCATTAAGTTGTAGCTCATTTCCAGCAGTGAATTCTAGCGTATTTACATCATATATTTTTTTTATGTTCATAATTTTAATGCTGGTTGAGATATTATGAATTTTCGCTAAATAAGTTCTTCCAGTAAAACCCTTATCCTCTGACATCCAAATAACATTAACGTTAAATTGGTCAGCCATATCAACTGCGGAGTTTTTTGAGCATAGTATATCGCCCCTAGAGGTATCTATCTCTTTGTCTATGGTAAGTGTAATACTTTGCTTTAAATTAGCAGTTTTAATGGATCTTTCGCCTACAAAAATATCTTTTACTTTTACTTTTTGATTTGACGGAAGAGAAATTAACTCATCACCCTTTCTAATTTTTCCCTCAGCGATGGTTCCTGAATATCCTCTGAAATTTAAATTAGGTCTATTGACACTTTGAACAGGTAACACAAAACTGTCAGAGCTTTGTATTTTAGTTTTAGTAGTTTCTAAATAGTCAAATAGGGTTTTATCATTGTACCATTTCATGTATTTAGATTTTTTGTGAATATTATCTCCATTAAGTGCTGATATAGGAATACTTTGAATATTTTCAAAATTTAATTTTTTTGAGAATAATTTGTAATCTGAGCTTATTTTTTTATAAATATTTTTATCATAGTTAACTAAATCCATTTTATTAATTGCCAAGATAATATTTTTAATTCCTAGAAGAGATACAATAAAAGAATGTCTCTTAGTTTGTGTAAGTATGCCATTACGGGCATCAACAAGTAAAATAGCTAACTCAGCTGTTGAGGCCCCAGTCGCCATGTTTCTAGTATATTGCTCGTGACCTGGTGTATCTGCTACAATAAACTTTCTTTTGCTACTTGAAAAAAATCGATATGCAACATCTATAGTAATACCTTGTTCTCTCTCAGCTGATAAACCATCGACCAGTAATGCAAAATCTATATTCTCACCTTGTGTTCCATATTTTTTTGAGTCGTTTTTTAAGGAAGCAACTTGATCATCAAATATCATTTGAGATTCATAAAGCATCCTACCAATTAATGTACTTTTACCATCATCAACAGATCCACAAGTGATAAACCTTAATAGATTAAGGGAAGCTTGACTTTTTAAGTATCTGCTAATTGTACCGGCTTTATACATTTAAAAATAACCATCAATTTTTTTGATTTCCATAGAGCTACTTGAATCTGTATCGATAGCTCTTCCTTGTCTTTCAGATGTTTTGGATTGAAGAAGTTCAAGAACAATGTCTTCAAGTGAATTTGCATTTGATTCAATAGCACCAGTTAAGGGATAACAACCAAGTGTTCTGAACCTAATTCTTTTTAATTCAATTTTTTCGTTAGATTGAATATTAAATCGATCATCATCTACCATAATAATCATTCCATCTCTCACTACTACAGGTCTAACTTTTGCAAAATATAAGGGAACTATTGGTATTTGTTCTTGGTATATATATTGCCAAATATCTAATTCTGTCCAATTAGATAATGGAAAAACCCTTGTGCTTTCACCCTTATTGACTTTAGAGTTATATAAAGACCAAAGCTCTGGACGCTGATTTTTGGGATCCCATTGATGAGAGGGGTTTCGGAATGAAATAACCCTTTCTTTAGCTCTTGATTTCTCTTCATCTCTTCTTGCTCCACCAAAAGCAGCATCGTATTTATACTTGTCCAAGGCTTGTTTTAGACTCTGAGTTTTCATTATATCAGTGTGGAGAGCAGAGCCATGATCAAAGGGATTAATATTTGATTTAATACCATCAGGATTAATATGTGTTATTAACTCCATACCACTATTTTTTTCTACCCAATTTCTAAATAAATACATTTCTCGGAACTTCCATCGAGTATCAACATGTAGTAGAGGAAATGGGGGAAGACTAGGGTAAAAAGCTTTTTGAGCAAGCTTTAACATCACTGAACTATCTTTTCCTATTGAGTAAAGCATGACAGGATTTTTTGTTTCACTAACTACTTCTCTGATAATATGAATACTTTCCGCTTCTAGATCTGAAAGATAACTGTTTGGAGGCAAATTAAATTTATTGAGTAGTTTCGTATCATTAATTTTGAGATTATTTATATAAAATAAATACTCAGGAAAATGAATTGTGAGTTTTGATTTATTTTTAATTTGATTTTCATCAATTTTTTGATCTAGAAAAATTTTAAGAAGATAAGCGTCAGGAAAAATAATAATATTTTTTTTTCTTAATTTCGAGAAATATTTTAAACTCTCAGAAATATCTTTTATTTTATTTGATTTAACTTTGACCCATAGTCTTCCATTACGTCTATCATTTGCAAATAAAAATTTATTATTATTTACCTCAACGTATTGAATGAACAAAATAAGTGATCTTTGTTTTTCAAATTTTTTTATGGAATCTTCATAAATTAATTTGTTTATATTGCCTACATGTATGTTTAAAAAGCTTTCTATATTTAAATTCTCTGGAAAAATTGATATTTTTTCCAACCACCTTTCATACGATCTTTTTGTTTTAAATAAATTTTTACTAAAAAGGAATTTATAATGACTATCGCTATCCCAAGCAGGAAATTTTATTGATGGGTTAATTTTAAAAAATAAAGTATGATTCATTATAATTGACCATTTGTCGTATTATTGGAAAAATACAAAAAATAATCTAAATGTATATAAAAAAAAGTAAAATTTTAAAAAAATGACAAATAATAACATAATACGACAATTTGAGTTTTTCAATGAAATCAGTGAAAATCTCGAGCTATGTTCCCAAAAAATTCTTAATATTTATGACAACTATGATCAAAGTATTGAATTAAAAGACGATAAAAGTCCATTAACAGAAGCAGATTTAGCATCACATGTACACATTTCTGATTTATTATCATCTATTTCAGCTTACCCCATAATTTCAGAGGAGGGTGAGCAAAAGTATACTGATGAGCCAAAATACTGGTTAGTTGATCCTTTGGATGGTACTAAAGAATTTATCAATAAGAATGGTGAATTTACAATTAATATTGCTTTGATTAACAACAATTATCCCACCCAAGGGTTTGTTTACATTCCAAAAGATAAGACATTATTTTTTGGGGGTCTTAACAAAGGTTCATACAAGTTATTAAATGACAATATCAAATCTATTTCTGTGCAATCACCATCCGATAAATTAAAGATTGTTACTAGCAGAAGTCATCTCAATAATGAGACTAAAACTTATTTATCTCAGTTTAATAATTTTGACACTCTACAAGCCGGTAGTTCTTTAAAGTTTTGTATGATAGCAGAGGGTTTGGCAGATTTATATCCTAGGCTGGGACCTACTTCTGAATGGGACACTGCAGCAGCACAAGCGGTTGTAGAGGGAGCAGGTGGTACTGTAAAAGACCTAAAAGGTAATAGGTTAAAATATTCAAAGAAAGATATAATCAATCCTCATTTTATAGTTAGAGGTAAAATCTAAATTTACTTACTAGGGTTTTTTTCTTTATAAGTTTTTTCTAAACTTATATCATCTACTTCAGTGTATATTTGAGTTGTAGATAACGAACTATGTCCTAGTAATTCTTGAATTATTCTTAAATCTCCGCCATTTTTTAATAGGTGAGTTGCAAAACTATGTCTTAATGAGTGAGGTGTTGCTGTTTTTGGTAGCCCCAAATTTACTCTGGCATTCTTCAAATCTCTTTGGAAAGATGAGGCTTTAAGTGGATTACCTCTATCTCCAACAAATATCGAAACATCGCTTGGCAAATCATATGGTATTTCTTTTAGATAATTTTCTAATGAGTTAGCTACAATATCAAGAACTGGCACTAATCTTTCTTTATTACCTTTGCCCAAGATTGTAAGAGAACTTTTATCAATTAAATGGCTTTTAGTAATAGATAGCGCCTCATTTATTCGTAGCCCACATCCGTACAAAAGATAAAGCAAAGCTATATTTCTTTTTTGAACCCAGCTTTTTTTTGATATTTTTTTTAATTCTTCAATTAAAAGCTCAATATCTCCCTCTGCAATAGGTTTAGGAAGGGATCTTGGAATTTTTGGATTTTTTAATAATTGAACCTCGCTATAAGCAACTTTATATAAATCATTATTTAGAGATGAATACTTAAAAAAATTTTTAATAGAACTAATCGCTCTTCTCCTTGATCTTGCTGACAATGGTTTTTTATAAATATTTTTATATTTTCTATTCTCACTGAGATCTGCCAACCAAGCCCTAAATGTCTGCAAATTTAAATCTTTTAAATTTGATAAAGATACTGAATTTCCATTATAGAATTTAAAGAAAATTAAAAAATCACATACATCAAAGCAGTAAGATCTATATGTGTTTTCCGAGTGGCCTTTTATGTCTTTTAAATAAGTAGCCCATTTATCAAAGTCTTGTATTGAGGATTTATCTATTTTTAACTGTTCTAACAGTTCAATAAAATTCATTACATTATATTATAAATTAGAATCAAAATTTAAAATGGATTATTACTACCAAGTTATGCCAATAGGGCAAATAAACGATAGCCTGACTTATAAATACTCACATTCTGTCGAGGTAGGCTCCATTGTTGAAATACCTTTAAGAAAAAGAAAATCAGCAGGAGTTATTATATCTCAAACAAACATTAAAGATTTAAAATTCGATCTAAAAAAAGTACTTTCAATTAGTAATTATTATCAATTTACTGTTTGCACAGATAACATTGATTTTTACAAGTATGTGTCAATACATTGCTTCATAGATTTAGGTATGGTTTTGAAGATGGCAATACAACAATTTCCTAATACAAAATTAAAAAATTATTATCTTTTTGAAAATAAAATTTATGAAACTCAAAAAAATCTCATTGATAAATACAACCTATCAAAAAAAGATTGGCAGAAATTTTTAGAAGAAAAAAAAATTTCTCAAACTACAGACAGTTTTATTTTTGATGGAATGGCGCAAAATATTTCTTTAAACCCTGATCAAGAAAATATTTTTAAATCACTTCAAATAAATAAAAATAATGATTTTCAAGTTCACCTTATAGATGGTGTTACAGGTTCGGGTAAAACAGAGTTGTATTTAAAAGCTGTTGAATCAAATTTAGTCAAAGGAAATCAATCTTTAATACTTTTACCAGAGATAGCTCTTACTGAAGAATGGTCTAGAAGATTTTTTAAATATTTTGGTTGTAGGCCCTTTATTTGGCACTCCAAACAATCAAAAATTCAAAAAGCTAGAATAATCAGATCTCTTTTATCGGGCGAACCATGCGTTTTAGTTGGAGCAAGGTCATCAGTTTTACTTCCTTTCAAGAATTTAAAATTAATTATATGCGATGAAGAGCACGACTCATCTTATAAACAAGAAGACGGCCCAAAATATCAAGCAAGAGATATGGCCATATATAAAGCAAAATGTTCAAAGGCTTTATGTCTTTTAATAAGTGCATCCCCATCATTAGAGAGCCTTCATAATTCTAATCAGAGAAAATTTCATATTCATCATCTTTCCAATCAATTTCATAAAACTCAATTACCATCAGTTGAAATTGTTGACATGAACCAATCAAAACCTAGCTCTAGGGCTTGGATATCAAAACAAGTATTTGATGAAACAAATAAGATCTTAAAACAAAAAGGACAAGTTTTATTTTTTCTTAATAGACGCGGTTATGCTCCATCCAAAATATGTGTAAGTTGTCATACACCAATACAGTGTCAAAATTGTGCAGTAAATTTAGTTTATCATAAAAAAATTGATAGACTCATTTGTCACCATTGTTCAAATTATTTTGAGCCTAACCAAATATGTAAGATGTGTTCATCTGAAAAATTTATATCGATTGGTATAGGGTTAGAAAGACTTCAAGAGGAGGTTACTCGTCTTTTTCCTGGATATTCAAATCAATTATTTTCTAGTGACACATTAAAATCAAAAAAAAATAAAAAAGAGATCATTGAAAATATTTTTAATTTAAGGACTAGTCTGTTAATTGGCTCTCAAATAATTGGTAAGTCTTTTCATTTTCCAAATTTAAAATTAGTTAATATTATTGATGCAGACTCAAGTCTGTATAGTCCTGATTTCAGAGCTATGGAAAAAACATACCAACTTTTGCAACAAGTAGCAGGAAGATCTGGAAGAGAGGGCAACAGGGGTAAAGTATTAATTCAAACCTACAATCCTAAGCATTCGATTTACAATTCTCTTAAGAACCAAAGTAGAGATCAATTTATAAAATTAGAACTTCAAAGAAGAGAAGATAACAATCTACCTCCATTTTACAAAATTGTTCAAATTCAATTAATCCACCCTAATGTCTTAGCAATAAGAGAGGCTTGCCAAGAAATTCTTGATATATCCAAAGAGAGTAGACTTGATATTTTAGGACCTGTTCCTTCATTGATTCCTTATAAAATGAGGCACTTTCATGAGAATTTTTATTTTAAAGAGAGGACATATAAAGCTTTGAGAAAAAAAATAGGCATCTTAATGTCAAAAATAGCCCCTAAATACAGGCGTTTTATAAATATTGATATTGATCCACTATCAATTGCTTGATGCGTCATTTGTATGATGCCGGTAAGCCTAGTGATGTGATAAAAAATTGTGGTTAACTGAACAAAATGACCAATAAAATCGCATCTAAAAGGTATTCCACTGCCTTGTTTGACTCAGTCAAAAATGAAGAATTAGATGCCTTGCTAAAAGATGCTCAAAGTTTATCTGAGACCATGGCTGACAGCCAAGAGTTATCCTCACTTTTAAAATCACCTCTGACCAAAAATGAATTAAAATCAAGTATTCTTTTAAAAATAATTCAAGGATTGCCATCAGAAAAAATTTTATCTGGCCTTGTCAATACACTAAAAAAAAATAAAAGACTTAATCTATTTGAAAATGTTTTATCTGATTTTCAGGATGTTCTTTTTGAAAAAAGGGGATATCAAAAAGCTAGAGTAACAACATCTCATGCAATTAATGATGAAATAAAAAATAGTATTCAGGATTTATTACACAACCAATATGGTTCCAAAATTAATTTAGAGTTCCACGTAAACAATTCTTTACTAGGAGGAATGACTGTAGTAATCGGATCAAAGATGATCGACCTAAGTATTCTTAATCAAGTTTCTAAATTTACCAACAATGTGAAAGGAGACATTTAATGTCAATAAAAGCATCGGAGATCTCTTCTATCATCAGAGATCAGATTAATAACTTTGAAAGCCAAGCAGATATTTCAGAAGTAGGAACTGTCCTAAAAGTTGGTGACGGAGTTGCTCAAGTTTATGGTTTGGACAATGTCCAAGCAGGTGAAATGGTAGAATTTACTGGTGGTGTCCAAGGAATGGCACTTAACCTTGAAGAGGACAATGTTGGTATTGTTATTTTTGGTGATGATAGAGGTATTAAAGAAGGCGATACAGTTAAAAGAACACAAAAGATTGTTGAGGTACCTGTTGGTAAAGGCTTGTTAGGAAGAGTTGTCGATGCTCTCGGAAATCCTATTGATGGCAAAGGTCCTATCCAAAGTAGTGAGTCTAGTAGAATAGAAGTTAAAGCACCTGGTATTATTCCTAGACAAAGTGTAAGCGAACCAATGCAGACAGGGCTTAAAGCCCTTGACTCACTAGTCCCTGTTGGTCGAGGACAGCGTGAATTGATTATTGGTGATAGACAAACTGGCAAAACAGCTGTTGCTATTGACACCATAATTAACCAAAAGGAAATTAACCAGTCTGATGATGAATCAAAAAAATTATATTGTATCTATGTAGCTATTGGGCAAAAGAGATCAACAGTTGCTCAGGTTGTTAAAACCTTAGAGGAAAATGGAGCTATGGAATACACCATCGTGGTTGCAGCTTCAGCTTCTGATCCAGCACCACTCCAATTTTTAGCTCCTTATGCAGGTTGCTCTATGGGTGAGTTTTTCCGTGATAATGGAATGCACGGTCTAATCGTTTATGATGACTTATCAAAACAAGCTGTTGCGTATAGACAAATGTCTTTATTGCTTAGAAGACCGCCAGGGCGTGAAGCGTTTCCTGGTGATGTTTTTTATCTTCACTCTCGTCTTCTAGAAAGAGCAGCTAAAATGAACGATGAGAATGGTGGAGGTAGTTTAACAGCACTTCCCGTAATTGAAACTCAAGCTGGTGATGTATCTGCTTTTATCCCAACTAATGTGATTTCAATTACAGATGGTCAAATTTTCTTAGAGACAGAATTGTTTTTCTCAGGTATTAGACCAGCAATTAATGTCGGTTTATCTGTGAGTCGTGTGGGTTCCGCAGCACAAACTAAAGCTATGAAAAAGGTTGCTGGTAAAATCAAATTAGAGTTAGCCCAATATCGTGAAATGGCTGCTTTCTCTCAATTTGCATCAGACCTTGATGCCTCTACCAAACAGTTACTTGCAAGAGGTGAGAGGTTAACAGAACTATTAAAACAAGATCAATACGTTCCGATGTCTGTGGCTGATCAAGTTTTAAGCTTGTACTCAGGTGTTAGGGGTTTCTTGGATAAAATTGAAATATCCAAAATTACAGATTTTCAAGTTAAGTTTCTTGAGGGACTTCGTGCCGATCATTCAGATATTTTTGACGAAATTAATAATACAGGTAATTTCAGCGATGAGTCTGATAAAAAAATCGAGGATTATTTAGAAAAATTCACAGCTAATTATAATTAATGCCAAATTTAAAAGAATTAAAGAATAGAATTTCCAGTGTTAAATCCACTCGAAAAATTACATCTGCGATGAAGATGGTAGCTGCGAGTAAGTTACGCCGAGCTCAAGAATTAGCTGAGTCATCTAGGGTCTACGCAGATAGCTTAAGTTTTATCCTTTCATCTTTGGCTGGAAATACTAAAAATAGCGCTGACTTACCAGAAATCTTAACTGGTAGAGAAAATTCAAAAATTAGTCTTTTAATAATCAACTCTTCTGACCGTGGTCTATGTGGAGGTTTCAACTCTAATCTTTTTAGAAACGCAAAAAAATGGATTAGTGATCAACAAGGACAAGGTAAGTCTGTCAAAATAATGACTGTTGGCAAAAAAGCATCTAGTTTTTATAAAAAAACAGACTTAGATATTGTAGCTAGTTTCGAAGATTTAAATTCTAATGATAGACAACTTCAGGTTTCAGAGGAAATAAAAAATAAAATTATGGAACTATTTGAAAATAATGAGATAGATGAAGTTTCTATTTTATTTAATAAGTTTGTTTCTGCGATTTCGCAAGAGCCCACGTATCAATCGTTGATACCTCTAAGCAATGAAGAAACTAGTGAAGATGAGAGTGAAGCCAATATTGCTGTTTTTGAATTTGAACCTGATAAAAATGAACTTTTAGAGTACTTGGTTCCAAGAAATTTTTTAACACAAATTTATAGAAGTGTTCTTGAAAGCTCTGCGTCTGAGCATGCAGCAAGAATGACTTCCATGGACAACGCTACAAGAAACGCGGGAGACATGATTGATCGGTTAACACTAACTTACAACCGAACAAGACAAGCATTCATCACAAAAGAACTTATTGAAATTATTTCTGGAGCAGAAGCTGTTTAGGAAAGGAGCAACAAATGGCAAGTAATAAGGCAGGAAAAGTTACACAGGTATTAGGGGCTGTAGTTGACGTCGCCTTTGAAGGAGAATTACCCCCAATTTTAAATGCATTATCTACAAAAGTAGGTGATCAAGATTTGATTTTAGAAGTAGCGCAGCATCTCGGTGAAAATACTGTTCGAACTATTGCTATGGACGCAACGGAAGGTCTTCAAAGGGGCCAAGAGGTTCAAGACAATGGTGATCCTATTTCTGTGCCAGTCGGACCAGAAACATTAGGTCGAATTATGAACATTATCGGTGAGCCCATTGACGAGCGAGGTCCAATTGAATCAAAAAAATCTCTTCCTATTCACAGAGCAGCTCCTGATTTTGTTGATCAATCAACCGAAACCGAAGTTCTTGTTACGGGTATTAAAGTTATCGATCTTTTAGCACCTTACTCAAAGGGTGGAAAAATTGGTCTTTTCGGCGGTGCCGGTGTTGGAAAAACTGTTTTAATTATGGAATTAATTAATAACGTAGCTAAAGCTCATGGTGGATACTCTGTTTTTGCTGGAGTGGGAGAAAGAACTCGTGAAGGGAACGATCTTTATCATGAAATGATTGAGTCAGGTGTTATCAACCTTGAGGGTGATACCTCTAAAGTGTCTCTAGTTTATGGTCAAATGAATGAACCTCCAGGAGCTAGAGCAAGAGTTGCTTTATCTGGTTTAACACAAGCTGAATATTTTAGAGATGAAGAAAATCAAGATGTTTTATTCTTTGTAGACAACATCTTCCGATTTACACAAGCTGGATCAGAGGTTTCTGCTTTACTAGGACGTATTCCATCAGCTGTGGGATATCAACCTACTTTGGCTACAGATATGGGTGCACTTCAGGAACGAATTACGACTACTAACAAAGGATCAATAACATCTGTACAAGCGATTTATGTTCCTGCTGATGATTTAACTGACCCTGCACCTGCAACATCATTTTCTCACTTAGACGCAACTACTGTGTTAAACAGATCAATTGCAGAACTTGGTATTTATCCTGCAGTGGATCCTTTAGACTCCACTTCTAGAATTTTAGAACCAAGAACTTTGGGTGAGAAGCATTATCAAGTTGCAAGAGATGTTCAAAAAACTCTTCAAACCTATAAAAGTTTACAAGATATTATTGCAATCTTAGGCATGGATGAATTATCTGAAGAAGATAAGCTCGTTGTATCAAGAGCTAGAAAAATTCAACGTTTCTTAAGTCAACCTTTCCATGTTGCAGAGGTGTTTACAGGTTCGCCAGGTAAGTTTGTTTCTTTAGAGGATACCATCAAAGGTTTTGATGGATTGGTTAAAGGTGACTACGATCACATCCCTGAAGCGGCTTTTTATTTGGTTGGAACAATTGAAGAAGCACTAGAAAAAGCAAAAAAAATGGCTGAGGAAGCAACGAAGTAGTTATGATTAATTTGAAGGTCGTATCCCCTCAAAAAGTGATTTTTGAAAAAGAAGTTGAAATGGCAGTTTTGCCAGGAGCAGAGGGTGATTTTGCTGCAATGCCTAATCATTCTCCGTTCATCAGTTCTTTGCGACCTGGTCAAATGGCAATTATGTCTTCAAACAAAGTCGATGAGAGTTTCTTTGTGTCAGGTGGTTTGGTTATGCTAAAAGAAAAGGTTTGTGAGGTCTTAGTTGATCAAATAGAGCCATTGTCTGATGTTAATAGCTCTAACTACCAACAATCTAAAACCTATCAAGAACTAGAGGGTAATGAAACTGCTCTGGGTACGTTTGAACAAGTGGTAAATAATCCGCCTTATAAATAGTCTTTAAATTCTTTTAATAATTTTTCGTAAATTGCTTTTTTAAAAGGCACTATGTTGGGAACCAAAAAATCTGGTTTAACCCATTTATAATCAGAAAATTCAGGGTGAGATGTTTCAATATTTATATCTTTCTCACTACCTTTAAATTCATACAAGAACCATTTTTGACGCTGACCTTTGTATTTACCTTTCCAAAGAGTTTTTGATAAGTCTTTAGGTAAAGAATAGTAATACCAGTCTTTGCTCTGTGAGATTAATTTAACTTTATTTTTTTTTATACCAACCTCTTCCTCCATTTCTCTTAGAGCTGCCACTTCAGATTTTTCTTTTGGATCAATACCACCTTGTGGCATTTGCCAAAATTCTGAAGGGTGGTCTATTCTTTTTCCAACAAATATTTCTTTATTTTGATTAATAATCATCATACCGACATTTGGTCGATAATCTTTGGGGTTTATTTTCATTAATTTAATACAGCTATGGTTTTGACTGCATCAATGGCACGAGATAGCTGATAATCTCTCTCAAGAATATCATCAGTTGACTCTTCCTCCTCACTTTCTTCATTTGTCTCATTATCTAAAGCTTCTCGATAATCTGACTCTCTAAACGTAAAGTTATTATCAATCACATTTAGTTCGGCTCTTGGCACAACAACATCCGGCTCAATACCAACTGCTTGTATTGAATCCCCACTTGGTGTGTAATACTTTGCGATGGTGAGTCTGATTGCACCGCTGTCAATAGGTATAATGGTTTGCACAGAACCTTTTCCAAATGACTTTATACCCATAATTACTGCTCTATCATGATCTTGTAATGCACCAGCAACAATTTCAGATGCCGAAGCAGAACCCTCATTGATTAATATAATCAATGGTTTTCCATTGATTAGATCTCCTTTTTTAGCAGAGTAAACTTGAACATCTTTCTTTTCTCTTCCTCTGATTGAAACTATTTCTCCTTTATCAAGGAACATATCTGTAACTGATACAGACTCATTTAATAACCCCCCTGGATTATTTCTTAAATCCAGAACATAACCAATTGGAGCATCATTACTGTCTTCAAGCTCTTTTATACTTTTTTTTAATCCTGTTGTTGTTTGCTCATTAAATTGAATTATTCTTATGTATCCTACATCGTTTATTAGACGATGTTTAACAGATGCAACTTTAATTATATCTCTTTTAATATCGACATCGAATGGATCTTCGGCAGATCTAAAAATTGTTAAAGTTATAGTGGTTCCTGGTTCACCTTTCATAATATCAATTGCTTCTTTTAAAGTCATATCAACTACTGATGTGCCATCTAAATGCGTTATGTAATCTCCAGCTAAAATTCCAGCTTTATAGGCAGGGGTATCGTCAATTGGAGAAACCACTTTTATGAACCCTTTATCTGTTGTGATTTCGATCCCCAATCCACCAAAAGAACCTGACGTGTCCATC
>CACBUI010000005.1 GCA_902542505.1 uncultured Alphaproteobacteria bacterium | reverse complement strand
AGAGATCATAAAATTAGAAAGTATATTTGGAGTTATAGCAAACATTAGACTGATAATCTTTTTAGAGCAAAACTAGTTAGCAAAGGTGAAAAGGCCAAATTTAATAAAAAATAAGCTACAAAAAATAAATACATTCTACCTGTATTAAAATCAATTAAATCAGTTATTGCCATAGAAAATATAAGAATAGGGACAAAAAGAGGCAATGTTAAAATACTTGTAAGTGAGAGTCTATTATTCTTAGAGATTGTTATAGATGCCGTCATTGATGCTATAAAAATAATACTTAAAAGAGAGAGCGCTAGAAGAAAATTTATCTTCAACATATAAGTTAGATCAATATTTAAAATAATCAAAATTAGTGGTGAGAATATAAAGAAAAAAATAATTAAATTTAAATAGATCATCATATTTTTAACAAAAACAATTATCTCTAAAGAGAAAGGTGAAAGTAAATACTGATGAAGTTTTGCTTCATCAAAATCTTGGCCATAAATTTTTTCAACTTTAAATAATGAAATAAAAAAAATCATTATGTATAAAAAAGATAATGATGCATTAATTCCCATTGACTGGTGTTTTAATGATAACGAAAAAATAGCACATGAAATAATTAATAAACAATAAAGAACAAAACTAAAGACACTCCCTTTAAGCATTAGTTGAAATTCATTTGAAATTAATTTAAGAAAGTTTTTTATCATGTTAATTGAAGTGTTTTATAATTATTTAAATTAATATTTTGATGACTTGCTAATATAATTATTCCTTTATTTTCTAACTTTTTTTCGAATAAAGAATTTAAATTTATTATTGTTTTATCATCAAGCCCACTTAATGGATCATCAAGTATCCAAACGGGTTTATTAACTAACATAAGTAGTAGCAATTGAAGTTTTTTCTTTTGACCAAATGAAAGCTGGTAAAATTTTTTATCAAGATTTAATTCTTGAAAAAAATAATTAATACTTTTATTTTTTATGAATTTATCAAATTTTACATTGTGTATTGAAAGCCAATATTCAATATTTTGATTTAAAGTCAGAGAGTCATGGGCAAAGTTAGTCTCGCCAATATATAAAAAAGACTTAGAGGCAATATAATTATCAATAACTAAGTTATTGTAAGTGATACTGCCTTCTAGTGGATCTATAAAATTGACAATATTAGATAATAGGGTTGTTTTACCCACACCATTTGTTCCCTGAATGAGTAATAACTCACCAGGACGTATTTTAAAATTAATATTTTTGTAGATAAGAGTATTCCCTCTAGCAAAAGATAAATTATTAACTTCTATCATAAAAAAAAGCGGGTGATTATAACCCGCTTTTGATGTTTTAAATATTTAAAACTTAGAAAATTATCTTCTTTTTCTAGAAGCTTTCCTTTTTTTAGGAGCTGCTTTCTTTTTTGCAGCTTTCCTTTTCTTTGGAGCAGCCTTTTTCTTGGCAGCTTTCCTTTTCTTTGGAGCAGCCTTTTTCTTGGCAGCTTTTCTTCTTACAGCTTTTTTCTTAGTGGCTTTTTTCTTTTTAGGTGCTGCTTTCTTTTTTGCAGCTTTTCTTTTAGGTGCTGCTTTCTTTTTTGCAGCCTTCTTCTTTTTAGGTGCTACCTTTTTTGCAGCTTTCCTTTTCTTTGGAGCTGCTTTCTTTTTTGCAGCTTTTCTTTTTTTAGCCATTATAGCCTCCTTACTTTTTACACTTACTAGTAAGTATAAAACGAATATCTAATGATATTCATTTTCTTAAAAAAAACTTAAGAAAGTATTTAATTAAGTCAACATTTTATTTATGGTAACTTCTTTTCATTAAATGAATCAAATTGAAATAATTTTAGGCCCAACTAACACTGGAAAAACATTTTATGCTTTTGAACAAATGTTTTCCTTTAAAAACGGTGTTTTTGGTTTCCCTTTAAGGCTTTTAGCAAGAGAAAATTATGACAAAGCATGCAAACTATTTCCAATAAATCAAATTGCATTAATAACCGGTGAAGAAAAAATAATTCCCTCAAACGCAAAATATTTTTTTTGCACTGTCGAATCAATGCCAGATGATTTCTTTGAATTTGTTTGTATAGATGAAATTCAACTAGCATCTGACTATGAGAGAGGACATATATTTACTCAAAGGCTTTTACATTCTCGTGGAGAACAAAAGACTATCTTCTTAGGCTCTCTTACAATGGAAGAAATTATTAGAGAATTAATTCCCGATGCAAAAATAATATTTAAAAATAGATTTTCAGGATTAAATTATTTAGGCCATAAAAAAATTCAAAACGTAAAACCCCGATCAGCAATTATTGCATTTAACTTAATAGGGCTTTATGAAATTGCTGAACAGATAAGATCCTTAAAAGGAGGCGTAGCTCTTGTTGCTGGGGCGCTCAGTCCCAAAACAAGAAATTCTCAAGTAAAATTATATGAAGATGGAGAAGTCGATTACATTGTTGCCACTGATGCTATTGGTATGGGATTGAATTTAGATATTAATCAAGTGTATTTCTCTGGTCTTGAAAAATTTGATGGAAAATATGTCCGACCCTTGAATGATATGGAAATAGGTCAAATAGCTGGAAGAGCAGGTCGCTACACAAAAACAGGCTATTTTGGAACTACTCTCGGAGCAAAGTTTACAAACCTTGAGTCTATAGAAAATATACAAGCCCATAAATTTGAACCTGTAAAAAAAATATTTTGGAGAAATCATCTTCTGTCATTTAAATCAGAATATGAATTAGTAAACTCTTTAAAAAAGAAATCTGATAATCATCGACTAATTCTAAAAAAAGATGCAGAGGATCAAAAATTTTTAGTAAGATTTCTTGAAGATAACAAAAAAAATTTTAAATTTGATAGTCCTGAAACTTTGAAACAATTATGGGATGTATGTCGGATACCAGATTACCAAAATATTTCAGATGAAAAACATGTCGAACTACTAACAAAAATATTTAATGAACTCATTAAAAATCAATGGGGATTTAGTGATAAATTTTTAGACAAAGAAATTTCTTACTTACAAAATTATAACGGTAGCATCGATGATCTTATCTACAACTTGAATGAAACAAGAACCTGGCTATACATCACTAACCAGAAACACTGGATAAATAACTCTATTTGGGTTGAAACTGTTAAAAATATTGAAAATAAACTGTCTGAGCAGATACATCTAAGTTTAATGCAAAAATTTGTTGATAAAAATAAAAGCGAGCTGATTCAAAATTTAAATATTAGTAAAAAAAATATTTCTTTAACTGATAATAGATATGTTAAGATAAAAGACGAAAAAATAGGAGTTATAAAAGGTTTTAATATTTTCTTTGATGAAAAATTCAAAGATATTTTAAATAACAACTACCAATCATTAATCAAAGAACAAATCTCTTCATATATGTCTTTTAACGTAGATACTTTTATTGCAGCACCTGATGACAGCCTATTTATCAATTCTAAAAAAGATGAAAATGGCAACTTTCAAAATTTATTTCTTAGATGGGGAGATGCAAATGTTGCAATATTTAAAAAGGGTAATGATCTCACCCGCCCTATATTAAAACCCATTATTGACAATCAACTAGTATCACCAGATCATATTTCAAAAATAGAAAATAAGATTCAAAAATGGTTTGAGAAGACTTATGTATCTAAATTAGATTTGTCAGATCAATTAGAGAAATTTAACTCAAAACCAGAGGAAAGAAGTTTTATTTTCAAGATCATCGAAAGTCATTATAATTTATATCAATCAAATATATTAGATGAATTTAAACTTATTGATGAATCGCAAAGAAAAGAAATTCATTCTTTAAATTTCAGGTTAGGTAAGAATGTCATATTCAACTCTGAACTAATAAGACCTGAGTATATGAAATTAAAGTTTTACCTTTGGAATCTCTATCATAACGAAAATTTAAACATTGATGCATACATACCAAAGGATGGAAATGCCACTCTTAATGTTCAAGGTAAGCTAAATGAAGAGCTTATAGCTTTTTTAGGTTTTATTTTCCAAGATGATTTGCTAATCAGGTTAGATATTTTTAATGAATTTGAAAAATTACTTTTCAAAAGAGAAAATAGAGGCCCATTTTCATTACCAATGGATTTGTCTAATCTTTTAGGAATTAAAAAAGATAAATTAATTTCTATTTTAAAAAATAGGTCATTTAATATACAAGAAGTATCCGAAAATGATCTTGTTATTACCAAAAAGATTAAACCTAATAAAACAGTGGAATTAAAACAAAATAAAAATAAAAAAATATTGAAAAAATCACCAAAAAAAGTAAAAAATTCAACATCAAAAAAACTATTTAATAACCCCTTTGATCAATTAAAAAATATAAATGTTAAATAAATTCTTCCAATCCTTTAATAATGAAGAAAAGGTAATTAATGAAGACCATTCTTTTGAGTCAGATCTATATAATCTAATTTATGAAATTATTATTGCAGACCATGAAATAACACAACAAGAAATAAATTTAGCATCTGAATTGATTGAGTTTTATTTTAAAATACCAGCTCAAATTAATAGAGATAAATTTAATAAATTTGCCAACCAAGAACATTTTAATACTGACCTATCTCATTTCTCTTTCAGACTCAAATCATCTTTAAGCTATGAGCAACGAATGGATGTAATTTTGATATGTTGGCAAGTATTAATGGTTGATGGAAAAGAGGACCAGTTAGAAGTCTCTACCGTAAGAAAAATATCAACTCTGCTAGGTCTTGAAGATAAAGATTTTATATTAATCCGAAATAGAGTAAAAGACAGTCTATGACTTACCTTGTAAACGATAAGTGTATCAAATGCAAATATATGGATTGTGTTGAGGTTTGTCCTGTTGATTGTTTTTATGAGGGCGAGAATATGCTAGTAATAAACCCAGATGAATGCATCGATTGTGGAGTATGTGAGCCAGAATGTCCAGCTGAAGCTATTATCCCAGATGACTTGGACGATGGTACAAAATGGTTAGATGTAAATGAAAAATATTCACAAGTTTGGCCTAATATAACCACAAAAAAAGATGCTCCTGCTGATGCAAAACAGTGGGAAGGGGTAGAGAATAAATTTGAAAATCATTTCAGTGAAAAAGGAGCTGATTAATGCCAGTTAAAAAAAAAGCTATTACTAAAAAAGTAATAAAAAAAACCACAAAAGTTAAAACTAAAAAAAAAATTGTACTTAAAAAAAAGACACCTGCCAAAAAAACAGAAACTATAAAAAAAATACCCAAAAAAAAAGTATCAAAAAAAATATTAAAGAAAGTAATTAAAAAGATTGTCACCCCAAAAGCCCCTAAGGTTAAAAAAGTAACAGTCCCACAAGAATTTAAAGCAGGTGAAAATATAGTTTACCCTACCCACGGTGTAGGAAGAATTCTCACTATTGAAAAATTCCAATATGATTTAGTGGAAGAACAACTTTACGTAATTCAGTTCTTTCAAGACAAATTAACAATCAGAGTCCCGTTTGCTAAAGCAAAATTGATTGGCTTAAGAAATATTACCAGTAAACCATCCATGACTAGAACAATTTCTGTTTTAAAGCAAAAGCCTAAAATTAAAAAGGCAATGTGGAGCAGAAGGGCTCAAGAGTATGATCAAAAGATAAACTCTGGTGATATAAAACTTCTATCAGAGGTGGTCCGAGACCTATTTCGAAAAGATGATCAAACTGAGCAATCTTACAGCGAGCGTCAGATGTTTCAGGTAGCTTTTGAGAGATATACTAGAGAATTTGCAATATCTTCAAGTTTAAAGTTCGAAGAAGCATCATCAAAAATATTAGAAATTTTAAATAAAAGATAAATTAACTAGTTCCTTCTTCGTTTTTATCAGTCGGAATATCAATGCTGATATCTTCTGCTAGGTTATCGGTATCTTCAGATTGAGTGTCAGTATTTTCTGTTTCATCAATTAGATCTTTTAATTCATCGTTTTCCTTGGCAGATTTAGTAGGTGTTGCAACACTTATTCCTGCTTTTCTTCCTCTTTTAGGCTTTGTAATATTGACAGCCTCTATGGATTTACCACACTGTGGGCATTCCAATTCGTCTTGGTAAAAATCATAATATTTTGCACCGCAGTGAGGGCATGTTCTTTTATGACCTAAATCGATTTGCTCTTGTTGCATTGTGGGCAGATTTATACATTATTATTGTAATTTATACAAATTTTTAATATGTTATCGCTCTATTATGGCAGTTCCGAAAAGAAAAACCACACCTTCAAAAAGGAATATGAGACGCTCTCACCATAGAGCTGGTACTCAACTATTCGCAGAAGACAAAAAATCAGGTGAATTGAGAAGACCCCATCATATTGATCTTAGTACTGGCATGTATAGAGGTAAGCAAATAATCATTAAAAAGACTAAAAAAGAAAAAGATGCTGAGGGTCAGCCTCCTGTAAATACTGACGAAACAACTAAAACTATAGAAGCCCCTGCTTCTAAATAATTAATCTCTAATTACTTTGTATATTGAATTTTCTGAAAAGCTTTGCTGATAAAGCTTTTTTTTAAGCTCACTAGTTTCTAACTTCGATAATTTTTTTCTTAAAATAAATCGTTTTAAAATATCCAGCTCTAAATCTGGATTTTTAGATACTTTTTTAGAGATATATTCCTCAATTAGGCTTTGTTCAAAACCTTTTTGAAACAGTTTATTTTTAATTTTTTTGATAGAGAATAAGGATTGCTCATAATAATGAAATACTGTTTCAATGAAGTGCCTCTCGTTGATTATCTTCAACTCATCTAATTTTTGAATAATATTCTCAATAAGTTCTTGTTTAGAGATATTTTCTGGGAAAATGACCTTTTGATAAGTTTTTTTATTTCTTAGTTTTTTTGCGAGTATTTCTGAAATCTTTTTTTTAGTAGCTGGATATTTTCCTAAATATTTAATTGCTTCATTGAATAAGTATTCATCAGCTTTTTTTTTCATAGTTTATATTATTTTATGAATTATTATTATTAAGTATACTGATAAAGGCGCTTGTAGCTCAGTAGGATAGAGCACCAGATTCCTAATCTGGGGGCCGCAGGTTCGACTCCTGCCAAGCGCGCCAGAGAATTAATATTAATTTTTCTCGTGTAAGAAGTCTAAAAGTTTATCTAAATATTTCTCATCGACATTATAAGCTTGTTTATAATGTTCAATACAATATGGTTTTGTTGGAATATTTTGGCCACCGCAATAGTGAAATCCCTCTTCAAGTGGATCGCCAATTGGCCATTGACAGGATTTAAAGTTACCGGTGCCAACAATACTCTTTTTAAAACTAAATTTTTCTCTTCTTCGAACAGGTTCTTTTCTTACAGCATTTTGGGAAGATGAATTACTGGTTTCCCTATACATGGTGACAGAAGAAATTTGCTGATTTTGAGTTGATTTTTTTCTGGAGTTTTGACGTCTTTCTAGGCCCAATCTAAAAGCCTTGCCAATAACGGCATTTTTGGTAAATCCAAGCTGTACACCAATCTGGCTTGTAGCAACCCCTTCATTCCAAAGTTTTTTAAGATCTTCTACTTTCTGGTTATTCCAAGACATTTTTATATACCTACTCTATTTAGTTCCTTATATGGGTAGTTTTATACTATATATAGTAGTAGTAATCTAGCCTAAAATGATTAAAAAAATGTGAATAAATATGAAATCTCTTAAAAATTTGAACTTTGAAAAAATCCAAAATGTAGGGATTAGAGTCGATTTCAACGTTCCTATCGATAAAAATTTTAGAATTACAGACAAAACAAGACTAGATAGATCTAAGGAGACGATCAATTTTATTGAAAATAAAAAATGTAATATTTTTCTTATCTCGCATTTTGGAAGACCAAAAGAAAACTTTGATGAGAAGTATTCTTTTTTAAAATTAATTAATCAGTTTGAGAATATATTGGAGTTAAAATTAAATTTTATTAGTTATGATAGTTTTTTAGAATGGGGCCTTAATAAAATAGATTTTGATAAACCAACTATAAGCCTTTTAGAGAATATAAGATTTTTTGATGGAGAAATAAAAAATGATTTGAATTTTAGTAAGTCTATTACAGATAAATTAGATTTATACGTGAATGAGGCTTTTTCTGCCTCCCACCGATTTCACTCATCAGTAAACCAAATGGCTAAAAACATTTTATCTGCGCCTGGATTTAATTTTGAAAGAGAAATCTTAGCAATAGATAATATAAAAAAATCCCCAAAGAAAAAATTAGCAATCATTGGAGGTTCAAAAGTTTCAACTAAAATTAAAACACTTCTTTCTTTAACATCCTCTTGTTCAGATATTTTTATTGGAGGGGCAATGGCTAATAATTTTTTTAAATACAATAATATAAATATAGGAAATTCTTTAATTGAAGAGGGCTCAGAAAGTATGATTGAAATGATTTACAATTCTGCAAAATCAACTAATTGTAAAATTCATCTTCCATCAGATGTTATACTTGACTCAAATGAAAATAAATTAATAGATGATCTTCCTAAAAGCTCTGATTTTAAAATCCTAGATATATCAGTTTCTTCACACGCAGTTTTAGAAAAACTGATTGGTAACAGCGATATCGTTTTGTGGAATGGACCAATGGGAATGATCGAAGACAATAAATTTTCAAAGGGATCAGTAAATTTAGCACATCTCCTTGCAAAATCTCAAGCAGATGTCGTAATAGGTGGTGGAGACACAATTTTAGCAATCAACATGGCTGAGGAAAAATTTGAAAATTTTTATTTTGTTTCAACAGCCGGCGGTGCTTTTCTTGAGGCGCTCGAGAACAAAGATCTTCCTGGAATTCAGGCCCTTATGGCTGATTAATAAAATGCTTTTTTAGCAATGGAATTTGAATTATTGTAAACACAATAGTAATTCCCATTATTCCAAATACTTTAAAATTTACCCAAACATCAGTCGTTTGAGTCCGCCAAACTATTTCATTTAAAACAGCTAAAAGAATAAAAAAGCTTGACCACATTTTATTCATTAATCCCCAACCCTCATCAGTCAATTTTAATGATGAATTTAATAGTAACTTTAGAACAGGTTTATTAATTAACGTACTTCCAATCAAAACTGCAGCAAAAAGAGCATTTATAATTGTTGGTTTCATTTTAAAAAATATCTCATTTTTAAGAAAAATACTTAAACCACCAAAAACAACTAAGATAATTGTACTAACTAACATCATTGTTGAAATTTTTCTTTCTTTGAAATAGATGGCTATAAGGGAAATAAATGTTGCAACTATTACAGCAGCAATACTTAAATAGAGATCTTTATCTGATTTATAATAGACTGCGAAAAAAACAATTAAGGGAAAAAATTCAAAAAGTTGTTTCATTTTATTATAATAGTCTATCTAAATATCCTTCAAATTGAAACTCTCTTAAGTCATTCATGCCTTCGCCATATCCTTCAAATACTACAGGAATATCAAAATCATTTATTATTGTTAGAAGAGCTCCATACTTAGCATTAGAATCTACCTTATTTAAAATAATACCATCTAAAGTGATATATTCTTGAAAACCTTCTATTATATGTTTTGATGCAAGGCCAGTATTAGCGTCTAATGTCAAAAAAGCCCTTATTAAATTAAATTGATCAGATTTTTTTGAAACTATATCTGAGATTTTTTTTAGCTCATCCATTAAGTTTTTGTTGTTATGCTGTCTCCCAGATGTATCAACAATAATAACATCACTCTCTTTTAGATTATCAATACCTTGAAAAATAACAGCAGACGGATCTTCCATATTATTACCTTTATGAATGGGCACTTCAAATTGATTTGTGAAGTGTTCAAGTTGATCGATTGCGGCAGCCCTAAATGTATCTGCTGCAATTACAGCAGGCTTTAAGCCATTTTTTTGAATTAGATTTATAAATTTACCTATGAATGTTGTTTTTCCCGAGCCGTTATTTCCAGCAATAATATATAAGCTTTTATTTTGAGGAGAAAAACCACCAAATTTTTTTTCTTTGAATTTTGTAAGCAGTTCATCTTTAATAACTTTTTTAATATCCTCTTCTTGTGATTTATTTTCTTTTATTTTTGAAATAATTAAATCTGCAAATTTTGGTTCTACACCATTATCAAACAAAAGATCCTCTATCTCATCTATATTTAAATTCTTTTGAAAGATTTTTTTTAAAAAAAACATTAAACCCTGATAACTTCTCCAACGGGTACGCCTACTAAGGGTACTTTATGTTTGATATAATTTTGATCATATCCAATAGCCAATCCTGAATTTAACTCTTCAATAAGGATTTCCCTTGGTAATGAAAGTTTGGATTTTACTTTTTTTAAAATTAATTCACCAAGATCTCTTAAAATTTTTGCTCTCTTTTTTATAATTGATTTAGAAACCTGAGGCATCCTTGAGGCAGGAGTATTGTTTTTTGGAGAAAAAGGAAATATGTGGAGGTGAGAAATTTCATTTTCTCTTAATAGTTTGTATGTATTTTCAAACATCGTATCCGTTTCCGTAGGAAATCCAGCAATAATATCTGCACCAAATGAAATATCTTTTCTAATTTTTTTACAACGATCAACAAATTGAAATACATCTTTCGAATTATGTCTTCTTTTCATTCTTTTAAGTATCATGTCATCACCAGACTGTATACTAAGGTGAAGATGCGGCATAACCCTTTGATCTTCTAGCACTTCATTAAAACTTTCATCAATTTCAACACAGTCTATTGATGAGAGTCGAAGACGTTGTAATTTAGTTTTATCTAAAATATCTAAAATTAAATTGCTCATGTTATATTTGTAATCAAAATCGCTCCCATAATCTGATATATCAACACCTGTTAAAACAATTTCTTTGACACCATTTTCTACGACTCTTTCTACCTCATCAATTAAGTAAAAAGGATCAAAACTCCTATTATTACCTCTACCAAAAGGAATAATACAAAATGTACACCTATGATTGCATCCTTGTTGAATTACAAGGCTTTCTCTGATGTTAAGGTTTTTATTATCTAAAGATGGGCGGATATCTTGAGGAGAGTCAAATATGTCTTCCTTGAAATCTACTTCGAGTTCTTCATCTAGCAAAGATGTCCAAGTCTCTGATTTCAGTTTACTTATATTATCTATAACTTTATCAACCTCAGTCATTGAAGAATACTTATCTGGAGATATTTGTGCAGCACAACCTGTCATTACAATTTTTTTATCGGGATTTTCTTTTTTAATTTTTCTAATAGTTTGTCTTACCTGCCTCTCAGTCTCATTTGTAACGGCACAAGAGTTTATAACAACCATATTTTCATTATTATTTACTAATAATTCTTCAATTTTTTTTCCTTCAAAGTTATTTAGTCGACATCCAAAATTAACAACTTTAGACATTTAAATATTAATCGATGATTGATAAACTAACTCTGCAGGGCCTTGAAGGAATACCATCTTGTCCTTGATTTCTGTTTTTAATACTGATCGTTCAGTAACCACTTTGATTTTAGAGGACACAAAGTCATTATGATTTAAAACAAAAGCAGCAGCACAAGTTCCTGAACCACATGCTAGTGTATGTCCGCCACCTCTCTCCCAAAATAATACTTTTACTTTCGATTTTTTTAGTACCTCTACAAAAGTAATATTAGCTTGATCAGGAAATATTTTATTTTTTACAAGTAAAGGCCCTAACATATTTAATTTAATTAGCTTTAAATTCTTTACTAATACTACACAATGAGGGTTTCCAATATTTGCCCCCATTATTTTTATTAACCCAGGTATCTTTATTCTTTTAATTTGAATACTTTGAGAGTCCATTTTTTTTGATAAAGGAATTTTTTTCCAATCTAAAGTTACTTCCCCAACATTGATTTTGTATTCCTTTTGAGTTTTCTTACCAAAATGTAAAAATTTATGAGTTTTAATGACTGCCTTTTTGACTTTTTTTATTTCAACTAAAAATTTGTAGGCACATCGCAATCCATTTCCACAATTTTTCCCAAGTGAGCCATCTGAGTTATAAAATGAAACTTGATAATATGAACTGATTTTTTTTATTAGAATTAATTGATCGCAACCTACCCCAAAACGCCTGTCACAAAGTCTTCTAATAACCTTTTTTGACTTTCTAATGAAATCAACGTTTTTATCCACAATAATAAAGTCATTTCCTGCTCCTTGAGCTTTCATAAAAGGTATTTTCATAGACCAGCTATAGTGATATAAATTCCTCACTAAATAAAGAAAAAATTAGTCGGCCGATGAGTATCATTCGCCGATTTTTTTTATTTTTTAAATGTTAGAAAATATAACAAATAAGATAACCGGAATTTTTCAAGGTCTCTCAAATAAAGGGGCTATCACTGAAAAAGATTTAGAGACAACCCTGCGAGAGGTTAGAGTTGCTTTGTTAGAGGCAGATGTCTCTCTTAAAGTATCTAAAGATCTAATTAAAAAAATCCAAGAAAAAGCACTTGGCCAAAAAGTAATTGAAAATATTCAGCCAGGACAACAAATAATAAAAATAGTAAGTGATGAACTAATAGAAATACTTGGTGTTCAAAGTAGCGAGCTTAACTTTAAAAATAAACCCTCAACTTTTTTAATGTGTGGTCTGCAGGGTGCAGGTAAAACAACATCAATTGCAAAACTTGCTTATTACTGCCAAAATTCTCTTAATAAATCTGTAGCACTTGTGTCAACAGATTTAAGAAGACCAGCTGCTATAGACCAACTTCGTATTTTATCTCAAAAAAATAATATTCAGTTTATTGAACCAACAAATGAAAATATAAAAGATATTGTTAAAAATGCTCTTGAACAAAGTAAAAAACTTTTATCGGATGTTTTAATTATAGATACCTCAGGTCGAATTAGTACAGATGAGGAATTACTTTTAGAACTTAAAACAATTCATGATCTAGCAAAACCACAAGAAAATTTACTTGTCTTAGACTCAATGATGGGTCAACAAGCCCTAAGCGTTGTTGAGTCTTTTAACACCATAGCACCACTTACTGGATTTATATTAACAAGATTAGACGCAGACCCAAGAGGAGGAGTTGCACTTTCAGCAAAATATCAAACAGGTTTGCCAATTCGTTTCTTTGGATCAGGAGAAAATATTGAAGATTTTGAAGTTTTTCACCCAGAGAGAATAGCTTCTAGAATTCTTGGTATGGGAGATGTTGTCTCATTAGTTGAAAAAGCACAAAAAGATTTTGATCAAAAAGAAATGGAAAATCTCCAATCTCAGATGATGAGTGGGAAATTCAATATGAATGATCTTTTAAAACAGTTTACCCAAATGAAAAAAATGGGCGGAATGTCTGGACTAATGTCACACATGCCAGGTGTCAGCAAAATTAAAAATATGATGGAGAGTGGAGATTTTGACGAAAAAGTTATTGATCATCAAATAGCAATTATTTGCTCAATGACAAAAGAAGAGAGAGTTGATCCTGATTTACTAAAAGCTTCAAGAAAAAGAAGAATAGCAACAGGGTCTGGTAGACAGGTACACGAGGTCAACAGGCTCTTAAAACAATTTGAGCAAACTAAAAAACTTATGAAACAAGCTCAAAAACCAGGTTTTGCAAATAAAATTAAAAGTTTATTAGGCGCAAACCAAATGCCAACGATTGAATAAATACAGAAGGGAGAAATCATGGCGACAAAAATAAGACTAGCAAGAGGAGGTTCAAAAAAAAGACCTTTCTATAGAATTGTGGTTGCAGATGAGAGAGCACCAAGAGACGGTAACTTCATTGAAAAAATTGGCAACTTCAATCCAATGGTTCCCAAGGATCATAAGGAAAGAGTAATGCTTAGCAAAGAAAGAGCTGAACATTGGCTTAAGGTTGGAGCGCTGCCAACAGAAAGAGTTCAAAAAATTCTCTCTGAATTAGGAATGATGGAAGCTCCAAAAATAACTGAGAAAACAAAAAAGCATTTACCAAAGGCAAAGGCTCAAGAAAGAGTTAAAGCGAAAGAAGAAGCAGCATCAAAAGCTTTAGAAGAGGCAAAAGCTACTGAAGAAGCAGCTAAAGCAGAGGACGAAAAACCTACTGAGGAGGCAACTACCACAGAGGAGCAACCGCCTGTTGAAGAAGCAGCAGTTGAAAAACCAGCTGAAGAGGTGAAGACAGAGGAGACTTCTGAGCCGGAGGAAAAGAAAGAAGAAGCTCCTGCAAAAGAAGAGCCTAAAGAGGAAGAGGGTTCAACTGAGGTTTCAGAGGATAAACCCGAAACTAAAGAGTAATTACTTGTGACTCCCTTTGAGAAGCGTTTCATACAAGTTGGTGTAATTGGCAGACCTAAAGGAACTAAAGGTCTGCTAAGGTTTCACAGTTATTTAAATGATGATCGTGATGTAAATCAATTTAAAAGATTTTATTTAGATAATGAAAAAACTGTTAACTTAAAACTAGTATCTTTTGATAAAAAAAGCCCACTTATAACAATCGACGAAATAAATAATAGAACAGACATTGAAAAGTTTGTTAATAAAAAAATTTTTTTAAAAAAAGAACAACTATCACCAGTAAAAGGAAATGAATATTATTTCCACGATTTAGAGGGCCTTGAGGTATTTGATAATAAAGACCAGAGAGTTGGAGAAGTTGCTTCAGTTGTAAATTTTGGTGCAGGGGATTTATTGGAAATATATTTTATTAAAAGTAAAAAAAAGGAATTTTTCAGATTTACTGAGCAAAACTTTCCATTTGTAAATATTAAAGAAAAAAAAATTATAATTAAAAATTAATGTTAAAATTCAATATCCTTACTTTATTTCCAGAAGTTTTTCCTGGAATTTTACAACATGGCTTGTTGGGCAAAGCTCTGTCAAAAAATCATTTCGAAATCAATACTATCAACATAAGAGATTACAGTGATTTATCTGCGAACTCTGTTGATGATAAACCATTTAGTGGTGGCGCCGGTATGGTATTAAGACCTGATATAATTTCAAAATCTATCGAAGCAAACTTTAATAAAAATGAATTAGATAGCTGTATTAAAATATGTTTTTCTGCCAAAGGTAAAAAACTCACTCAAAAAAAATTAACTAATTATAATTTAAATAAAGATTTTATTTTACTAAATGGTAGATATGAGGGCATTGACCAAAGAGTAATTGATTATTATGAATTTCAAGAAATTTCTGTGAGCGATGTCATATTAAACGGAGGAGAGATAGCATCATTATTATTTATTGAGGCGTTAATGAGACTCCAACCTGGTGTTCTTGGAAATAATGATACTCACACTATTGAGTCATTTCAAAATGAACTAGTTGAACATGATCAATTCACTAGACCAAACCCATGGATAACCCCTGATCATTCAGAAATACAAGTACCATCTATACTCGTGAGTGGTAAACATGCTGATATAGATCTTTGGAAACACCAAAATTCGTTGGAAAATACTGAAAAAAATAGACCAGATTTATTTAAAAACTATTTAAAAAAAAACAAAAATGAGTAGAATATGCCGCTCTGATACCACCCATATATTAATATTGGATGGAGCACACAATGAATGAAATTATTAAAAATTACGAACAATCACAAATTCAGCAGATTTTAAAAAGTTCAAAGGTTTCAGACTTCGCGCCAGGTGACACTGTCAAAGTTAACGTTAAGATTAAAGAAGGAAATAAAGAGAGAGTGCAAGCATTTCAAGGTGTCTGTATTGGTAAAAAAAATAACGGTCTTAATTCTTCATTTACTGTCAGAAAAATTTCTAGTGGTGAAGGTGTTGAAAGGGTTTTTCCATTATACAGTAATGTTATCGACTCAATCGAACGTGTAAAAGTTGGTGATGTAAGAAGAGCTAAATTATATTATCTAAGAGGTTTGTCTGGTAAAAAAGCAAGAATTGCAGAAAGAACTGACGGTCGATCATATGATGATAACCAATTTGTATCCACAATCGAAGATGCTGAAGAAATTTCAGAGGTTAGTACTGAAGAAAATAAATCAGATACACCTGTAACTGACGAAACACCAAAGGAAGAAGCTAAAGAGACCAAAACAGAGGAAACTTCATCTCAAGAAGCCCCTAAGTCTGAAGACAACTCTAAAGAAGAAATTAAAGAAACTAAATCAGAGGAATCATCACCACAAGAAGAACCCAAAGTTGAAGATGAGCCAAAAGAGGAAAAGCCTGTAGAGAAAAAAATAGAAGAGGCAGAAACTAAAAGCTAAAAGTATTATCTTGAGCAACCAAGGCCCAAAAACACTTTTTGATAAAATCTGGTCTGAGCATCTTGTCGGTCAAAGAGAAGATGGGACTAATCTTTTATATATTGATCGTCATTTAGTTCATGAAGTAACTAGCCCTCAAGCCTTCGAAGGATTAAAAATTTCCAATCGTCCTGTTCATCGACCAGAGGCTACGATAGCTGTCGCAGACCATAATGTTCCTACTATAAATAGACAAAATATTGAGGACCCACAAAGTAAAATTCAGGTCGAAACTCTAGCAAAAAACACTAAAGAGCATGGAATTCAATATTTTGATTTAATGGACCAAAGACAAGGTATTGTTCATATCATTGGTCCTGAGCAGGGAATTACCCAACCGGGCATGACAATTGTCTGTGGAGACAGTCACACCTCTACCCATGGAGCTTTCGGAGCTCTCGCTTTTGGTATCGGAACAAGTGAAGTTGAGCATGTTCTGGCTACGCAAACAATTGTTCAAAATCCAGCAAAAAATATGAGAATTTCGGTCAATGGTGAACTTCCTTTTGGTGTAAATTCTAAAGATTTAATCTTGTACATAATTGGAAAAATTGGAACAGCTGGAGGAACTGGTCATGTAATTGAGTATGCTGGTTCATCTATTATGGGCCTTTCAATGGAAGGCAGAATGACTATTTGTAATATGAGCATTGAAGCTGGAGCTCGCGCCGGTTTAATTAGCCCAGATCAAACAACTTTTAATTATATAAAAGGCAGACCTTATGCTCCTGGAACTGAACACTGGGATCAAGCAGTAGAATACTGGTCATCCCTTCCCTCAGATAATGATGCAAATTACGATCATGAAATAGTTATAGATAGTTCAGAAATTGACCCAATGGTGACATGGGGAACTAGCCCTGAGGATGTTGTGTCAGTGAAAGGCACAGTACCAAATCCGAGCAGTGCTAAAACAGAAAATAAAAAGAAAAGTATAGAGAGATCACTTGAGTATATGGGCCTTAAGCCTGGAACAAAAATCACAGACATAAAGTTAGATAAAATATTTATTGGCTCTTGTACAAATGGTCGAATTGAGGATTTAAGAAAAGTTGCATCTATCGTTAAGGACAAAAAGATTGCTTCACACGTTCAGGCAATGATAGTACCAGGATCAGGCTTAGTTAAAAAACAAGCTGAAGAAGAAGGAATTGATAAAATTTTAAAAGATGCTGGTTTTGAATGGAGAGAGGCCGGATGTTCAATGTGCCTTGGTATGAATCCTGATCAATTAAAACCTGGTGAAAGGTGCGCATCAACTTCTAATAGAAATTTTGAAGGTAGACAAGGCCGAGGTGGTAGAACTCATTTAATGAGTCCTGAGCTTGCTGCAGCATCTGCTATTACGGGAAACATTTCAGACATAAGAGATTTTACATAAAATGGATAAGTTTCATTCTTTAAAAGGTATCGCAGCTCCTTTGCCAATTGTTAATATCGATACTGATATGATCATCCCAAAGCAATTTCTCAAAACAATTAAAAGGACTGGTCTTGGTGTAAGTTTGTTTTATGAGATGAGATATGATAACGATGGAAACCTCATCAAAGATTTTGTTTTGAATACATCTCCTTATGATCAGTCAAAAATTTTGGTTGCCGGTGACAATTTTGGTTGTGGTTCAAGTAGAGAGCACGCCCCTTGGTCTCTTAAAGATTTTGGAATAAGAAGCGTAATTTCAACAAGTTTTGCTGATATTTTCTATAATAATTGCTTTCAAAATGGAATTTTACCGATTGTTGTCAGCCCTGAAAACCTTGATCAGTTAATGACAGCAGCTAAAAACCAAATTGAGTTCACTATTGACCTTCCGGAGCAAGTCATCAAAGCCGGAAACCATTTAATCAAATTTGAAATTGAAGAATTCAGAAAAGAAAGACTTTTGCAGGGATTAGACGATATTGGCATTACCCTTGGTTACAAAGACAAAATTAATGCTTACGAAGAGGATAAAAAAAATAAAAAACCTTGGTTATTTAAAAATAATTAAATGAGTTCTAAAATTTTAGTTTTGCCAGGAGATGGCATTGGTGTGGAAGTTGCAGATCAAGCCATAAGAGTAATTGAAAAATTAAATGAGCAAGGTCTTAATGCAAGTTATGAAAAAGATTTAGTTGGAGGCGCTTCATATGATGTTAATGGCGAACCTTTGACTAACTCTGTTTTAGAGAAAGCAAAAAATTCAGATGCTGTATTATTGGGAGCAGTTGGTGGATCAAAGTGGGATGACGTAGAAAGATCAAAAAGACCAGAAGCTGGACTTTTAGGGTTGAGGAAAGAATTAGAACTTTTTGCAAATCTGAGACCTGCTTTAGTTTTTGATGCTCTTGTTTCTGCTTCAACATTAAAAAATGAAGTGGTAAACAATTTAGATATTATGATTGTAAGAGAATTGACTGGTGGTGTATATTTTGGTCAACCTCGAGGAATAGAAAACACGCCAAATGGTAAGAAAGCGATTGACACACAAATTTATCACGATTACGAAATCGATAGGATTGCTAGAGTTGCTTTTGATTTAGCCAGAAAAAGAAATAATAAAGTAACATCTGTTGAGAAAGCTAACGTTATGGAAACAGGTGTACTCTGGAGAGAGATTGTGAAAGAAACTCATAAAGATTTTTCAGATATTACACTAGAAAATATGTTAGCAGATAATTGTGCTATGCAACTTGTTAGAAACCCAAAACAATTTGATGTAATAGTTACAGATAATCTTTTTGGAGATTTGCTGAGTGATTGTGCTGCTATGCTGACTGGTTCGCTTGGAATGTTACCATCGGCATCATTGGGGGAAGAAAAAAATGGTAAAAGACATGGACTTTTTGAGCCTGTTCATGGAAGCGCCCCTGATATTGCAGGTCAAGATAAAGCAAATCCAATTGCTACCATTTTAAGTTTGTCTATGATGTTAAAATATAATCTCAATAAACCAGAGTTATCTAACAAAGTAGAAAGTGCTGTCCAAAAAATTCTTTCTGAGGGTTATAGAACTGGAGATATTTACACAAATGAAGACCAAACTCTTGTCTCCTGTTCTAAAATGGGCGATTTAATAATCGAGAGAATTTAAGTTGGCTTCTTCTAAAAAACCTAAAATTGCTGTTGTCGGAGCAACTGGAAATGTCGGTAGAGAGGTTTTAGATATTATTGATGAAAAAGAAATTCAATATTCTGATTTAATCGCTTTAGCTTCTTCTCGTTCTAAAGGAAGTACAATTGATTACGGAGAAAACAAGTCTGTTGTAGTAGCAGATTTAGCTGAATATGATTTTTCTGATACTGACATAGCTATTTTTTCACCTGGTGCGAAAGTTTCAAGTGAGTTTGCTCCTAAAGCAGCCAAGCAAGGGTGTATAGTAATTGACAATACCTCCCATTTTCGAACAGATCCAGATGTCCCATTAGTAGTCGCTGAGGTTAATCCTGAGGCGCTAAAAGATTTTAGAAAAAAAAATATCATTTCTAATCCTAATTGTTCAACTATGGGAATGCTAGTTGCGGTTAAACCTTTGCATGACCATTTCAAAGTTAAAAGAATTGTTGTTTCAACTTATCAATCAGTATCTGGTGCAGGTAAAGAAGCTGCAGATGAATTATTTAATCAAACTAAATCAATCTATGCAAATGAAGCAGTAGTGAAGGAAAAATTTACTAAACAAATTGCTTTTAATGTTATCCCGCATATAGATGTTTTCTTAGAGGACGGTCAAACCAAAGAAGAGTGGAAAATGTACAATGAAACAAAAAAAATTCTTGATCAAAACATAGAATTAACCGCAACTTGTGTTCGAGTACCAGTATTTATATCTCATTCACTAGCTGTAAACATCGAGTTTGAAAAGCCTTATGAAGAGGACCAAATAAGAGAAATTTTTAAGAAATCCCCTGGTCTAAAAATGATTGATTACCGTGCTGATGAGGGGTACGTAACTCCGATTGAATCTGCAGGTTTAGACCCTGTCTACGTTAGCAGAATTAGAAGAGACCCCACTATTCCAAATGGTCTTAATTTCTGGTGCGTGTCTGACAATTTAAGAAAGGGAGCTGCTTTAAACACTGTACAAATAGCAGAAATTTTGATCAAAGATTATTTAAGCTCTTAGCTTTAAATCTTTTTTTTCTTTTTTTAGAACGTGTTTTATTTTTTAGCAAAATATCATAAATATCATTCGTAACATTTTCTAGTATTTCTCTTGTTGTATTTTTTTTATAGATATAGTGAGCATATAAAGCTGTAGATTGGTCGCCAGCTCCATGAAATCTTTCTTTGAAATTGATGTAAGGTGTTTCTATGACAAAAATTTCTCTTTTATTACAAATAATATTTAATATTTTTTTATTTTTTGGAATGCTTCGTATTAATACTTGACTATTAAACTTCCTCGTAAACGATTTGAGGTCAGTTATGATCTCGCTAATACTATAGTTTTTTACATCTTTATTATTTAAGTATGACCACTCAAAAAAATTTGCTGATATATATTTAACTTTTGTTATTACTTTTTTAAAAAAATTTGCAACGTCTTTTTCTACATATAGACCTATTCCTATATCTCCCATTACAGGGTCTAAAACAATTCTATTTTGCACATTAATAATTTTACCAATCGATTTTGAAATCTTTGAGTTGGGTGTGTAGCCAATAATTGTTAAATCATTTAAGCTTAATTTATATGTTTTCCTGAATTTATTAAAAATTACCCATGGATTTAAACTGTTGTTACTGATTTGAAGTGTGCCCTTTACAGCTTTATGAGATGTTAAAATTACAGTCGGTATCTCATAAATGTTATAACCTTTGTCACTTAAGATTGATCGAGCGGCATGATTTCCTACTTTATCATTTAAGACAGTAGACTGAATACTAACTATATTCCTCATATTTTTGTATCTATTTCTTCAAAGGTTGTCATTGTTTCCACAATAATATAAAAAATACGCATTAAGAATTTTAATTAAAGGAAATAAATATGACTTTTGAATTACCAAGCTTACCCTATGCAAATGATGCTTTAGCTCCATATATGTCATCAGAAACTCTTGATTTCCATCATGGCAAACATCATCAAACATATGTAACAAATTTAAATAATCTTGTTAAAGACACTGATATGAAAGACTCTTCTCTTGAGGAAATAGTTGTAAAATCAAGTAAAGACTCATCGATGGCAGGAATTTTTAATAATGCAGGTCAACATTGGAACCATATTTTATTTTGGCAATGTATGAAACCCAATGGGGGAGGCTCTATGCCGTCCGAATTGGAGAGTAGAATTACATCAGACCTAGGAGGGATTGATCAATTCAAAGAAGCTTTTATTCAGGCAGGAACAACCCAATTTGGTTCTGGATGGGCTTGGCTTGCCATCGATAATGGTAAATTAGTGGTCACAAAGTCACCTAATGCTTCTAATCCTCTAGTTGATGGAATGAAGCCAATACTGGGATGTGATGTATGGGAACACTCTTATTATATAGATTATAGAAACAAACGACCTGATTATTTAAAAGCTTTTTTAGATAGTTTAGTCAACTGGGAATTTGTTGCTTCTCAATTAGATTAAATATTAGGGCTGCTTATAAAAAAGCAGCCCTATTTTTTTATTTAAGCTGATAAAAGTTTAGAATTCGTATTAACTTTTATTTTTCTAGGTTTTTGGTGTTCAGGTATTTCTCTTTCAAGATTTATACTTAACAGACCATTATTTAAATCAGCCTCTATAACTTTTACAGTATCAGCTAACTCAAACTTTCTCTCAAAATTTCTGTTGGCAATTCCTCGATAAAGATATTCTGATTTATTCATAGTTTTATCATCACCCATTTCACCTTTAACAGTCAAAAGATTACCCTCTTGGGATATATCTATTTGGTCCTCACCAAAACCGGCGATAGCCATGGTAATTTGGTAAATATTTTTATCATGTTTGACGATATTATAAGGTGGATAAGAAGCACCTTTATTGTTCGAAGAAAAGACGGTATCAAAAAGTTTATCAAACTCATCGAAACCAACTGATGATCTCCATAGAGGAGATAAGTCAAATGTAGTCATAATTAACCTCCTTAAGCGTTAATTGTAAATTGCAGTTTTTAAACCTGCGTTAATAAAGAAATTCCAAATGGCAATTTCTCTTACTATTAATTTGGGATTTCAATTTTGAATTTCAAGACTTTCAAATTGACTCTTGGATCATTTTTTTAGATGATAGGCTCCTTTAATGTATTCAATTATTGCAAATAAGCCCGGTGATACAAGCGTTCTTCAAAGAAAAAGTATTGAACTCACTGAACTTAAATCGAATGAAATTTTGATTAAAAATAGAGCAATTGGAGTAAATTTCATCGATATTTATTTTAGAGCAGGATTATATCCTTGGCCTGTTGACAAAGATCTTGTTTTAGGCTCCGAAGGTGCAGGCGAGGTTGAAGCTATAGGCCCTAATGTTACAAAGTTTAAAATAGGGGATCGCGTAGCATATGCGCAACCTAATAATGCATACGCAACACATAGAATGATATCAGAGGATCTCGTAGTTTCTATCCCAGATAGCATATCTTTCGATCAAGCAGCTGCATCAATTCTTAAAGGACTAACAGTAAAGTATCTTGTTTGTGACAGTTATAACTTACAAAGTTATCATGAGGTATTATTTCATGCTGCGGCTGGAGGCGTAGGATTGATCGCAGGCCAATGGATAAAAGACATTGGTGCAAAATTAATAGGTACAGCTGGTAATTCAGATAAATGTGAGATAGCAAAACAAAGAGGCTTTGACGAGGTTATAAACTACACTGAAAAAAATTTTTTAGATGAAGTATTAAAAATCACAAATAACAAAGGCCTTGACGTGGTTTATGACAGTGTTGGTAAAGATACAATGTTTCAATCATTTAAATGTTTAAAAAAACATGGGATGTTAGTTAGCTTTGGTCAATCATCTGGACCATATAAAGACATTCAAATGACAGATCTAGCATTTGGTTCTTTTTATTTAACTCGACCTACACTATTCCATTTTTACGCTAATAGAGAGTGGCTTGAAATTGCAAGCCATAAATTATTTGAGATGATTGTTAAAGATAAAATTAAATTGGATAAAATTACAAAATATGATCTTGATAATGTTGCTGACGCTCATACAGATATGGAAAATAGAAAGACTTCGGGATCTATTGTCCTAAAGATTTAACTTCACTAAATACTTCTTTAAGAGTTTTCTCTAGAGTATCAAATATTATACCCATCTCCTCCTCCGATGTAATAAAAGGGGGACATAACACAATTGATGGTCCAAGAGGTCTACATATCAAACCATTTTCAATACACTTATTAGCAACACGCTCGCCAATGGATATCGAACCATCGAAGGGTAGTTTATTTTTTTTATCTTGAACCATCTCTAAAGCACCCATAAGTCCAATGCCGCGAGACTCACCTATAAACTCTAAATCTTCAAAGTTCTTTAAACCACCCATAAAAATTGGCTCAAGGTGTCTTACATTTTCAATCATTTTCTCATTAATTATAATATCAATTGCTTCTAGCGCTAGGGCACAACCTACAGGGTGTCCACCGGCTGTGAAGCCATGAAAAAATTCCTCTGCCTCATAAGAAGCCTCCATCATTTCTTTTGTCATTTTTTCTCCCAAAATAACCGCACCAAGTGGAAAAAAACCTGATGTTATACATTTAGAGGCAATAATAATATCGGGATCAATATTGTATGTTTGAGATCCCCATAAGTTACCAGTTCTACCAAAACCACAAATTACCTCATCAGCAATAAATGGAATATTGTATTTTTTTAAAATTTTTTGAACTATCTCAAAATATCCTTTTGAAGGAGGTATCACACCACCTGCCCCCATAACAGGTTCTGCAAAAAAACCTGCAATGGTATCAGGTCCCTCTCTTAAAATTAAATTTTCTAAATCTTCACCCATTCTTTTGGTAAACATTTCCTCACTCTCTTTTTCTAAGCCATATTTCCAATAATGAGGACAAGCTGAATATAAAAAACCATCTAAGGGTAATCCAAATTCACTATTGTATGGTTTTCCTGTCATCGAAGCAGAAACAGCCGTTACACCATGATATGAATTTATTCGAGTAATTATTTTCCTTCGATTGGGATGCCCTTTTCTTTTATTAATAAACCATAATAATTTTACAGTAGTGTCATTAGCTTCAGATCCTGAGTTTGTAAAAAAAACTTTACCATCCGTGAAAGGAGATATTTCAATTAATTTATCTGCAAGTTCTACAGCTGGTTCAGATATTCTTCCAAAAAAGGCGTGGTAACCAGAAAATTTTTCATATTGTTTTTTTGCTGTTTCAACCATTCTTGGATGATCGAAACCAACCACAGAATTCCATAATCCTGAATTGGCATCTAAATATTTTTTTCCATCTTGATCGTAAACATATATTCCTTTCGCTTGGTTTAAAACAATAGGACCAAGTACATTTAAATTTTTAAGATCGGTAAAACCATGTAAAACTTTATCTGTATTAATCATTTAATCTACAACCTCATATAAACTTTCTAAAATTGGAATATTTCTAAATGGAATATCCACTAATTCTGTATCAGCAAGAAAATATCCAATAAAAAAGAAGAGTATCATGAAAATTAACTTCAACATCTTTAAAAAAGGATAATATAGAAATCAAAAAAGGGTTAGAACAATTTGTCCTAACCCTTTAAGAAAGAAGTGGCCCACTAAGAAAAAAGCCGCTTCTATAAGGCTGTAAAAAGAGATTAATCTCTTATTTTTGATTATAATTACGGGTAAAAATAACATCAAGAAAATAGAAATAACCACAATATATAGAATAAATTAGATCTATATGCTACTAAACTTAGTTAAATCAGAAAATGAGCATCTTTAGATTCCTAGATAATATTCCGACTGTTTTTTTCACAATTATTTGGATTGGATTACTCGGTGCAATAACTTTAGGCGCACCATATATTTCTATTGAAGACATAAAAATTCTTATCACGATTAAAGATAATGAATTAGTTTCAAATTTTTCAGAGTTTTTCAATCCACATTTGATATTTTTAAATATCGCATCAAAGCTTACGAATTTTTTTGGTTTTAACAATTACTTTCTATTTAGACTACCGAATTTTATATACTTAGGATTATTAATTTTTGTCTCATATAAAATTATTAAATTAAAATTTTATGACCTCAATTATTTAATGCCTCTTACAGCAGTGATGTTAAGTGGCACAATTTTAATTTCAATGATAACCATTGATGGCTCCCTTATTTCAGGCTTGGTGACTTTATTAATATTCTATTATTTATTAAAAATTTTCGATGATGATAATTTTTATAATGTATTTTTTTTTATATTATTTAGTTTAATTGCATTAATTCTCAATAATTTCTATTTTGTTATATTAATAACATTTTTGATATTCATAAAATTATTTAATTTAAAGCTAGAGAAAAAAAAACGTCTTAACTTAATTTCTTATCTAAGTTTTATTTATATATCTTTTTTAGTTATTCTGATTATTCAGGGTATTAATAAAACGGATTACTATTCCATACTTAATTTCGATCCAAATATTTTATTAAAGAAACTTTCAAAGAGTGTTATTTTTTTACTACCTTTATTAAGTTTGCTAATTATTTCTATTTTTTATAATGGCATAAAAAGAATTAACTGGAATAAGGAATTGATTATATTCCTTTTTTCAATAATTCTTTGTTGGTTTTTGTTTATTTTTTCTAATAAATTAAATATATCGATTTTAGTCTTTTTATTACCAATAATGTCTATTTATATTTTTAGAACACTAGAATTTGTTGAATTAAAATGGTCGAAAATAGTTTTAGTTACCCTTTTTTTTATACCAGCAGGCATAATTTATTTTGATACCTCCCTTTATCACGGCACTTCAGAGATACCTCAGATAAATTATATTTTTTATTTAATGATAATTTTAGTATCATTAATTAATCCAGTTTTTTCTCTCCAAAAAAAATCCTTAACTACAGTATATAAAACTATCTCATTTTCTTTGATTTTAGTTGTATTTTTTACTTCAGTCTTTTTTTATTCACAATATAAGAATAAAACATTGAGTCCCGTTATCTATGATACTTTAAAAAATGATTTAAATTGTGATATAAAAAAATCCGAATTTATATTGGAAGAAAATTATCCACTAGATTTAATGTTGTTTTTTAGTGACAAAGTGAAACCAGACTATTTTTCAGATTGCCAAATAGAATTCAAATTTAGTTCCCTTGATACAATGCCAATAGAAGATAGTGACTCAATAAATAAAACCATACTCGATATGACAACAAAATCATTCATAAATATCAACTTTAATAAATTATGACTTTCTTCAATCAGTTAAACTCGCAAGAAAAAAGAATAAGTATTTATCTGTTAATTGGAGCTTTTTTTTTCTTATTATTTGATTATTCAGTAGCTTCTTTTTTTGACAGTATTAATCATCAAACAAAGTCTCTTTTTGGAACACTCACTCACTTTGGTGACTCTTTATATTTTTTTGTACCTACTATTTTAATCTGGGGCTTAATAAAAATTATAAAAAGTAAAAATCAGATTATGGAAACTGTAAGTGACATTAGTCTATTTATTTTTTTAAATATCTTATTAAGTGGCATAGTTACACAAATATTAAAACATATCTTTGGAAGACCACGGCCAGTCTTATATAATGGTTTTGAATTAAAATCTTTAGATATAATACAATTTGACTCCAAATGGCATTCATTCCCATCAGGTCATACTGCAACTATTTTTGCTTTTATCTTTTGTATGATATTTCTCTTTCCGAAAATTAAAAATGCATTGATAACCATTGCAATTATTATTTCATCCACGAGAGTCATAGTCGGTGCCCACTTTATTAGTGATATCTTTGGTGGCACGCTTGTTGCATATCTTTCAACAATATTTATTTCAAAAAAACTAGCAGATAAAAAAAAGTTATTTACATCAGAGCATGACAAATTAATCCCAAACAATAACGTTGAAATAATTTCAAGTAATATTTCCAATTTTTATACAAACATTTTTTCTCTTTACTTGAATTTTAATTTTTACTTTAAAACCCTAACCATAACCCTCCTACTCTCTATAGTATTTTTCATATTTCCCTCATTAGACATAACTGTTAGTGGCCTATTTTTTGGACAGGACGGTAAATTTATTGCTTCAGAGTCTGACTGGTTTATCTATTTTGTTCGTAAGATGTTGCTACCACTTATGGCTTTATTAGTTTTCTTTGTCCCCATAGCTGCTGTTTTCAAACAAATTTATTATAAAGAAAAAATTTTAAATGTTGCTGTTAGAGAATGGGTTTACTTATTTTCTTGTCTTATTATCGGAACAGGTATTGTTGTAAACTCTATTTTTAAAAATTTGTGGGGTCGTGCAAGGCCTAATGACACCATTCAATTTGGAGGAGAAGAGCCATTTACCATTCCATGGTTAAATGTTGATTATTGCAGTACCAATTGTAGTTTCGTTTCAGGTGACGTTTCTTTTTTTACGTTATCTTTGGCTTTACTAATAATTTTCAATAAAACTTCATGGAACACATTTGCATATGCTTCAATTCTTTTAATCTCGTTATTAAGAATTATGGAGGGTGATCATTTTTTGAGTGATACGATTATGAGTTTTATAATCACATATGTAATAATTAAGGGTCTCAATGATATCTTTAAAAATTTTCCAGAGGATCTTAATTTAAATCAATTAAAAAAACCTTCTTGGCTGACTAAGAAAAATTCTAATTAAAAATACATATAATTTTATATATATAGATTTTTATGATATTTTATATCGTGAAAAATTTTTTTAGCTTTTTTTTAGTTTCTTTATTAAGTCCATTCTTTTTATTCGCCGCAGATTTGATACCAGAAAAATTTCATGGAACATGGAGTAATGACTGTTCCAAAGAAGAAGATGTTTTTATTATTACTCAAAGTGGCTACTTCAATCTTTATGAAAGCCAGGACGAAATAGACGATTATGCGTATTTCTATCTTCAGTTTTCTGACTCAAAGACATATAAAGATTGGATTTATCTAAACGGTGAAATATTTGAATTTAAAAATGTTTTTATGAAACTGAATGACGATATTTTAGAGGTTGTATTTGAAGAGCAAGATAATCCCGATGAGTCCTATGATTTTTTAAATAATACGAATAATACTTTTACATACGCAAAGTGCGATAACACCCCAGCTAGTCTAATCTTAGTATTTGGAGAGGTACTATCATATATGAATTCAAAAGCATCTTTATCCTGTTCAAATTTCTCCAAGAATAAGGGAGAGTGCTTTGAAGATGTTTTTAGTTTTTTAGATGTCTCTGGTAATAAAGCACTTTCAAATGCTGAGATTAATAGAGCTTCTAAACTTTTAGTTTTTTTTAGCACAATAAATGGGCAAGAATTTGATGAGGCAGGAATGTTTGGAATAATTTCTAGTTACGCTATCACCCCTTTGCTCACTAAAGTTGTTTTAAATAATTTTGATTTTGACAACAGTGCAGATCTTACACTAGAAGAAATACTTCAAGACAGAGAGGGTTTATTTGACTTAGATTTTGATGAAAATGATCAAATAGAAATTGATAATCAAAAAATTAACGAGCAAATTAGAGATTTCATTAATAAGCTTCAAGGTTTAGGGAGTTTTTTATAAATTAGATTGGCGGTTCCGCAAGGATTCGAACCCTGACTAAATGATCCGAAGTCATTTGTGCTATCCGTTACACCACGGAACCGAATGTCCTATTATTAACAAACCTATCATCTTTCTATCTTAAATAAATAATTTGTCCGCCACTTATCCGCCAATGCGGACTGAAAAGGATTCTATTAGGTCTTAATTTAAATGACAAATTTGATATTTTAGGGTTATGAAAACTCTCTTAGCTCTATTGTTATTAATCCCCAGTTTCTGTTTGGGCTTAACATTTAAAAATGGAGAACAAGTTGGAAGTTACAAGGGTATTGGTTGGCCAACTATTGAAAAACATGGATTAGATGCTGGTAAAGATTGGAGTCAAAGCGTCGACACTGAATTTTCAAGACTTGGTGAATCATCACACAAATTTGAGTTTAGAGCACTTGATTGTAAAGACTTTGATTGTGAAAGGGGAAAATTTAAGGGTTCTTTTGGAAGAACTGAGACTTTTATAAATACAAAAGAGAGAGGAGAAAATTGGTATGCATGGTCATTTTTTATAGACAATTCTGAGCTTACTTATTCGTCAACTTCTCATAAAGAAATTGACAATCATTTAATTCAATTTGGACAAATGAAATTATCATATGAAAATAAAGTTTTTCCTCACTGTAGAGAAAATGGTTCAGAAAATGTTTTTATATTTCAATATAAAAAAAAATTTAAAGGGTTAGCCATTAATAGAACGCACTGTACAAAAAAAACTGTTGTAGAGACTGATGAGACTGCAACGGTAATTCCAGAAAATATTTTATTTAACCAATGGCATGATGTAATTATTCATGCAAGTTGGGGCAATGATGGATTTCTAAAACTTTATATCAATGGAGATTTAAAATATGCTGAAGAGGGCTTTATAACTAATATTTATTCTTACAATGGAAAATCTTACGGACCCTCTTTTCGATATGGTATATATCAAAATAATGCTCCTAAAGGTTTTAACGGTAAAATCACAGCTTGGTATGATGGAATTGCTAGAGCAAAAAAATGCACAAACAAAATTTTCTCTGAAATGTTATCTGACTTAGGATACTCATGTGACTCTTTGGGGGACAAAGATAACCAGGTTATAAAACCTACTTTTATCCAATATCAAGATTGATAAAACTAGCAAGAACCATGGAGTAGGTTTATATTAGAAAGATGACAACTTTATCTAGCTCTATTTTTTACATACTAACAGGATGGACTTGTGCAATAAATATATACAAATTCTTTTACCAAAAAAAATTAAAGGACTCTCAAAAACAAGATGGGCAAAATCTAGCTCAGCTTAATGAAATGAAATCACATTTTAAAAAGGCAGATAAACTAGGTAAGATTTTTTTAACACTTTGGTGTTTATCTGCAGTATGGTTTTTCTACAATTTAAATGCGTAAGTTATAAAGAAATGATTAACCCAACTTTCGATAAAAAAGAACATTCAAAGTGGGAGTATAGAATTTATACCCAATATTTAGATGATGAAGAATTAAAGTCGGAAAATGACTGGCTTAACAAAGGTGGAAAAGAAGGTTGGGAGTTGGTCAATGTAATTAAAGATAAATCTGATATCCCTTCAAAACACAAAATGATTTATTATTTTAAGAGAGAAAAAATATCCTAAGTATTTCTATAATAGGTATTTAATTTAATGAATGAATATAGATATTTAATATTTGGAATAGTTATAATTATTATAACTTATATATTGTATTTAGGTCTGACTACTTAATGTTCCAATACAACTTCAAAATATATTATGAAGACACAGACTCTGGTGGAGTTGTATATTACGCAAATTATTTAAAATTTATTGAAAGAGCCCGTACTGAAATCATCAATGAATTGGGATTCACACTGAATTCTTTATTGAAAGATCACGATCGACTTTTTTTAGTAAAAAAGATTGAATGTGATTATATTGAGTCATGCAAACTAGAGGATCAATTAACTGTTAGAAGCAATATTTTGTCTCTTAAAAATGCATCATTTGAGCTCGAACAAAATATTTACAAACAAAATAATATTATTTTTAAATCAAAGATTTTGATGGTTTGTGTCAATTCTCAAGGAGCCCCAAGTAAAATACCAGATGATCTTCAAAGATTAATGAAAAACAAAGATGGATAAGTTATTTGAGCCAAGTAGAAAATTTATTAAATCTACAAATCTTTATAAATTTCAGACCTATTTAGAACAAAAACTTTCTAAAAAATTTTTAAATTATAACAAGCTTTGGTCATGGACTAATAAGAACCCTGGTGAGTTTTGGGAGTCTATAGTTGAGTATTTTAATATCGACCTTGAGAGGAAAAGTTTTTTTAAAGCTTACAAAAAAAAATCTTTTTGGAATTCAATTTTTTTTGATAACAGTAATCTTAATTATTACGATTTAATTTCAAAAAATAATTCATCAGATTTGGCCATTGAATTTATTGGAGAAAACAAATTTAGCGAAAAAATTATTTATAGTGATTTAAATAAAAGAATTAATGCATTAAGCAATTTTTTTAGAGATAAAGGCATTAAAAAAGGTGATGTAATTGTTGGATATTTGCCAAATATACCTGATACAGTAATAAGCTTCCTTTCTGCAGCAAAAATTGGTGCAGTTTGGTCTTCTTGCTCTGCTGACTTTGGAACACAAGCAGTGATTGACAGATTTTCCCAGCTTAAGCCTAAGCTTTTAATTGTTGCTGACTATTATTTTTATAACGGCAAGAAATTTCAATATTCAAAAAACTTAAGAACATTAAAAGCAAATTTAAATAATCCACTAATTTTAAAAACTAGCTATCCTTCAAAAAATAACACTTCTGAATTAAAAAAAATTTACAATCAAAAAAAATATTCAAAACTAAATAAAAATATATCATTGAGCTTTAATCATCCGCTATATGTATTATTTTCTAGTGGAACGACAGGGCTCCCAAAGTGTATTACGCATGGCCACGGAGGCTCACTCCTTCAACATTTAAAAGAACTAGCATTACATACAAATGTTAAATCCGAGGATAAAATGCTTTTCTTAACTACTTGCGGGTGGATGATGTGGAACTGGACAGTTTCGAACTTACTACTGGGTTCCTCAATCGTTCTTTATGATGGCTCCCCATTTTATCCAAATATAAATCGAGTTATAAATATTACAAAAGATACTAATTCAACAATGCTAGGTGCAGGAGCAAAAGTTTATGAAACTATCCAGAATAATTATAAATCAAATAAAAAAGATATTTTAAAAAAAATTAATTGTTTTATATCAACTGGATCTCCTCTAAGCCCAGACACATTTAATTTTATTAACAAAAGTTTAAATTCAAAATCTTTTATACATTCGGTGAGTGGCGGTACAGACATAGTTTCATGTTTTATGTTAGGAATACCAACTTTACCTGTCTATTCAGGTGAAATTCAAGGACCGGGCTTAGGCATGGATATTGATGTTTTCAATGATAATGGCAAGCCAACCAAAAAGACAGGAGAACTAGTTTGCAAGTCCCCTTTCCCCTCTAAGCCAATTTATTTTTGGAATGACATAATGAATAATAAATATAAATCCGCATATTTTAAAAAATTTCCAAACATATGGTCTCATGGAGATTATGTGAAAAAAACCAAAAATGGAGGTTATGTAATTTTTGGAAGGTCAGATGCTACTTTAAATCCAGGTGGTGTTAGAATAGGAACAGGTGAAATATACAGTTGCTTACAAAAATTTCATTGGATTGAGGACTGTTTGGCAACAGGTTATTTGACTAAAAATGATGAAAAAATTGTCCTTTTTTTGAAATTGTTAAACACAAAAATTAATGTTGATTTTAATACAATAGTGAAAAAACACCTCAAGACATCGCTTAGTCCAAGGCATGTTCCGTGGAAAATATTTATAGTTAAAGACATTCCAAGAACAAAAAGTGGTAAAAACTCTGAAATACTTGTCAAAAAAATTATCAATAATGATAAAGTGCAGAACTTGGGATCGTTGGCAAATCCTGAGTCAATAATTGAATACAGAAGGATAAATATTAATGAGTGATGTTTTTATAATCGATGCAGTTAGAACACCAATAGGAGCTTATCTAGGTAATTACAAAAAAACTGAATCAGTAGAATTAGGAACCTCTTGTCTCAAAGAATTATTTGATAGAAATAAAACAATCAATACTAAAGAAGTTGAAGGATTAATTTTAGGACAAGTATTAACTAGTGGACTAGGAATGAATACAGCAAGGCAAGTTGCACTAGACTCCGGAATGCAACAGACATCCTTTGCTTATGTAGTAAATCAAGTTTGTGGAAGTGGTATGAGAGCTACAATAGATGGTTCATCTAAAATTTATTCCGGCGAGTCAAATTTATTAATTGTTGGTGGTCAAGAAAGTATGTCCAGGGCACGCCACGCGTATCTGAGTAGAACTGGAGAAAAAAAATTAGGAAACAATATCTTTATAGACACTTTAGTTAACGATGGCCTAACAGATGCTTTTTCAAAAGAACATATGGGCATAACAGCTGAAAACGTTTCAAGAAAATATAATGTTACAAGACAAGACCAAGATCAATTTGCTTATCAGTCTTATCTAAAAACTTATAAGGCAATTAAAAATAATTACTTCAAAAACGAATTGACAAAAACATCTCTTAAAGATGAAATTCGAAAAGACACGACTTTGCCAAAATTAAGCCAATTAAAAGCTGTTTTTAAAAAATCTGGAACAGTTACTGCTGGAAATGCCTCTTCATTAAATGATGGAGCTAGTTTTTTGGCTTTAGCTTCTGAAAAATATGTAACTTCTAACAAAATTAAACCAATAGCAAAAGTACTATCTTGGGCGTCCTCAGCGGGCAATCCCGATTATATGGGTGTTACTCCAATTACAGCTATACAGAAATTAATGAAGAAAATGAGTGTAAATATTAACTATTTTAATTTGGTTGAGGTCAATGAGGCATTTGCTGCAACTTCAGTTGCTGTCCAAAGATCTTTAAAGATTGATCCAAGTAAATTAAATATTGCTGGGGGCGCTATTGCATTAGGACACCCCATTGGCTGTTCAGGTGCAAGAATTATTACAACCTTGTCTCATCAACTTAGAAGAACAAAACAAAAGTTTGGTGTTGCAAGTATGTGTATCGGTGGTGGTCAAGGTCTAGCAATTGCTATTGAAAATTTAAAATAAAAAATCTAAGTGAGTGTTTCTCTTAAAGCAGCGATATTTTTATGTTTTGCCTCCTTATTTTGGTCAGGCAATTTTATAGTAGGAAGATTATCTTCAGTCGAGGATTTAGTATCACCCTTATCGTTATCTTTTTATAGGTGGGTAATAGCTTTAATTATTTTAACTCCCTTTTGTTTAAAAAATGCTTTAGTTGACTTACCCCTTTTAAAAAAACAACCAGGAATGGTTTTTTTGATCATTTTAACTGGTCCAACACTTTTTAACACATTAACTTATATTGGTCTAACAGCGACAACTGTTATTAATTCTTTATTAGTTATTTCGACAACCCCCATGTTGATAATCCTTCTAAACAAATTGATTTATAAAAACCAAACAAACTTGTTT
>CACBUI010000004.1 GCA_902542505.1 uncultured Alphaproteobacteria bacterium | reverse complement strand
CATAATCTAATAAGGTATAGTCAGTATCATGACCAATAGCTGAAATATTAGGAATTTTTAATTTAAAAACTCTTTTTATTAAATCGGGTTCGTTAAAAGGCATTAACTCTTCCAAAGAACCTCCACCTCTAGCAAATATGATTAAATCTGGCTTTGAGAAGTCTTTTGAGATCAAGATAAATTTCCTCAAAATTTTTATTAAAATCTCCTGAAAGCACAAAGCAACCTCTTGAAATAGGTTCCAGAGGATTTTGTCCACCATGTTTAATTAAAGAACCACCCATAAATACTATTTTTGAGCGTTCAAAAATTGACATAATATCCCCAAATTTATTATGCACTGTGATTTTTTCTAAATTTTCAGAAATAATTTTTTCACTTATATTATTAGAGAATTGAATGTGACGCGGTATAATAATTACTTCAAATATTTCCCTTAAATTTAATCTTTTTATTATATTTATAACTTTATCATATTCATTTAAGTGAATACTTGCAAAACAAACGATCTTTTTTTTTGAGTCTGGTATATTTGGATTAATATTAAATTTTAAGTTCCCAAAAAAATGAACTTTTTTAGAAAATAAATGATTTATGTTCACTTGATCCTTTTTACTTTGTGCAAAAATTAAATCGTATTGTTTTCCAATTATTTTACTTAAATTTGGATATTTTGACCATCTGACATAACTTGTATCCGATAATCTGCCATTAACTAAGATATTTTTTAAATTTTTCTTTTTTGAAATCATTAACCAATTAGGCCAAATTTCTGAGTCAATCCATAAAATTTTTTTAAAATTTGTTTTTGATAAGAAAATATTTACATTCCAAAAAAAATCTAAAGGAAGAAATATACTAATAAGGTTGGGGTATAATTTTTTTGACAATTCAAAAGATGACAATGTAGAACATGATAAAACAATTTTTTTATTATGAAGCCTATCCACTAAGAATTTAATTGAATTCAATTCACCTATGCTAGCAAAATGTATTAAAAAATCACTTTGTCTGATTTGTGTGTAATTTTGGTTTGCAAATATTTTTTGTTTATATGATAAAAAATTTTCTTTTTTATTAAATATCCTAATTAAACCAATGAATAAAATCACTGGAAAAAACACAAGTTGTAATAATCTATAGCTAAAAATGAGCATCAATTATTTTTAAATTTTTATTCAAATTGTCTATTATGTATTTGTTAAATGAATTTTCGTCGAACTGACTTGGGTTTATTATTTCTTCACCCCAAAAAAAAATACCTTTACTGAAAGGTAATGGTATTTTTAATTTATCCCAATTATTAAGACGAAAAAAACGATTGGTTTTAAAAGTTAGCAGTGCGATCTTTAAGTCAAACTTTTTAGCTAATTTGTAAATATTAGTGTTAATTTCATAAGGTGGTCCATGAGGTGCATCTGGTGTGATATAAATGCACTCTCCTTTTTCTACGGCTAAAGTGATTTCTTTTATTAGAGAGGTCGGTTTATCTTTTTCGCGTAAAAGTGGATCTAAACCAAATTTTCTTTGAACTAAAGTACTTATTTGACCATCTCTGTGAGATGTTGCAACGGGTCTTAATTTTGGTTTAAATTTCCAACTAAATGTAGAACCCATAAGTTGGTTATGCCAAATAAGTACAATGATTGATTTTTTATCTTGTAATTGTTTTTCTATAACCTCTTCGTTTACACCTGACCAATTACTTGTTTTTTTTATAAGTGATAATGACAGATAAATTAAATTTACAAAAATAAACTTAAAGAATTTATTCTTAGATAATTTTTTAAGCATTTTTTTTAATCTGTCTTTGATAAAGATTATAATAATTTTTTTTCTTTGCCATTAAGGTTTTATGAGTACCCTTCTCAATTACCTCACCATTTTCTAGATAGTAAATTTCATCAAAATTTTTGATTGTGCTTAATCTATGTGCAACTACGATCATTGTAATTTTAGGCAAATGATACAAATTATTGAATAACTTTGACTCTGTTTTAAGATCTAAATTTGAAGTTGGTTCATCTAATAATACAACAGGGCTTTTTTGAGCAAGAGCTCTCGCTATTGAAATTCTTTGCCTTTGCCCCCCAGACAATTTAATTCCATTTTCTCCAATTTTAGTATCCAATTTTAAAGGTAGTTTATTTGCAAAATCATCTACACATGCAATATTAGCAAAATGATTTATATTTGATTGATTGAGACCAGAGTTATATTTTATATTTTCTGATATAGTACCATCAAACAAAACTGTATCTTGGCTAACTAGGCTAAATATATTTCTAAGACTATTTAATTTTAATTTTTTTATATCAATTTCATTTATTGTTATGTCACCTTTAGTGATATCAAATAATCTCAAAAATAAAGCCATAAGTGTTGATTTACCTCCACCAGAGGGTCCAACAAATGCAACTTTTTTTCCTGCTTTAAGGTTAAAATTAACTCGGTTAATTATATTTTTATTTGTATTTTCGTATTTAAAAAAAACTTCTTTAAAACTCAAAGTTTTGAAATTTTTTATTATCTTAGACCCTCCAATTGTTTCGTTTTTAAAATCTATAAATTCAAATATTCTGGAGGCAGCACCAAGACCGCTTTGAAGTAAAACATTGACATTTATTAGGTTTTTAAGTGGTGCATAAGCTAACATTAGACTTACTAAAAAACTCATCAATTGCCCAGCTGTCATATTTTCGTTAATTACAAAAATACCCCCTCCAAATATTGCTAAACCAGCTGCCATTGAACCCAATGTTTCCGTAAAAGGTCTTGATCTAGCAGTAATTTTTTCCTGTTTAAAATTCAATTCTCTAGCTTGCTCAATTTCTTTATTAACTCTTTTGATTTCAAAATTTTCAGCATTGAAAGATTTTACATTTTTGATTCCTCTAAAGACCTCTTCTAAATTTGAAGCTAAAGTTCCAACTTGTTCTTGTAAGTTTTTTGTGACTCTTCTAATTTTTTTTCCTAAAACTCTTATTGGAACAATAGCCAATGGAAAAATCACTATAGAAATGCATGCTAATTTCCAATTTTGATAAAACATATTTCCTATTAAAACAGTCAAAGTTAAAGAGTCTTTTATTAATGCAGTATATGTGTTGGCCATTGCCCCACTTAAATAATAAGTATCTGTAGTAATTCTCGTAATTAATGATCCTATTTTATTTTTAATAAAAAACCCATAATGCACATTTATTATATTTTTAAAAACATCACGTCTGAGTTTTTCAATAATCCTATGACTCATAAATTGTAAAGAAGTAATTTGGATATAAGTTACTAACCCTTTTATTATTCCAGTAATTAAAATAGCAATGGGTATAAAATATAAATAAAATCTATCAGCATTAATCAAAACATTGTCAAGAGCTGGTTTAACCAACCATGCGTGAAAACCTGTGCATAGAGCTGCAATAATCATACATAAAATAGCAACAAACATTCTTAATTTAAAATTAAGAAATAATTTAGAAATTCTTATAAAATGTTCTTTAGACTCAGACATTAAGGTGACTTCCAATTATTATACTAAAAAGTATGCTGATACCGTAATAGTTATTGCGACTAAAGTATGAGACAGCCTTTTCAGGTATATTTTTCCACATAAAATTGAGATCTATAATGTTTATCAAGAAAATCGTTGTTAATAAGACATAGTATAAAAAACTGAAATTCAAGCTACTTCCAAAAAACGCCAATAAAAAATATTTAAAAAAAATCATTAAATTTAAAATGATCATTCTACCAGCTCCAAAAAATAATGTACTAGAGTATAATTTTAATTCTTTATCTTCTTTTTCATCCTGAGTAGCATAAATAGTATCATAAGTAAGTGTCCAAAAAATTAGTGACACATATAAAATGAGAACAGATGAAAAGGGTACATTTGATCCCATAGCCACCCAGCCAATAAAACAGCCCCAATTATAAGTCAAAGCTAAAATTAATTGGGGTAAGAAAAAAAATCTTTTTGCTAAAGGATATAAAATTATTAAAGGAGTGATAACAAGCCCTAATACAATAGCTTCATAATTTAATTGTAATAAAATTATTAAACCTATTATTAAAAGAAAAAATAATAGGATGAGTGAATTTTTTACACTTATTTGTGATGAGGCTAAAGCTCTATTTTGTGTTCTACTAACTTTCCTATCAATGTCTCTATCAATAAAATCATTTACTATGCATCCAGCAGATCTCATAACCATTGAACCTATAAAAAAAATTATAAACAAAATTAAAATATTATTAGACGAACCATTTGTTGAGGATGCTAAAATGAAACTAATTGGGTAAAAAAGTAGAAGAAAACCAATAGGTTTATCCAATCTAACTAAACGAATGTATGGGTGTGTGAAAGGTGGAAATAATTTAAAAATTAAATTATTCTTATAATTGTTATTCATGAAGAGAGTTTATTGTAATTCAATTATAAAGCAGGGTAGCACTTATGAGCTAGAAAAAAAGTATTATATCCATCTTGTAAAAGTCATAAGGTTAAAAATAGGAGATGAGATCTCTTTGTTTAACAATATTTCTGGTGAATGGAAGTGCGAAATAATTGATATAAAAAAAAATTTTTTAAAAGCGAAATCGATAAGTCAAATCTCAGCACCTCGAGCAGAAACTTTGATAGACTTAATGTTTTCTCCAATAAAATACCAAAACAGTGAACTAATTATAAGACAATCAACTGAGATGGGTGTGAGATGTCTATTTCCAACATCATTTAATAGAACTATAAACACAAAGATTAATCTTGATAAGTTTAATACATATGCAGTAGGTGCTGCTCAACAAAGTGGAAGATTATCAATACCAAACATAGACAAGTTAATTGACCTTAAAGACAGGTTTAATATCATGTCCGGTAAAACGGTGCTGATGTTCGACGAAAATCTCAAAGGAGTTCATCTATCACAAGCTAAAATAAAACCAAATAGTGAAATTTTAGTTGTTATAGGGCCTGAAGGTGGTTTTGAGGAGGAGGAAAGAGCATTTATTTCAGATAGCTCAAAAAATTTCTTTAATGTAAGTCTAGGCCCAAACATTTTGAAAGCTGATACAGCAGTTATTGCCGCACTTAGTTTAACATTTCACTATTTTTCATAATTATAGCGGGTTTAAGCGACATCCTGTCAATATACTGTACAAAAAAGATTACTAATATGTTTTAGATGAAGTCAATATTTTCGGTATTTTTTTTTCTTGTATCTTTCAAGGCTTTTGGAAAACAAGCCACTGACTGGCAGTTAAGTTTTCAAAATCCTGCCACAGATTTGATGGGCAGTGTAGTTGGACTCCATAACATAATTTTGATTGTAATGACTTTAGTTACTTTATTTGTCTTATTTCTTCTTTTCTATGTCTCTTTTCGTTTCAGCGCAAAAAGAAACCCAATTCCATCTACAACAACTCACAATACAGTTGTTGAAGTTTTGTGGACTGCAATACCAATTGTAATCCTTGTAGTACTTGCGATACCATCTTTTAAGCTCTTATACCAACAAGAAAAAAGCGAAAATTATGATATGACTGTTAAAGTCATTGGTCATCAGTGGTATTGGGAATACGAATACCCCGATCACGGTGACTTTTATTTTGAAAGTTACATGGTTCAAGATGCAGACCTTCAAGAGGGAGACTTAAGACTCTTGACAGTTGACAATCCTCTTGTAATTCCTGCCAATAAAAATATTCAAATACTTATAACCGCTGGAGATGTTTTGCACAGCTGGGCTGTACCCTCAATGGGATTAAAAACTGATGCCGTCCCTGGAAGACTCAATGAAACGTGGGTCAATGTTAAAGAACCAGGAATATACAGAGGACAATGCTCTGAAATATGTGGTACTGGTCATGGATTTATGCCAGTTGTTGTAAAAGTATTACCTGAAAGCGAATTTATTGCATGGGCTAATGAAGCCAAAAACAATTACGCAATCAATGAAGATATTAAAACTAACGAAACAAATGAGGAAATCATTATTTCACAAAATAATTTAATACAATTAGAGGAGAATAATTTATGAGTTCAGATTCATTAGCTATGGATAATCATCACGATCATAAGCCAGGTTTTTTCACGAGATGGTTTTTTTCCACAAACCATAAAGATATTGGAACATTATACTTAATTTATGCAATTGTAGCTGGTGTAGTGGGCGGTGCCCTTTCAGTCATTATGAGAATGGAATTATCTGAACCCGGAATGCAGTTTGTGGCAGATGGACAAATGTGGAATGTAATTATCTCAGCTCATGGATTACTAATGATCTTTTTTGTCGTAATGCCTGCATTAATAGGAGGTTTTGGAAATTGGTTTATTCCACTAATGATTGGCGCACCTGATATGGCATTTCCAAGATTGAATAATATTAGTTTTTGGTTATTAGTTCCCGCATTATTTTTAATTGCAGGTTCGATGTTTGTAGGCAGCGGTGCTGGAACTGGTTGGACTATTTACCCACCTTTAAGTTCGATTACAGGACACAGTAGTCCTGCTGTAGATATGGCCATTTTTTCACTTCATTTAGCAGGTGCCTCATCAATACTTGGTGCCGTCAACTTTATTACAACCATTTTGAATATGAGAGCACCCGGGATGACAATTCATAAAATGCCTCTTTTTGTCTGGGCAATGTTAGTTACAGCATTTCTTCTTTTACTTGCCGTTCCAGTTCTAGGTGGAGCTATTACAATGCTTTTAACAGATAGAAACTTTGGAACAACTTTTTTTGATCCTGCCGGTGGAGGGGACCCCGTTCTATTCCAGCATTTATTCTGGTTTTTCGGTCACCCAGAGGTTTACATTATGATTTTACCAGCTTTCGGTATCGTCTCACACATTGTATCCACATTTTCAAAAAAACCTGTATTTGGATATTTAGGTATGGCCTATGCAATGGTTGCTATTGGATTTATCGGTTTTGTTGTTTGGGCTCATCATATGTACACAGTAGGGTTTAGCGCAAATGTTAGAGCTTATTTTATGCTTGCTACAATCGTCATAGCTGTACCCACAGGTGTTAAGATTTTTAGTTGGATCGCTACAATGTGGGGTGGATCTATAACATTTACAACCCCTATGTTATTTGCTCTAGGATTCATTTTTCTTTTCACTCTAGGTGGAGTAACAGGTGTAATTTTAGCAAACGCAGGTATTGATGTCGTTTTACATGATACATACTACGTTGTTGCCCATTTCCACTACGTATTAAGTATGGGAGCGGTGTTTGGTATTTTTGCGGGAATTTATTATTGGTTTGGTAAAATGAGCGGAAAAAATTACTCTGAGTTTTTTGGTAAGTTACATTTTTGGTTATTCTTTTTAGGAGTTAACTTAACCTTCTTTCCTCAACACTTTTTAGGATTAGCAGGTATGCCTAGACGTATTCCAGATTATCCAGATGCTTATGCTGGATGGAATATTATATCCTCAATTGGGTCATATATATCTTTTGCTTCATTTATTCTATTTATTTTCATAATAGTTTACGCATTATTTAAAGGTAAAAAAGCAGAAGCAAATCCATGGGGTGAGGGTGCGAAAACACTTGAGTGGACATTACCGTCTCCTCCACCTTATCACCAGTTTGATACATTGCCCGAAGTAAAAAATTAATTTGTGTTAGAAAAAAAGCATCATCAAACTTTTGTACAGACAGAACAAAACCTGTTCTTTTTGCAAGTTGTTAATTTTTTAAAACAACTTTATGTACTAATTAAACCTGGTGTAATTTCTCTTGTAATATTTACGGCTTTATGTGCGATGTTATTAGCCCCATCTGATAAAAGTTTATTTATAAAAGGAATGGCTCTTACTCTTATAGCAATGGGAGCATCTGGCTCAGCTATTTTAAACATGTGGTTTGATCGAATAATTGATTCTAAAATGGATAGAACAAAGTTTAGACCCATTCCCTCAGGAAATATCTCAGCAAATACAGCACTTGGTATTGGATTAATTTTTTCTTTTTTTTCTGTAGTAGGTTTATTTTTCTTTGGAAATATTAAGGCCTCAATCTTATTAGCATTTACAATTCTTTATTACTCTGTTTTTTATACAATGTATCTGAAGCACAAAACTGCACAGAATATAGTAATTGGTGGTTTAGCAGGCGCTCTCCCTCCAGTGATTGCGTGGATAAGTATTTCAAGTGAACAAATTTTCTACCCGTTAATATTATGCTTAATAATATTTTTATGGACACCTCCACACTCTTGGGCATTAGCTATATTTAGAAACCAAGATTACTCTGATGCTGATATACCGATGTATCCCGTTAAACACGGTATAAAAAAAACACTTTTTATGATGAATATTTATACTTTTTTAATGGTTGCATCAGTAAACTCTCTATATTTTTTTAAATACGCTGGAATGAGCTTTTTTTTAGGCTCCAATCTTCTCAATGCATATTTTATTTACAAACTTTTTAAACTAAATAAATCACAAAATATCAAGAAGGACTCAATTAAACTTTTTGGATATTCAATTGTGTATCTTTTTCTTATTTTTGCTTTAACAGTTATTGATAAATATTTATTCTAATGAAAAGAAAAAATAAAAATTTATTAGTTTTGGCTCTACTTTTCATGCTCGTAACAGCATTTTATTTTATTACAATATTTAGAATTAAATCTGGTATTTGAACGTATCAAATAAAAATAAAACATTAATTTTTTTAATGTTGATACTTGGATTTATGCTAGGCCTAGTAATTTTTTCTGTGCCACTATATAAGCTTTTTTGTGACCTAACTGGATTTCAAGGTTTTAATAAAGAAGTTAAAATTCAAGAACAACACCAAAATATCAACTCGAGGGAACTCGATATAAAAGTTATATTTTCAGCCCAGGTAAATGAAGGTTTGGACTGGATGTTCGAAGCTCCTCAAAAAATGAATATCACAGAGGGTGTAAAGTATGATGTTGTTTTTAAAGCTAAAAACAATACTGATGTTAGCTCAACAGGTACGTCTATATTTAACATTTTACCACCTAAAATTGGCCCATACTTATATAAAATTGAATGCTTTTGCTTTATTGATCAAACGATAAAACCAAATCAAGTTGTTGAGTTTCCTGTCACTTTCTACTTAGATCCATTGATACTTGACGATCCTGAGGCAAGTAGGACTAAGAATGTCACTTTGTCATATACCTTTTTTGAGAAAAAAGAATGAAATATTGTTTATATGGTAGATTTAGTATTTAAAAACTCTGAAAAGAAACATAAATTTCATCTTGTAAATCCCAGTCCCTGGCCATTAGTTGGTGCTTTTTCAGCTCTTTTTCTAGTTTCAGGAGCTATTTTGTATATGCACTATGAGATGCTATGGCCTATGTTGGCAGGTCTTGTTCTAATACTTTTTACTATGTTTATGTGGTGGCGAGACATAATAAAAGAGAGTACTTTTTTGAAAGTACATAATTCAATCACTGAGATTGGTCTTAGGTGGGGTATGGCTCTGTTCATCACATCAGAAGTTATGTTTTTTGTCGCTTTCTTTTGGGCTTTTTTCGATGCAAGTCTATTACCTAAAACATTTTTAGCTGAGTACAAAGAAGTTTTCACAGGCTCTCTTGGAATAGGAGTTTGGCCCCCAAAAGGAATTGAAACTTTTGACCCACTAGACATCCCATATTTAAATACCTTAATTTTACTTTTATCAGGCACTACTTGTACATGGGCACACCATGAATTAAGAGAGGGTAATAATAAAGAGGCTCTTAAAGGATTATATTACACGGTTTTTTTAGGTTTCATATTTTCACTTTTACAGATATATGAATACCAACATGCAACTTTTGGTTTTACTGAAGGTATATATCCTTCAACTTTTTTCATGGCAACCGGTTTTCACGGCTTTCATGTATTAATAGGTACTTTGTTTTTATTAGTCTGTTTATTGAGAATAAGAAAAGGTCATTTAACCCCAAAAAGACATTTTGGTTTTGAAGCAGCTGCATGGTATTGGCATTTTGTTGATGTTGTTTGGTTGTTTTTATACATAAGTATCTATTGGTGGGGAAGATAAACCAAAGATTTTTATCTTTTACATTTAAACTAAATTTTTATTTATGAATAAGTCATCATTAACATTTGTATTTATAGGAATTTCTATTTTAACCTTTATCTTAGGTTCGTGGCAACTTTACCGACTAAATTGGAAAAATGATTTAATGGATAATATTCGTAATTCAATTCTCAATCCCACTTTGTTTTCAGATGATCTGAATTACAATAATTTAGTTACAGTAAAATTAGATGATAATTATACAATTCTAAACAAACCAATTTATTTAGAGTCAAAAACATTTAAAGGAAAACCAGGTTATCACCTAATACTTCCGGTAAAGTACAAAAATAGTATATATAGTGTCATTAATTTTGGATGGTTTTTAGACAAAGATGTAGATCAAGTTCAAAATATCATTCAAAGATATCAATCAATCGACAACCCTAAGGTATACATAAGAGACTTTAATTCAGATAAACCTTTTTTTACCCCAGAGAATGATTTATCCAATAATACTTGGTACTCTGTTAATAAAACTGATTTTAGTCAGTTTTATCAATATACATTCCTAACCAAATATTATTTTGTTCTGCTAGATAATAGGGTATCTAAATATACCTTTAATCCTCTTGTATTTTTGAGAAATAATCATTTGAATTATTCAATAACTTGGTTTTTGCTTAGCTTGTCAAGTATCGTTATGCTGTTAATTATAAGAAGAAAATATGAATAAACTTAAAGAGTATTTTAAAAGCTACTATGTTTTGAATGATGTCAGTGGTCTTTTATTTTGGGATAATGCAACTAATTTGCCAAAAAAAAGTGTTGAATCTAGATCAGAGCAAATGTCTATTTTATCTAACTTTACTGATAGAATATTTAGAAGCGAAGATATTCAAGAAGAAATTCAAAAAGCTGAAAATACAAAATTAAGCGAGGCAGATAGCATGTGTTTAAAATTAATGAAGAATATTATCGTCAAAGAAAATGCTATTGACCCAGATTTGAAATCTCTACTGATAAAAAAAAAACTAACTTGTGAGCATTTATGGAGAGAGGCTAGATCAAAAAATGATTCTTCGGTCATTGAAAAAGTTTTCAATGATCTATTAGATTTAGTACATGAGGAAGCTAGTCAATTAGCTAAAGCAACTAATCTATCACCTTATGACTCATTAATTTCAAAATATGATATGGATTATGACTCATCAAAGATAGACAAATTTTTTTCAGTAATTGAGAGAGAAATAATACCTAAATATTTGGATATAAAAAAAATTAAATCACCTCATATTTATAAATCAAATATTTCAGACTCAGAAATATTAAAAATGGTGAAAGTAAAATTAGAACAACTCAACTTTGATTTTGATAGAGGTAGAATTGATCAATCTCATCACCCTTTTTGTGGCGGAGCTACAAATGATGTAAGGATAACAACCAGGTTTGAAGACAATATACTAGAGTCCTTATCAGCATTATTTCATGAGACAGGCCATGGAGTTTATGAGCAGAATCGACCTAATGAATATCTTTATGAGCCATTGGGTCAATCTCGTAGTTTAAGCGTCCATGAAAGCCAATCTCTTTTTTTTGAAAATCATATCTTTAAATCAAAGGTTTATTTTAAAATTATAAACAATATTTTTGATAACTCTAAAGATTTGGAAAAATCGTTTTTAGAGCACTATCATACTGTGAGAGTTAATCCTATAAGGGTTAGTGCTGATGAATTTTCTTACCCGATCCATGTTTACATCAGGTATAAAATTGAAAAAGAGATATTTAAAAATAAAATTTACTTTAAAGATATTAAAAATTTATGGAACGAAAACTATTTAAATAATTTGTCAATTAATCTAATTTCAGAAACAGAGGGGGTTCTCCAAGATATTCATTGGTATGAAGGTATATTTGGTTATTTCCCTACTTATGCACTTGGTGCTATGATAGCCTCACAAATTAAATATAATTGCCCTCTATTTGATATTTTTTTAGACAACCCTAATGAAGAAAATATAAATAATTTAATCATTTGGTTAAATACTAATATCCATCAAAAAGCCTCTTTATATTCATCTGATGAAATGTTACAAAGCATTTCTGGTGAGAATTTAAACTCAAAATATTATTTAGATCATTTGGTTGATAGATTTGTTAAATGAAATATATAAGCACGCGAGATGATAAAAAAGAGTACTCTGCTGAGCAGGTACTCAATTTCGGTCTAGCACCAGATGGAGGTCTATTTATTCCAAATAAAATTCCAAAATTTAGTAATAATCAAATAAATGCATTAAAAGGAAAAAATTATTTTGAAATAGCAAATTTTATTTTAACCCCTTTTTTATCAGATTTATTTGAAGCCCCAATAATTGAAAAGATTATCGAAGAGGCATATTGTAAATTTGACAAAGAAATTGTTTCAATATCTAACATAGGTGACAACGATCTATTAAATTTATTTCATGGTCCGACACTAGCTTTTAAAGATTATGCTATGTGTTTGTTAGCTAAGATATATGAATACTATTTAAAGAAACTAGATAGAAAATTAGTAGTTATCGGAGCAACTTCTGGCGATACCGGTTCTGCTGCAATTCAAGCCTTTAAAGATATTGAAAATATTAGTATTTTTATTTTACACCCTCATAACTCCACATCTCTCTTCCAAAGAAAACAAATGACAACTAGTGGAGGTAAAAATGTTTTTAATATTGCCCTAAATGGAAGTTTTGATGATTGTCAAAATTTAGTAAAAAAACTTTTTAGAGATAAAGATATAAATAATAAATATAGCTTTACTGCAGTGAATTCAATTAATTGGTTTAGGGTGCTACCTCAATCAATTTATTATGCATGGTCATATCTTAATCATAATATTGATAATTTTGTTGTACCAAGTGGTAATTTTGGAAATATATATTCTGCTCATTTGCTAAAGTCAATGGGATTTCCAATAAATAAGTTAATTGTTGCGACAAATGAGAATAATATTTTACATCGAATTATAAGTAATAATGATCTACATCTTTACAATGTTGTAAAAACTAATAGCCCTAGCATGGATATAACAATATCAAGTAATTTTGAAAGACTTTTAGCAGAGCTTCTTGGACCAGGAGCAACAAATGAGCTTTTTCAAAATATACAAAACAATGAACATAATAAAAAATTAGAAAGTTCTATTCATAAGTTATTATCTGAGAAATTTTTATCTGAGAGTGCAACTTCTAAAGAGGTTGAAAATCAAATTAAAATCACATATGAAAATTATAAAATTTTATTAGACCCTCATACAGCTGTTGGCATAGTATGTGCGGAAAAATTAAATTTAAAAAAAGCAATGTGTCTTGCTTGTGCCCATCCAGTAAAATTTCAGGAAACTGTCCAAAAGGCATTAGGCAACAATGTAAAATATGATAAAAACATAGAATTTCTTAATGATGAAAAATTTGCAATTTTAGACAACAATTACAAGGAACTAGGAGATTACATAGAAGCACATGCCTAATATTCATAAGCTTAAAAATGGAATGACCTTGATAACAGATTATGTAAACACCGTAGAAACAGTAAGTGTAGGAATGTGGAACAAGGTCGGGGCAAGAAATGAGCGAAAAGAAATTAATGGTGTTGCTCACTTATTAGAGCACATGGCATTCAAAGGAACAAAAAATAGATCAGCCGCTCAAATAGCAAAAGAAGTTGAGCTAGTAGGTAATTCTCACAATGCCTATACTTCAAGAGAAATAACTGCTTATTACATGAGTGGTTTAAAGGAAAATGTTGAACTATCCATAGACGTAATTAGCGATATATTACAGTTTTCAACTTTTGACTCTAAGGAACTCGATAAAGAGAGAGGCGTCATATTACAAGAGATTGGAATGTATGCTGATGAGCCAGATAGTATTGTTGCTGATAAATTCGACGAGTTAGCTTACCCGGACCAACCCATGGGTAGGTCAATTTTAGGTACGGCTGAAATTATAAAGTCTATATCAAGGGATGAAGTTGAGAGTTTTATGAAAGGATTCTATAACCCAAAAAAAATGGTTTTTTCTGTATCAGGAAATTTTGAAGAGGATAAAATAATTAAACTTGTTGAGGAGAAATTCCAAAATCTCCCTCATGGCGACGACGATTATATTCCAAAATCTTCTTATGTTGGTGGAGAATACCGTCAAGAGAAAAATTTAGAACAGGTAAAGTTGTTACTAGGTTTTGAGGGTGTAGATATTCATTCAGACCTTTACTATGCAACAAGAGTTTATTCAACACTTCTTGGCTCTGGTATGTCTTCGAGATTATTTCAAGAAATTCGAGAAAAAAGAGGATTGGTTTATAGCATATACAGCAGTGGTGATTTTTTTTCTGACTCAGGTATTTTTTATGTCTATGCCGGCACAGGGCATAAGGAAGTTAAAGAATTAATACCCGTACTATGTGATCAATTAAATATTAATGCTAATACCTTTACTGAGGAGGAATTAACGAAGACTAAAGCTAAATTTAAAGTGGGAATTCTAAAAGGAGAGGAAAGTATCTCAACAAGATGTAGATCTAACGCTTCTAGTTATTTAATGCATAATAAGGTCAGATCTCCCGATGAATTTATTTCGAAGATTGACTCTGTGCAATTAGAGGACCTTGAAAAAGCAAGAAAAAAAATATTAGACTCAAATTTGACTTTGTCATCAATAGGTCCTATTGAAAACCTTGAAGCAGCTGAACTAGTTAAACGAAGACTCGGTTAAATTTTCTGCTGCTTTTCTAGCAAGAATATCAACTTGGTTATTAAATTCATCGACATTATGTGCCTTTACCCAACTCCAATTAATATTTTTACTAAGATTTAATTCGTCTAATCGTTCCCAAAGCTCTTTATTTTTTACAGGCTTTTTAGATGAAGTTTTCCAATTATTTTTTTTCCAATTAAATATCCAATTTGTGATACCTTGCTTAACATAATTGCTATCGGTATTAAGATTTATATCATTATGCTGATTAAGAAATTCTAACGCTTTGATTGCTGCCATTAGCTCCATTTGATTATTTGTTGTATTTCTCTCAAATCCAGCTCTATAAGAAATATCATTTTTGTTAATTATTAAAAACGCCCAACCCCCATTTCCAGGGTTTCCGAGACATGAGCCATCTGTGTATACCTTTATCAAAAAAAGTCCTGTAAATTATTTTCTTCATGAAATTTAAATATTTCAAAAAACTCTAAGGGATTTTTATGTTTAACGTCACCTTCAAGATTAAAATTTAAATCATAAATTCTTGTTAAAAAAAAACGAATTGCACTTACTTTTAAGTAAAAACTAAAATTGCTTTTCTCTTCTGTTGTTAATTCGATACTCTCTTTATAAGATCTTAAGAAACTCACATAATTTTCTTCAATAAATTTATTTTTTGAAAAAAACCAAGCATTCACAAAAGTAGCCAAATCATAAATGATGGTATCTGTACAGGAAAAAAAGAAATCTATAAATCCTGAAACCTGATTACCAACAAAAAATATGTTGTCTTTAAATAAATCTGCGTGAATGTTTATCTTTCTTAAATTTTGTGGAAAACTATCACTTAATGTATGAATGTTATTCAATATATATTTGTATTCACTAGAATATAATTTTGTTTCGTTTTTAGAAAACTGACTTGTAATAAACTTCCATGTGGGTAATAGCATCATATTTTCTCTAAAAAGTTCGGAATGATCTCCAAATTGATGTAACTTAGCAATTGAATTTCCTAGTGATTTTAATTGCTCTAAATTAGGTTTCACAACTGGCCTACCTTCAATAAAACTATAAATACAACAGGATTTACCTTTTATTTTAAATAAGTTTTTATTATTCAAAGTCAAACTTAATGGACAAGAAATGCCATTATCATAAAATAATTTCATTAAATTATTAAAATAAGGTAAATCTTGTTCTTCAGTTCTTTTCTCAAATAGAGTTAAAATAAATTTTTTATTATCGCTTAATTTCACTAAATAATTAGTATTTTCAACTCCCTCTTTAATACCCTCAAATTCAATTATTTTTCCTAGAGGTTGAAATAATTCTTGAGCCTCAGAAATAGATACTTCAGTATAAACTGCCATTTATAGTTAATTTTAGAGTTTAAATTGTGATAGATAAAGATACTTATTTAAAACAGTGGTGGCTAAAGTTGTTAATTAATAGTTTTAAAATCAATAATACTTTTGTTTAATATTTTAGCCTTACTATCCTCAGATATTTCTGAAAAATAATTGATAATTAATTTGTTCAGCTCAATTGAAGCCTGATTTTTAATTGATTGGACAGCAGAGAGCTCTATTTGTTTAATTCTGTCAAGAGAGTTCTTTTCTTTTGATTGGATCGTTAAGGCGGTTTTATCAATTATATTTTTTGATATGGCTTCAGACTGGGACTTAGCATTGTTTATGATCTCATCAATTTTGTTAGATAGATCTTCAGTTTGTTTTTCCGCCTCTTTTAACTTTATTTCAGCTTCAGAAAAGGATTTAAGAGATTTATCAATATTTTCTTTTATTTCATTTATTTTTGAGTCTAGTCCACCAATCATCATACTTTTGAAAGGTTTAATCATTAGAATAATAAATGTAATAAATGAAATTAATAACCAGAATTTAGGATCTTGAAATAAATAGCTCATTAAAGATTGATATTACCCTTTTCTATGTTAGTTACTTTTGACAAAAAATTAGTTGCTGAGTCTTTAAGTTGATCGTTTAGTTCAGATATCGCAGTATCCTTTTCTTTCGCGACTCTTTCCTCAGTTTGTTTGATTTCATGTTGGATCTTTTCTTCCGTAGCTTTGATTAAGTCTTCACTTTCTTTTAAAGCTTTATCTTTGGCATCATTAATAATTTGTGATGCTTGGTTCTTCGCCTCAGTAAGTTTAGCTTCGTAGTTTTCAATTATTGACTCAGCTTTTTTGATTAATTCATCTTGTTTTGAGATATGTGATTTTACAAAATCATCTCTTTGATTCAAAAAAGCTCTAATTTTAGGAAGTGTTATGTATGTCAATACTGTAAACAGTATTACAAAAAAAACACCAAGCCAAAAAAGCTGAGATATAAAAAACTCTACTTGCTCTAATTGAGGCATCCGTTAGTCAGTCCCTGTTAAGAAAACAGAATTACTAATGCTATGACCAATGCAAATAAAGCAATAGCTTCAACTAGGGCAAAACCTAACATTGTCATGGTAAAAACTTCGTTTCTTGCAGCTGGATTTCTTCCAACAGCAGTAATAAAAGCAGCAAAAACATTGCCAATACCAATTCCAGCACCGATCACGCCGATCACTGCTAAACCTGCACCCAAGTATTTTAGTCCTTCAACTAGTTCCATATTTACCTCCTTATGTTCATCTAGTGTAAGTGTAAAGCGTCGTTAATATACAAACATGTTAATATTGCAAAAACATATGCCTGTAAAAATGCAATTAATATTTCTAAACCTGTTAAAGCTATTATGAATACTAATGGCAAAATTCCAAAAAAACCTAGCGCAGATACAAACCCTGCAAAAACTTTTAGTAAAGTATGACCAGCAAGCATATTAGCAAAAAGTCTAACAGATAAGCTTATTGGTCTGGAGAGATAAGATATAATTTCAATTGGTATCAATAAAGGAAGCATATATACGGGCAAGCCAGGAATAACAAAAAAGCTAAAAAATTTTACGCCATGTTTTACAAAACCTAAAACTGTAACAAAGATAAACACACCCATTGCAAGAGCTAAAGTCACTATGATATGGCTAGTAAAAGTAAAGCTATAAGGAATCATACCAAAAAGATTTCCAAATAAAATAAACATGAACAAAGTAAAAACTAAAGGAAAGTATTTTTTGCCCTCTTTACCTACAGTGTCTGCTAATAAACTATTTATAAAATTAAAACCAAGCTCAGCGGCAACTTGCATTCTGGTCGGGTAAAGGTCACTTACAGAGTTTGTTTTTTTTGCTTTTAAAAAAGGCACTGTAAAAAAAATTAAAATAAACGCTGTTGTAATAGTCATCCATAGAGCAGAATTAGTAAAAGAGATATCAAAACCTAGAAAGTTAATGTCAACAATGGGTTGTATTTCAAACTGTTTGAGAGGACTCTCACCCTTAGCCATGAGGTAATAAAACAGATTTATTTAGAGTTTTCTATGCGACGTATAAGCCTGTAAATATTCAATAAACCTGCAAAAAAACCAAGTATTATCAACGTTATTAAACCAATAGGTTTGCTATCAAAAATCTTATCAATCAACAATCCAATAACAACAGAAACAATTAAAGCGCCTAATAATTCAGTTGAGATTCTATAAGCAAAGCTAAGACCTTGCATACTTGGCTTTTTATTACCATTTTCTTCATCATTTGCCATTATTCAGCGTACTTTACGGCTTCTTCTAATTCAACAGAGACTATTTGAGAAATTCCCTCCTCGGGCATTGTAACACCATAGAGTCTGTCTACTCTAGACATTGTCATTCGATTATGAGTAACAATAATAAATTTGGTTTGAACTTTTTCTGAAATTTCTTCAACCATACTACAAAATCTATCCACATTATTGTCATCTAGAGGAGCATCAACCTCATCCAATATACAAAAAGGTGATGGGTTCGCTATAAATACAGCAAATAATAATGAAATTGCAGTTAAAGCCTGCTCACCTCCAGATAATAAAGTTATATTTTGCATTTTCTTACCTGGAGGACTGGCAAATATCTCCAAACCAGAGTTTAAAGGATCTTCATCATTTTGAATAAGTTTTAGATATGCTTTACCTCCACCAAATAACTTAGTGAATAGTCTCTCGAAATTTTCATTAACAATTTTGAAAGCTTCTTTTAGTCTCAATACACCTTCTTTATTAATTTTATTAATTGCCTCATGTAATTTTTCTATAGATTCTTGAATTTCATTTTTATCTTTAATTGTTTCATCAACTTTTTCTCTTAATTTTACATATTCATCTTCAGCAAGTAAGTTTACAGCACCAATTCTCTCCCTTTCAGCGTTTAATCTTAATACTCTTTTCTCTGCGGTCTCTAAATCATCATCTCTTTTGAATTTATCTACCTCATTTTCTAAATTTAATAAATCAACATTAATTTTTTCTCTGCATGATTGAGCGAGCTGAGTTAGATTATTTGAATAATTTGAAATTTCTGACTCCTTTCGTATTAGCTCCTCTTTTACAACAGAGTAATTTTGTTCTTTATTTCTCAGCTCTTTTGAGAGGCTTTCTAAAAGATTTTCTTGCTCTTGTAATTTATTGTCAAAAAGTTTTTTTTCGTCATCTAGTTGCTTAATTTTATTAAGTAAAAATTGTCTTTTGCTATCAATATCTCCTGGATTATTTTCAGAAATTTCTAATTCTTCTTTAGCAGTTTTTATTCTTTGATTTAAGTCCTCGGTTTTTTGAACAGTGACCTCTAAAATTCTTTCCCACTCAAGAACTTGCTTTTTAAGATCGTTTAGCCTCTTTTCTTTTAATTCTGACAGTATTGTTGAGATATTAGCCTCATAACTACTGGAAATAAAAAGCCCATCCCAACGCCACAAATTACCCTCTAGATCGACTATAGCTTGTCCAATATTTATTTTTGTATGATTTTCTATACCTTCTTTTTTTGAAGATACAATGGCAACATTATTAAGCTTATTTATTACTTGGTTTGGAGCTTTAATAACTTTAGAAGCTGGTTCACAATTAAAACTAAACTCTTTATTGGCCTGCTCACCTGAATGCTCACTCCAATAATAAATATCATCAGGTTCCAATGACGCTAAAAGTTCTTTACCAAAAATAGCAGCTACTGCATTTTCGTATTTTTTATCAAATGAAATATTGTTTAATAAACTTCTATCAGATTGATTGACGTTGCTGCCTCGATTTTCAGCTTCAAATTCCTTAGAGGATAAATCTTCAATATCTTTCCTAATAGTTTTGATTTTACTAGTCGTTTCTTCAAATTGTGTTTGCTCAATTTGTAAGTCTTGATTAAGTTGTTTAACACGATGCTCGAGGTTTATTTTGTGCTCTTCAAAACGTAATTCTTCCTGTTTAAGATTTTCTACAGTCATATTTAACCTATCAAGTTCACTATTCAATGAGTATGATTTCTCTCTCATTGGTGGAATTTTAACTTTTAAATCCTCATAAGCTTGATCTTGAATTGATACATCACCCTGGAAATCAGCGAGTTTTAATTTTATTTTATCTTTTTCTTCATTAAGTCTCTCAAGAATAAGTTGAAGTTCATTTCTTTTTACAAAAAATACAGACGCTTCCGCATTCTTAATTAGAGTTGATATATTTCTAAATCTTTCAGCTTCTTTAGCTTGTTTTTTAAGAATAGCTAATTGTTCTTCGTATGTTTGAATAACATCCTCTACCCTCAATAGATTATTATTGGCACCTTTCAACCTCAACTCTGCATCATGTCTTCTGGATTGCAGGCCAAGTATTCCCGCAGCTTCCTCTAAAACCATTTTTCTATCTTCTGGTTTCGCTTGGGTGATTGCTCCAATACGACCTTGACTAACTATCGAAGTTGATCTAGCTGATGTAGAGGCGTCGGCAAATAGCAATTGAATATCTTTCAATCTTACCTCTTTACCATTTATGAATGAATTCGTTCCTTCTCCTCTCCATATCTTTCTAGCAATTTCTAATTGTTTTGATTGAAATTTATTTTCTAAATCACTTCCATCAATATTTACAAATAAACCTACTTCAGCGATATTCCATGAGGGCCGATTATCAGTTCCATTGAAAATTAAATCATCAATCTCTTTACCACGAAGTTGTTTGGCAGAGACCTCCCCTAAACCAAACCTTATTGCTTCAACTATGTTTGATTTTCCGCAACCATTGGGGCCAACTATACCAGTAAGACCATTTTTGATTTCAAAATCTGTTGGCTCTACAAAAGATTTAAAACCTTTAATTGAGAGTTTATCTAAAGATAACAAATTAATTATTCAATTTTTTATTTATTATTTTTATAAATTCTGATGCAGGTCGATTACCCTGAACTTTCTCACCATTAATTAAAAATGTTGGCGTGCTCTCAACACCAAAAATGTTTTGAGCATCAACTTGAAGGGATAAAAGTTCATTATGAGAATTCTCATCTTTTAAGCAAGATTGTAACTCTTCATCCCCAAGACCATGTTGTAATCCATAGCTATTAAGTAATTCAATAATTTCTTCTCCAGAACTTGCTTTTGTCCAAACATCATAGTTTTCATAGACAGAGTCAACATAGCTTGTACGAACGTTTTCACTACAATTTGCAATAATAGCTCCATAAAAAGCAGCTTGATTTAAAGGAAAATCAATTAAGTAAAAATTAATATTTTTATAAACGCCACTTTCTTTTAATTCTTTGAGCGTTTCATTGTGAAATGCAGCACAGTGTGAGCAACTGAATGATGAAAACTCAATAATATCAACTGAATTTTCTTCAGACGATTTAACAAGAGGTTGAATGTTGTTGTCCTCTAAATATTTTTTGTATTCATAAATTTTTGATATTGCAGGATTTGTTGATAGTGCAACCAAAAAAAATATCAGACTAATTTTTTTCATATAACTTTTTATTAATATTTTCAAAAATAGATCTTACTTCTTCGTCTTTTATATCATTAAATTTTTGATTATTAAGAGTTTTTCCTTCTGCTTTCATTGATAAATTTGAAATATTACTATTTTCTAAATTCTTATCAGAAAGATCTTGAAAAAATAGGATTTTATTTACTTTCATTCCAGTTACTTCTTCAATTTTTATGACTATTTCATTTGTACTTGAATGCATTTCAAAAGATTTTTCTGGGCTAACTCTTAATTCAAGAATTACAGATTCTGTTTTATTATTTAATATAGTTTTTTTTAATTGAACAAATTTATTGTTATTGCCAAAAATATACTCCCAGTTTTTTAGAATAAGAGTATTTATTTTTAGCTTTTTTTTATTTACCTTATTTACAAGATGAAAAGCAATATCGTTGAGCTTGGAGAACTTTTTCATAAAAACAAATTTATCCCTTTAATCCTACATTGGTTTAAAAAAAATCAAAGAAACTTATATTGGAGAAGGAATAGAAATTTATACTTAACTTATTTATCAGAAATTATGCTACAACAAACAACTGTTAAAACAGTAGAAAATAAAATATTAGAAATTATAAATATTTTTCCAAGTTTTAATTCCTTTAAGAATAAAAGATTAGAACATTTATTAAAAGTTTGGTCAGGATTAGGTTATTACAAGAGGGCAGAGAATTTATTCAAAGCAGTAACAATTATTAACAATAGCTATAATGGTAAATTACCAGATGATAGAGATAGTCTTATCTCTTTGCCTGGTGTTGGGAAATATACTTCAAGCGCGATATTAGCTATCGGCCATAATAAAAAATCATTCCCAGTTGATATCAATGTTAAAAGATTAATACAGAGAGTATCTGGTTTCAAACTCAATGATGATGAGATCGAAGAAATAATTAGTTTAGCTTGTAAAAAAAAGATTTCTTATAGGAGTTTAGCTGAGTCGATGATGGATTATAGCTCTATTATTTGCAAAAAAAATAGCCCCGAATGCTCCAAATGCATTTTTTCTAGTTTTTGTAAATCAGCTTTCCAATCATTTAAAAATAATAAAAATGTAAAAAAAAATAATAAGGAAATAGATTTCTATTTAATAAACTCTCCTTTACATATTTGTTTTATAAAAAAACCAAAATTTCAATTTTACAAAAACTTTATCCATTTGCCCTCAAATTTGGACAAAGAATTTATAGCAAATTTAAATTTAAAAAATAAAGAAAAAATCAAAAGTTTTAAATTTACAATTACAAATAATCTCTTCCAAATAAATGTTTATAAACTTAATCTGAAAAAATTAAAAATTAACAATTCAGTGTGGATTGAAAAATCAAAAACTAACCAGCTTGCATTACCAACACTCTTTAAAAGAATATTAAATTAACTCCTCATCTTCTTTCTAATTTCATCGATACATATTAAATTCTTTTTTTTATCCTCATAATGCCAATAATCCCATCCATTGAAGCTCGATGTCTTATTTACTTTTGCAGCAATTTTATGAATTGATCCTCTCTCATTTTTATATGAAATACTTCCATCTGGTAAAATTGTAGCTTTATAGCTTTTCTTATTGTTATAGAGTTTAGCACCTGGCTTTAAATGCCCATTGTCAATTAAACTTGCAAAGGGTATTTTTTGTATAGGTTTATCCTTTTCATTAATCTCTAATAAATCATTTTTTAAAGATTTAATTTTTTTTAATCTTTTAATTGCTAAATTAAAATAACCATCATCTTTTTCAAAACCTATGTAATTTCTACCCAAATATTTTGCTTCAGCACAGAAACTTGCTGTGCCTGCAAAAGGTTCTAGTACTAGATCTCCTTGTATCGATGACTGAATAATAATTTTTTTCATCAAAGCTAAGGGTTTTTGAGTTGGGTGAGCTGTTTGGTTTTTATTGTTTTTCAGCCTTTCTTTACCTGAACAAATTGGGAAGTTCCAAATACTTCTCTCTTGTCTGTCTTCATTTGCAACCTTTAAAGTATGATAATTAAATTGATACTTAGATTTAGGTTTTTTTGAACACCAAATAAGAGTTTCATGCGCATTAGTAAGTCTAGTTGCTCTAAAATTTGGTAACGGGTTAGATTTGGCCCAAATCACATCATTTAAAATCCAAAAGTTTAAATCTTGGAGAATTTTTCCAATTCTAAAAATATTATGATATGAACCAATAATCCATAATCCCCCATCAGGTTTAAGAACTCTTTTACATTCAGTTAAATAAGAAAAGGTAAAATCATCATAACTCGAGTAACTATCAAATTTATCCCAATCCTGATTGACACCATTGACAATGGAATGATTTGGTCTAGTTAAAACTTTGTTTAATTGTAAATTATAAGGAGGGTCTAAGAAAACTAAATCAATTGTCTGATCTTCAATTTTAGCTAATAGATCAAGACAATCACCTAAATATAGGTTATTTGATTTCAACACGTATGAATCTTAATATTTATAAAGAATCTTGTGTAAAAAAAACTTACTCTACTGTTGATAACTAAGTAGATAACTTTTTGATAAGTTTACTTATAGGTTGATAAGTGGTCCTGTGATATTTGCTGACCCCGTGTGTATAAATAGCACTTAAGTGAGACTTTGTACCGTACCCAGCATTTTTATTCCATTGATAATTACCATCTAATGAGTGGAGTTTCAGAAGTAATTTGTCTCTAAAGACTTTTGCTATAATTGAAGCTGCTGACACTTGATTAATTTTATCATCTGCTTTAATTAAAGACTTCACCTTATAACCTTTCATTTCGCTTGGAATAAATTTTCCATCTATGATGATCGTATCTGACTTTTTTGACAACAAAATTATCGATTGTTTCATACTTTGCAAAACTACATTGTGAATATTAAATCTTTCAATAAATTTTTTTTTTCCAAAAATAATTTGATAATTATATTCGAAACCTTTATTTAATCTGAAATATTCATATATTTCCTCTCTTTTTTTTTTATTTATTTTTTTTGAGTCAGAGACACTAAATGGAAGTTTATCAAATAAGGAATTTTGTGATCTGAAAGCACAAATTATTGCACTTCCAACAAGAGATCCTCTGCCAACCTCGTCGACTCCAACAACATATTCACTCATCAAGTCTAGGTATTAGTTCGACAAAATTACATGGTTTGTGTCTTATGTCTAATTGATGAAAAAGAATATCATTCCAAGCATCTCTAACAGCAGAAGTAGATCCAGGTAAACAAAAGATGTAAGTTTGATTTAATAAAAATGCGCTCGCTCGAGATTGTATAGTTGAGGTTCCAATTTTTTTATAGCTTAATTGTCTAAACAATTCACCAAATCCTGGAATTTCAACTTGAGATATTTTTTTTAAGGCATCAATAGTATTATCTCTTCCCGTCAGACCAGTCCCACCTGAAGTGATTATTACATCGTGTTCGACAGATGCTGTTAATTTCTGAATAATAGGAATAAAGAGTTTAGGTTCATCTTCAATAATCTGATAATGGGAAACAGAATGTCCTTTTTTTTGTATAAGTTCTCTTAATGTATTACCTGATTTATCATCACTTTCTTTTCTTGTATCCGACAAAGTGATTACAGCAATATTTATTTGTTTAAATGTTATTTTTTCATCAATCATTAATCAAGATAGTATTAGTGGCTATGAGTTCATCAGCATAATTGAATGAATTATGATTTATTAATTCATAAATAACAAGATTAGTTAGAACTCTCTCAACAAACATTCTTGTTTCTCTTGATGGTATAGACTCAATTAAAAGAAAACTATCATCATTAAATGTAGTTTTTTTCATCCATTTTGAAAGATTTCCAGGCCCTGCATTATATGAGATTAAAGCCTTTAGCAAATCTCCATTGATATAATTTATGGATAACAAATTTTGAAGGTAGAGGCTACCTGTTTCAACATTAATTTCAGGATTATATAATATTCTCGGATTAGACTTAAATTTATGTTTTTTATTTACCATACGAGCAGTTGATGGAAGAATTTGCATCAATCCATATGCACTTTTACCACTTTTTGCAAAAGCACTAAACTGCGACTCTTGTCTAATCATGCTAATAATAATAGTTGGGTCAATATTATTGAAATTATAATCTTGGATCCATTTTGGTGTTGGATATAAGAAATCTATCGGGGCGTCATCTTTAAACAAGTATTTTGCTGTTTTAATTTGCAAGGAACTCAGATCATTTTTAATAGAAAAATTTAGGATTAGTCTTTTAAATCTTTCATTTGTAATATTTTGAAGTCTATTTAATTCTATCTCTGCAATTGGAAGTTCATTGATTTCAATTAATGCCTGAATTCTCTCACCTAATTTGGTATTTAAAAATGACTCAAGATCTGAGCTCATTAATGAGGTATTAAATTCAAAGTCTTGAATGGTTTTATCTAAAATTCTACAAGATAAAATTGAGTATATATTAAAACTTGGTTTGCAAGATTTATTTAGAGCTTCTAAAGATGCTTTGAAAGTAATTTCATCATTAGCGTCTTTTGTTGACGATAAAAATGACCAATAAGCACCAGCATCCCTTAACCATTTGTTATCTGAAATTTTTGAGAGTATTAAAAATTGTCTCGAGGCTTTTTGGTATTTCCCTTTTCTATAATATGAGAGACCTTTAATCCATAAGCCCTCATCGTATGGTTGACTCAAGAAAGCTTCATCATTTAAAACATTTATAGCCTTATCATCTAAATCTGCAAGGTAGTAGCCATTGGCAATTTTGGAAAGTAGAAAAGATTTTTCTTTTTGATTAAAATATTTTATGTGGTGGTTTAAATACTCTAATGCTCCAGTAGGCCATCCTCTTCCAACTCTTGATCTTAAAGTATTATAAATACTAATTTTTTTTGAGTAATTTTTATTTGAAAATATTTTATTTGATTTAGTAGAGACAGTTTCTTGTGACTTATCTTTTTGAAAGATCTCATCAAAAAGTGGGTACGAATTTTTTTTTGGTTTTTTTGCCCCATCCGGCATTCTTCTTACTCCCAATTTATAAATCCTTCTAGCTTCGTAATGATCACTATATTCACTCAACCAATCTCGGAGCTCTAAAAAACTAGAGCGATGTGCTGTTGGATGAAGAAGTTTTAAAGCTTGTACATGACCCAAAAGAATTAAATCATCTAGTTTTGCTATATCTTTATCACCTTTATCAAAATTTCCATTTCTGTAATCATTAAAAATACTTTTATAAAGGCCAATATCTTTAGAGCTAAGGGCAAAGATACTCTGTGAGTAAAAAAACGTTACAATTAATAAAACGATAATTCTCATTCTATCCACCAAGCTGCTTTTTAATTTCCTTTAAATCTTCCCAAGCATCTTTCTTAAGTTCTGGATTGTTTATTAATAAAGATGGCTCATAAAGCACACGGCATTTTTTGGGTACTACGTCATTCGGGGTGTTGAAATCAAACCACTTTCCACGAAGAGACATGGAAGACAAGTCTGCAGCCAACAACATTTTGATGCAATAATTTGACATAATTATTAAATATTTTGGGTTAATCAATTCAATCAACCGATAATTGATAAGTTGTAAAATTGAATTCATTTTGTGGTTATTATCAAACTCACTGAGTCCCCTTGGTATATAAGACACTAAGCTTATTTGTTTCCTATCTAATTTTATGGAGGAAAGCATTTTATCGAATAACTCACCATTTGCTTTATCTATTATCTTTTCATCAGTAATGTCGCATTTACCGTAAAAAAATAAAATTTTCGAATTTTTATCACCTTCTATTAAATTGATTGGTTGATTAATATTGAACTTTAATAATTCATTTTTTAAAAAATCCTCTATTTGATCAATACTGGTGGCTTTGCTTGGACTATTGATAATATCTCTATTTATTTGGTTATCGGAATCATTTTGAGATTTTTTTACTTGAAATTCCCCCAGATTCATCAATTCCAAAAGAATATTTTTTTGGTAATCTTGGTTATTCATGATTAAAAAATTATCTTTTAGTTTATATTTTATATGTTTTTTTGGATTTATTGTATATGCATATGGGTCTCAATTAAAAAATACTTTCGAAAATCAACTTCTAAGTTCAATTTATTCTGAATACAATAATGATTATTTAATTTGGGAAAAATTACCAGCTTATGATTTTTCAAATGACCATACTTCAACCTTACTAAGTAATATTATTATAGGGAATTATACTTTTGATAATATTAGTGAAATTGAAAGTGGATTTATTCATGAAATTATTCTTTTTCTCAAGAATCTAGGAGATGACAAATGCTTAAATATTCCTGACAAAAAACAAATTTATATTTTTGAAGAGGCTATACTAAAAAGCATAAATTTTTGGATGAATTATTGTAATAAACACAATGTTCAAAATAATTTAGAAAATTTGAATGAAATTGATAGTCGCTTTACAAATTTAAGATATATCAATACTATTTATTACTATCATCACCAAAAAGACCTCAACAGTTTAAAAAAAATTAATGAAGAAATAACATTAAATATAGAAACACTCTCTATCTTTAATTCTAAAGAATTAAATGTAATGGACAGTATTTTCAATTATCATAACATCAATTTTCCACTGGCAGATTTTATTCAGTCATCAACTACTTTTAATAATTTGTCTATTGAATTAGATCAAAATTACGTAGTTAAGGATTATGAAGACATAATATACCTTCAACTATTTCAAACTAGCTCTTATTATTTTTATGCGCGTGAGTATAAAAAAGCACTTGCTTTATTATCTTATTTAATTGAAATAAATCCAGATAATAGAGATTATTATCTTTATAAAAAAATTTCATTTTTAGCAGAATTAAATCCAAGTAAAGAAATACTAAAATTAATTAAAAATTTTACCCCAACTGACAAAAATTTTAATTTTTTTAAAAACTACCTTTATATCTCAACATCATTTGAATTAGACACTGATATGAGTGACTTAGTGTATTTTATAAATAATAGCGATCATCAAACTGATTGGATAAATCTAGAGTTATCATTTCTTGTCGCGATGGAAATGTACTTTTTAAATGATAATAGTGGTGCTTTAGATTTTATAAACGAGTGTTGCATGAGCACTATAGAGAATTCTGATGATGCAATTCATCTTTTTAAATATGGTATTTTGTTAGAGAGAAATAATGAAATTAAAAAAGCTGAAGAAATTATCCAAAAAAGTATTGATATATCTAAAAGTTCATATCCTTACATATTAAATTATCTTGCATATTTATGGGTTGAGAATGATAGAAAATTAGATCTTGCAGAAAGTATGCTTCAAAAGGCAGTAAAAGACTCAAATTATAATGATGGGGCTATACTTGATAGTTTGGGATGGCTTTATTATAAGAAAGATAATTTAGATTTGGCAGAAAAATGGATTTATGATGCTTATCAACTTGAACCCTCAGAGCCAGAAATAATAGATCATTTATCTCAAATTTATTATGAATTAGGCAGATACAAAGAATCAAAATTTTTAGACAATAAAATTTTACTATTTCATAAAGATTATTTTAAATACGAGGAAGTTTTAGGTAGAAATGAAAATAAGTAAATTAACTAGCTATGCTAAAATAAATCTTGATTTAAAAATTAAATATTATGATAAAATTATCAAAAAACATAAGATTTCTTCTAAAGTTGTTCTTTTAAAATTAAATGATTTAATTACTGTATCTAATTCTAAAAAGTTACAAATTACCTATTACGATCAAAATAAAAAAATAATCAAACTGAAAAATGATATTATAAAAAAATCAATTCTATTTTTTGATAGAAAATACAAAACTAAAACAAAATTAAAATTTTTAGTTTACAAAAAAATACCAGTTGGTTATGGATTAGGAGGTGGATCCTCAAATGCAGCCTCAATTTTGAAATTTCTATATAAATATCATCAAATTACTTCAAAAAACTTTGAAAAAGATGCACCATTAATTGGTTCAGATGTAATTATTTTTAAAGATAAATATCCAAAAATAATTGATGGATTAAGTCAGTATAAATACCTCAAGGCAAAAAAATATTATTGGAGGAAAGTTTACTTAATTTTTCCTTCACAAAAAAATTTAACTAAAAAAATTTATAATTATTTTAAAAACCATAATATAGGAGCAAAAAAACAACTAATATCTCAAAATAACTTAATTAGTTCATCTATTTTGCTAAATAAAGAGTTTAAAGAATTATTTATGTTCCTTTTGGATTATAGGAAAGATTTCTTAAAATTTGGCATGAGTGGTAGTGGATCTTCAATTTTTGTATCTTTCAAGAAAATCGCAAAAGAAAGGTCGATTTTTAGGGAGATTAATAAATTTTATCCTTCAGTTAGAATTGAAAAATCCTCTTATTTCGGATAAGTTCTTTAAATCCTGATGGGGCGTAGCCAAGCGGTAAGGCACCGGTTTTTGGTATCGGCATGCGTAGGTTCGAATCCTACCGCCCCAGCCATATCTAAGCTATAAATTGAAGTAATATGAAACAACTTTTATTTTCACTTAAAGAGGGATCAGTTAGTTATCATAAAAAAGAAATTTTAAAGGAACTTGATATAAATATTCATCGAAAAGATTTTATTGCGCTTGTTGGTAAAAATGGGGCAGGGAAATCAACCCTAATGAATGTCATATCAGGTCAACATGATATTGATGCTGGTGAAAAATGGAGTATTGATAATTTTGCTGTAAATTATTTCAACCAAAATTTTGTATTAAATGATGATAATAACACCGTTGAGCAAGAAATTTTATCTGTAATCAAAAATCAAGATAATAATTATGAGATAGACATATTTTGCAATAATTTAAGTATTGATAAAAACAGTTTAATTAAACATTTATCTGGTGGGCAAAAAAGGAGAGTAGGGCTAATCAAAAATTTAATCAAACCATCTGATCTTTTGCTATTAGATGAACCAACTAATCATTTAGACTTGGACACAATTGTTTGGCTAGAAAATTATTTAAAAAAACTAGATTGTGCAATTTTATGTGTAAGTCATGATCGACAATTTCTAAAAAACTTTACAAATAAAATATTATGGATAGATCGATCTAAAATAAAAATAAACTACAAAGGTTATAGTGATTTTGATAATTGGTCAGAGACTCTTTTATCACAAGAAGAGAGAGAACTACAAAATAGGAAGCAATTTGTCAATTTAGAGGTGAATTGGGCTAATAAAGGAGTTAAAGCAAGAGTTAAAAGAAATACCAGAAGGTTAGAACAAGCTAAAGACTTAAAGGAAAATTTAGACAAAGATATTAGCGAATTTAAAAAAGCTACAAAAAAGATTGAAATTAATCAAATTTATGAGAATTCAAAGAATTTTAAAAATGTTGCAGAGTTTCACAATGCAGAATTTTACTATGAAGAAAATAATAAAAATTTTATTTTAAAAAACTTTAATTTAAAAATAAGCAAAAAAGATAGAATTGGTCTTTTGGGAGGTAATGGATCAGGAAAAACAACGTTTTTAAAAATTTTGCTTAATGAACTGAATTTAAAATCGGGAACTTTAAAATTAAGAAAAGAGTTAGAGTTTTCCTATTTTGACCAATTAAGAAATGATTTAAAAGACAATTTACCAATAAAGAAGGTCTTAGTCCCCTCTGGTGGCGATTACTTAAAAACGCAGGGTAAAGAGAGACATGTATGCAGTTATTTAAAAGATTTCCATTTTGATCCATCTAAAGCAAATGATCCTGTCGGGAGTTTATCTGGTGGAATGAAAAATCGACTACTTTTATCAAAAGTTTTATCAAATCCTAAAAGTGGCTTAATCTTAGATGAGCCTACTAATGACCTTGATATTGACACTTTAGATTTAGTAGAGTCTATACTTTCAAATTACAACGGGACTCTCGTAGTTGTTTCACACAATAGAGATTTTTTAGACAAATTAGTAAATAAAATATTATTTTTCAAAGGAAATGGTGATGTTTTGTTATTTAATGGTGGCTATCATGACTTCTTAAAAAACAAAGATCTTCTTGAATATGATACTAATAACTATTCTCAAAATGAAAATAAATCTGAAAAGAAAAATATAAATTTAAAAAATTTACATAAAAAAAAGTTAACCTTTAAATTACAATATGAGCTTAATAATTTACCCAAGCAAATAGACCTTTTGAAAGAAGAAATTGTTCATTTTGAAAAAATCATAGAGGCACCAGATCTTTATAAAAAGGACTATGAGTTATTTATTAGCACAACTAAAAAATTAGGCTCTCTCCAAATAGAATTGGAAAATAAAGAGCAAAGATGGCTAGAACTCATGGAATTAAATTAGAAGATGAATTTAAAAAAAAAAGTAGAAGAAATCTCTAATATTTCTAATTTTGATGAAATCTGCAGTATGCTTCCATTTGAAAAAAATGATATTTATCTTATTGGAGGAGCTACTAGGTCTTTATTATCAGATAATCACGAAAACAAAGATATTGATGTAGTTATTCCAGAATTAGATGATGGAACGGTCGATAAAATTTTAGATAAATATGATAGTGCAAAATATTATCAATCTTATAAAAGTATATCGTTCGAATTAGGTGATTTTGAGTTCCAGATAAATTCATTTAGAAAAGATGTAGCCCCATCTGGAAGACATTCAAAAACTGCTAATGCCTTTAGTATTAAAGAGGACTCTTTAAGAAGAGATTTTACATTTAATAGCATATACATAAATTTAATCGGGGAGGTGTTCGATTTTTATTCAGGTGTTGAGCATTTTAAAAATAACTACTTGAAGTTTATTTTTGACCCAGTTGTACAAATTCAAAAAGATTATCTAAGGGCAATAAGATATATCAGGTTTCTTTCATTATTTGAAAATACAAAAACCTTTCCAGCTGATTTGGAAGCTGTAATGTTACTCTCAAAAAACATTACAGATTTTGTAAAAGAAAAAAAAATATCACAAGAACTTAATAAGATCTACAAGATGCCATTTCCAAAAAATACCATTACTTTTTTAAAAGCGAATAATGAGCTGAGGCAATTTTTAGATTTTTTATCTTAAAAATCAGCTTTAATAGATGAAACGACAATTGCAACAGAGGTAGCAAGATTTAATGACCTTGTTTTGCTGCTTATTGGTATCGTTATTTTGTCATTGACAGTATTATGAATTGTTTCTGGCACTCCTGCTGTTTCTTTTCCAAATAAAATAATATCATTATCTTCAAACTTAAACTCATAAAGATTATTTTCGGTTTTAGTGGTGGCTAAGATTATTCTGTTGTTATTTTTTTTTGAATATAAATAAAAATTATCCCAATTTTCGTGATTTACAATTTCACAATGGCCTATGTAATCCATCACAGCACCTTTAAATCTTTTATCTGTCATGGAGAAAGGCAAAGGTTTGATTATGTGAAGGGGAAACTCTAAACAAGCAGCGGTTCTGATAATCACACCAAGATTTTGAGGCATATCGGGCTGATAGAGACAAATTGCAAATTTATGCGTCATGATGACTACTACTTATGCTACATCTTACCAATAAAATCTACATAGATTTAAATCCAAATGTCAGATAATAAAAAACCAAGAAGAGATTTTATTAAATTATCAGCAATGACTCTAGGAGGGGTTGGTGCTGCTAGTTTACTTATTCCTTTTATATCAAGCATGAATCCAGGCAAAGATACTCTAGCCTTGGCATCAACTGAAATAGATTTATCTCCCTTGGAAGAGGGCCAGAGTTTGACAGTAATATGGAGAGGTAAACCTGTTTTTATAAAGCATCGAACAAAAAGTGAAATTGACAGTGCTAGAAATATTTCCTTAGAGGATCTACCAGATGCAGAGGAGGACTCTGCTAGAGTTCAAAAAGATAATTGGTTAGTTGTATTAGGTGTTTGTACTCATTTAGGTTGTGTACCTCTTGGACAAAAAGCTTCGGATACAAAAGGAGACTATGGCGGATGGTTTTGCCCTTGTCATGGTTCTCATTATGATACCTCTGGCAGGATAAGAAAAGGACCAGCTCCGACTAACTTACCTGTTCCCCCTTACGTTTTTTTAACAGATAACAGAATAAAGATAGGATAATTTTATGAGTTCAAATGAATTACAAGGTTATAAAAAAACACTAAATTCACCATACACTGGTATAAAAGGTTGGATTGACTCTAGACTCCCTCTTATAAGAATGATGGAAGCAGAATATTTGAAGTTTCCTGTCCCCAAATCACTCAATTACTTTTGGTCATTTGGTGGTATAGCCATGTTTTGCCTTATAGGACTAATTTTAACTGGAATTTTTTTAGGGTTTCACTATAAGCCCTCAGCCGATGATGCCTTTGACTCTGTTGAAAGGATCATGAGAGACGTTAGTTTTGGTTGGTTAATTAGATATTTGCATGCCAACTTAGTTTCCTTTTTCTTTATAGCTACTTTTATACACATATTTAGAGCTTTATATTTTGGATCATACAAGGCACCTAGAGAGTTAGTCTACATTTTCGGTTTGACTATGTTCATGTTGATGATGGCAACAGCATTTCTAGGATATACACTCCCATGGGGTCAGATGTCTTATTGGGGAGCAACAGTTATAACTAATCTTTTTTCAGCTATTCCTGTTGTAGGAGATGCTATACTTACATTACTTCTTGGTGACTTCACTGTTGGTGACTCAGCTGTTAATCGTTTTTATGTTCTTCACTGGCTATTAGCTTTCGCAATTGTTGGTTTAGTTGTCTTTCACGTAATTACGTTGCACATGACTGGTTCAAATAATCCGACCGGCACAGAGCCTCAAAGCTGGGATGAAACAGTGAGTTTTCATCCATACGTAACTATTAAAGACCTAAATGCTACAATATTTTTCTTTATAATTTTGGCATTTATTCTCTTTTATTATCCAAATATTTTAGGTCACTCCGATAATTACATTAAAGCTAACCCTATGGTGACTCCTGCACATATTGTGCCTGAGTGGTATTTTCTACCTTTCTATGCAATACTAAGAGCTATCCCAGATAAACTAGGTGGTGTGATAGCTATGTTTAGTTCCATTCTAGCATTAGGTTTATTACCATGGCTTGACACATCTAAAGTTAGATCATGTTTATTTAGACCAATCTGGAGATACTGTGTTCTCCTATTTGCAGTAAATTTTTTGGTTCTTATGTATGTTGGAGGTAAACCTGCTGAGGGTCTTTATGTACTTATATCAAGGATTGGAACTGCATATTGGTTTTTGTTTATATTTGTTTTAGCCCCACTTGTAGGATTTTTAGAAACACCACGACAGCCTCTAACTATAACAAATTATTTGCAAAGTAAAAAAGCCTAATATGAGAAAAGCTCTACTGGCCATTTTTTTACTTTTTAGTTTCAATTTGTATGGCGCTGGAGCAAAAATTGATATTCCAAAATATGATTGGTCTTGGAAAGGATTTTTTGGAACATATGATCGTGCCTCAGCTCAAAGAGGTTTAAAAGTTTATAGAGAAGTTTGCGCCGGATGCCATTCCATGAATTATCTGTCTTATAGAAATTTAGCGGACCTTGGTTTTAGTGAGGATCATATAAAAGCTATTGCAGCTGAACACTTAGTTTTAGATGGACCAAATGACGAAGGAGAAATGTTTGAAAGAGACGGAATTCCTTCAGATCAGTTTGTTAACCCATATCTAAATGAAAAAGCTGCAAGAGCAGCGAATAACGGAGCTTACCCACCTGATTTGTCTTTAATAGTTAAAGCCAGACCTAAAGGTGCTGATTACATTAAAGCACTATTGCTTGGCTATGTTGATCCACCAGAGGATATGAAAGTTCCAAAAGGTCAACACTACAATAAATATATGGCAGGTAATCTAATTGCCATGACTTCGCCATTATCAGACGGTCTTGTTGATTACGATGATGGAACTGAAAGCACAATGGATCAAATGACAACAGATGTAACCACCTTTTTAGCTTGGGCAGCTGAACCAAGTTTAGAAGATCGAAAGAGAATGGGTTTAAAAGTAATACTATTTTTATTGGTATTGTTTGTTTTAGCCTATATTTCTAAACAACAAATTTGGAGAGATATTAAACATTAAATAAAAAGTGGATGATATCGCCATCTTTAACTACATAATCTTTTCCTTCTAATCTTAACTTTCCCTTCTCCTTTGCACCACTCTCACCTTTGTATTGAATATAATCTTCATATGAAATTGTTTCAGCTCTTATAAAACCTTTTTCCATATCAGTATGAATTTCTCCAGCAGCATTGGGTGCTAACGTACCTCTAATAATCGTCCAAGCTCTCAGTTCTTTCTCACCAGCAGTAAAAAAATTAATATAATTTAAAAGCTCATAACCTTTTTTAATAACTCTTTTAAGACCGGTTTCTTTAAGGCCTATACTATCAAGAAACATTTTTTTTTCTTCATGATCATTTATTTGTGAAATTTCAGACTCAATTTTAGCACTTACTATCAATGTCTCTGAGTTATTCAATTTAGAATATTCTTCAATAGACTTAGTGTATGAATTTCCGTTTACAGATGAATTTTCATCAACATTGCAAACATATACAACAGGTTTAATAGATATAAGTTGAAAGATATGCAAATATTCAATCTCATCTTTATCTAAATTGCTCAAAATTCCTTTTTCTTTAGAAATAAGATCTATTGCTTTTTCAATTATCAATATCTTTTTTTTATCATTATCTGTTTTTTGAGTTTTTTTTAGTTTCTGATAATTTTTTTCCAAGATCTCTAGATCAGATAAAGCTAATTCAGCATTAATTATTTTTATATCTTCGAGAGGATTAATTCTATTTTCAACGTGCTGTATATCATCATCTTCAAAACATCTTACAATATGAAATAAAGCATTAACTGAGCGAATATGAGATAAAAAAGCATTGCCAAGACCCTCTCCTTTGGAGGCTCCTTTTACTAAACCTGCAATATCAACTATTTCAAAAGCTGCAGGAATTATTTTTTGTGGGTTGCATATTGCAGCAATTTTTTGAATTCTATCATCAGGCACTCTTACTAAAGAGCTATTTGGGTCAATTGTTGCAAAAGGATAATTGGCTGCCAGAGCTTGCTCATTTTCGCATAAAGCATTAAATAAAGTTGATTTGCCAACATTTGGTAAACCTATAATTCCGCACTTCATTTAAATGCCTAGATTAGATAAATGTTTCGATACAAATATCTGCGATAGGTTTAAGTATATAACTTCAAATAATAAGATGAGCTGTTTCTTTTCTTCTGTATTAAAGTTACCCAGAACATGCCTGGTCACCTTATCTTTATAACCAGGATGTCCAATTCCAATCCTAAGTTTCCAATAGCTATCTCCAATTTTACTACTGATACTTCTTAATCCATTATGACCAGCATTTCCTCCCGCAAATTTAATTTTTATCTCCCCTAAATCCAAATCTAATTCGTCATATAAAACAAATATCTCATCTGATTTATTGAGTTTATTTGTTTTGAGACTCAGTATACCGTCTCCGGATTCATTCATATAATTTTCAGATAAAGCGATTTGACATTTTTGTCCATCAAGAAGAAAAGAATTAGAAAGTTTAAAGTTCTTAAACTTTTTTAGTTTGAGTTTTAATTTATCTACTAGAAATGCTCCAAGTAAAAGACCAGCGTTATGCCTGTTATTTTTATGTTTAACTGTTGGATTGCCTAAGCAATATAAAGTAAGCATATAGATAGACTATATTATTCGGCTGCTTTTTCTTCTTCTTTCTTATCTTCAGTTTTTTCTACTGTTTCTTCAGTTGTCTCTTCGGCTTCTTCTGGTTCTGGTTCTTTTTCAACCTTTGGAGCCTGAACTGTAGCTAACATAAAATCTCTACCCTGAATAGTAGGCTTCATTCCCTCACCCAAAGTCACGGAACTTAATCTGATATCATCACCAATTTCCTTGCCCTCAAGAGAGATAACAAATTTTTCTGGTATATTATTAGCAAGGCAAGACAACTCGATTTCTCTTCGAACAACGTTTAAGATACCACCTTGT
>CACBUI010000003.1 GCA_902542505.1 uncultured Alphaproteobacteria bacterium | reverse complement strand
TGCTTATAAGAAATTTTATCGAGATCAAAATTTAACTAAATTATCTTTTTATTCTAGCAAATGGCGAAATTATTCAACTATTGTAACATGGTATTTATGGTCATCTTACGACTCAGAACCCTTATATTTATAATTTTATCCTAAATTAAAAAAAACAATTTAATCTTTAAAAAAAGGAATCTATTAATATATATGCAATCCATAGTTGAATTTAAAAATATTTATAAATCCTATCCCGGAGTTATAGCAAATGACGATGTATCCTTTAATATCAAAGAACAATCTATTCATGCTATCCTAGGTGAAAATGGTGCTGGAAAGTCAACATTAGTAAAAATTTTATATGGTCATGTAAAACCTGATAGTGGTGAAATTTTAATTAATTCTGATTTAGCAATAATTAATTCACCTTCTACTGCAAAAAACTTAGGTATAAGTATGGTTTTTCAACATTTCAGTTTATTTGAGTCACTTACTGTCGCTGAAAACTTAATTCTCGGTATGAATGAAAATATATCTTTAACTAAATTAAAAGATAAGTCTAAGTCAATATGTGATAAGTATGGTTTTAATTTAAATTTAAATTCTCCTATAAGCTCTCTATCTGTTGGTCAGAGACAATCTGTAGAAATTGTAAGGTCATTATTGAATAACCCAAAAATTTTAATCATGGACGAACCAACTTCTGTCCTTACACCTGATGAAATTAGTAAATTATTTAAAATTATAAAAAATTTAGTTAAAGACGGATTAACAGTTATCTTTATATCTCATAAATTAGAAGAAATTATAAATCTGTCTGATTATGTAACAATTATGAGAAATGGAAAAGTAATAAGCACAATTTCGACACTAAATGAAGATCCTGAAACTTTAGGATATAAAATGTTAGGTTATAAAGTGTCTAAAGCAAAACAGGTAGGCAAGATTAATTTTTCTAAGGATATTTTTAATATTAAAAACTTATCAACTCAATCTAAAGATCCATTTACAATTAATTTAAAAAAAATTGATTTAAATTTAAAAAAGGGACAAATTTTTGGCATAGCTGGAGTTGCAGGAAATGGCCAGAAAGAATTAATGGAAATTTTACTAAATGAAAACGATTATGAATTTAGTGGAGATATTATTTTTAAAGATTTAAACGTTAATAATCTATCTACATTTGAAAGAAAATCTCTATCTATTTCATATGTTACAGAAGAGAGGTTAGGCCACAGTGCAGTGCCTGAGATGTCTTTATCTGAAAATATATTTTTAAGCATGAACCATAAAAGTGAATTTAAGAAAGGTGATTTTATAAACTTTGAAAAGATTAATTCTTATGCAAGTGATGTAATAAAAAATTTTAATGTTGATACTCCCTCATATAATGTCAAAGCTGGTAAACTCTCTGGAGGAAATCTTCAAAAATTTATTATTGGAAGAGAAATTATGTCAAATCCTGAGCTATTAATTTTATCTCAACCTACATGGGGCATAGATGCAGGTTCTGAAGCATTTATTAAAAAAACAATTGTAGAATTATCACAAAAGGGAGTATCTATTATTATTATCTCACACGATTTAGATGAATTACTTGAAGTATGTCACCAAATATCGGTATTATATGAGGGGTCTTTATCAAATCCCTTAAATGTAGAGGATATAAATATCACCAAATTAGGCAAGTATATGGGTGGTCTTTTTGATTAGAGTACAATTAAGAGAGGATTACTCAAATTTAATATTTTATTTGTCACCATTAGTTGCAGTTGCTTTAACTTTATTTTTTGGCTCATTTATTTTTTTAATTTTGGAATTAAGTCCGATTGAGTCTTTTAAAATTTTTTTTATTAGTCCTATTTCAAATTCTTACGGTATTTCAGAATTATTTGTAAAAGCTACACCGCTTGCAATTATTGCTTTAGGATTATCTTATTGTTTCAAAAACAATATTTACAATATAGGAGCTGAGGGGCAATTAACGATGGGGGCAATATTTGGCGGTGGTATCGGACTATTATTTAATGACTCGACGAGTGTTTTTTTACTTCCATTCATGATTTTATTTGGTGCCATAGGAGGAGCGTTTTGGGCAACTATACCCGCTATTCTGAAAACAAAATTTAATACAAATGAAATTTTAACAAGTTTGATGTTAACCTATGTGGCTCTTTTTATCCTAGATTATTTTGTTGTTGGTCCTTGGAAAGACCCTGCAGGATATGGTTTGCCTAAATCGATGCCTTTTCCTGATGCTGGAAGACTCCCTGTATTAATTGATGGCCTTCGTGTTCACATTGGTGTCTATTTTGCATTAATAATTTGTTTGATAACTTATATTATCTACAACAAAACATTATTTGGATTTAAACTTAAAGTTACTGGCTTAAGTTCTAAAGCATCTCAATATGCTGGTTTTAAATATAAAAATTTAATTTTTTATACATTTATGATAAGTGGAGCAAGCGCAGGATTAGCTGGGCTATTTGAGGTTTCAGGACCCATAGGTTTATTGTACAGAGATATTTCACCTAATTATGGTTTTACTGCAATTATTGTTGCTTTTTTGGGTAGATTGAACCCTTTTGGAATAATTTTATCCTCTTTACTTATAGCGCTAACATATTTAGGCGCTGAGGATGCACAATTATTTCTAAAGATACCCTCTGCAGTAGGTTTTGTATTTCAGGGTTTAGTTCTATTCTTTTTGTTAGGCACAGATTTTTTAAACAAATATAAGGTATCTATTAAATGAGTATCGAGCTAATTATAGGCATCTTAAATATAGTTTTAATATCTACAACGCCGCTTGTTTTTGCTGGAATTGGCGAGTTGGTAACTGAAAAAAGTGGCGTCCTCAATCTCGGATTAGAGGGTTTAATGTTAGTGGGAGCGGTAACCGGATTTATCACTTTAGTTATAACTGGTAATTATTTTTATTCCTTATTTTTATCAATAATATCTGGAGTAATTTTATCAGGAATATTTGCGTTTCTAGTTTTAAACCTTATGACTAATCAAATAGCGACTGGATTAGCATTAACTATTTTTGGTATAGGCTTAAGTGCAATGCTTGGTAAAAAATTTGGTGGAACACCCATAGATGGATTAAATCCTTACTATTTCATAGTGATTTCATTTTTGTTAGTTTTTTTTGTTGCTTATTTTTTATCGAAAACAAAAACTGGCCTCATAGTCAGAGCTGTTGGTGAAAATCATAACTCAGCATACGCCTTGGGATATAATGTTATAAAAACAAGATATTTAACTATTATTTTCGGTGGTGTTATGAGTTCTCTAGCAGGTTATTATATTTCAATATGTTATGCCCCAATGTGGCAAGAGGGTATGACTGCCGGCAGGGGTTGGATAGCTCTTGCTTTAGTTGTTTTTGCGACTTGGAAGCCCTGGAGACTATTAGTTGGTGCTTATATCTTTGGAGGCGTTGCAATTATGCAAATGAACTTACAAGCCATAGGTGTTAAATTACCTGGTCAATTTTTTAATATGATGCCATATTTGGCAACGATTATTGTATTAGTTTTTATTTCATCCAACAAACTTAGACTTAAACTTAGTGCGCCATCATCTTTAAATATACCTTTTGAAAAAAATCAATAGGTTATCCACTTATTTTTTTTCATATAAAGGGCATCCATTTCTTTTTTGTTATAAATTAATCACATATTTATTATTAACTAGATTCATTATTTATTAATGAAATTAGCTCTATAATAAATTTTATTAATTTTTAAAAGATAGGATTTAAATATGCTAAGAAAAATACTTACTTTTCTCTCATTTTTAGCTGTAATTTCTGTATCTGCAGTTCATGCTGATCAAAAGAAAATCGGCTTTATATATATTGGACCTCCAGGTGATCACGGATGGACATACATGCATGATCAAGGCAGAATTTACATGGAAAATGCTCTAGGAGACTCAATTTCAACAACTTATATAGAAAATGTTCCAGAAAATGCAGATGCAGTTCGAGCTATAAGAAAACTAGCTGCATCAGGTCATGATCTAATTTTCACAACTTCTTTCAATTACATGGATCAAACTCTTGAGGTAGCTAAAGAGTTTCCAGATGTCAAATTTGAGCACGCTACTGGGTTTAAGAGAATGGATAATGTTTCAACATATTCTGCAAGATTTTACGAGGGTAGAACTATTATTGGGCACATTGCTGGTAAAATGACTAAGACTAATACCATTGGGTATATAGTTTCTTTTCCAATACCTGAGGTTATAAGAGGAATAAATGCATTTTATTTAGCTGCCTCTAAAGTCAATCCTGATGTAAAAATTAAAATTATTTGGAATTACTCTTGGTATGATCCTGGAAAAGAGGCTGATGCAGCTAACACTTTGATAAACCAAGGTGCAGATATAATAGTTCAACATACTGACTCATATGCTCCTTGCCAAGCCGCTGAGAAAGCTGGTGTTCTCGCTTTTGGTCAGGCTTCAAATCAAGAAGCATTCTGTCCAAACTCTCATATGACATCGATTGAGGATATCTGGGGACCTTACTATGCTGCAAAAGCACAAGCGGTTGTTGATGGCACGTGGTCTTCCGAAGATACATGGCAGGGGTTTAAGGACGGTATGGTAGAAATGTCACCTTATAACACAAAACTCTTACCATTAGACTTAATCTTGGAGGCAAAAAATATGGAGACAGCAATTGAAAATGGAACTCTTCATTCATTCGAAGGGCCAATTTATAATCAAGCTGGTGAGCTAGTTGTTAAAGAGGGAGAAGTTGCTGACGATGGTATGTTGGCCTCTATGATGTTCTATGTTCAAGGTATAGACGGAGAGGTGCCCCAATAAAATTAAAAAATATTTAATCCTGTTCCCAAGGAAAAACAAGCCAGTCTTTATCTTTAAAATCATATAAATGAAGATCGGCTTGTTTTTTTCCTGAAGTCTTAGCATACAAAACAACAAACTTTGAATTTGGCATCATATCTTTAACTATTTTTGCTGTGTCACCGCTGTCAACTAAATCATCAATTACAACAAGTTTTTTCTCAGACTTAATTCTTTTAAAAATCTTAATATCAGTATTTTTTTTCCTGTCTGAGTAAGTTTTAAGAGCAATAACATCAATATCTTGAATTCCTAAATAATTAGCAATAATAGATCCTGGTATGAGGCCGCCCCTAGATATGAGAATTAGTTTTTTAGGTTTATATTTTTTTTTTATTAATTTTGCTAATTTTATACAATCAGTATGTATATCGTGATAGCTTAAAAAAACCTGTTTCATTCAAGGATTATAATAAAATTAAAATGAAAAGCAATTTAGCTATATTGAGTTCAGACCAAAAATCAATTGACTTTATAAAAAAAAATAAACTATCAAGCACACTTAATCTATATGCTAATAGTTCAAGGAATATTGAGGTAGCACAGATATTTGCTGAGACGCATAATTTTAAAAAATATTACGGTGCTTATGAAGATCTTATTAAAGACAAAAGCATAGATTTTGTTCTAAATTTTTTACCTTCTGGCATAAAGTTTGAATATATTTATCTTTGTCTAAAAAATAATATTAAAGTTATAACTGATTATCCAATTGTAAGTAATTCAAATGACTTAAAATATTATAACAAATTGATCAACTCAAAATTAATTAATAACCTTTTTTTAATTGATGAAACAAATATAAAAAAATTATACGAGGATTCATTAAAACAAAATATTATTAATTACACAAAATCTTTTAAGGATCTAAATAAATTTGAGAATAGTTTATATAGCAAAGATGTTTTGTTTGAATTATGCCCAGAGCTTTTTTACTTAATTTATCAATATCGTGAAAAAAAAATATCAATTCTTAAAAATGATAAAACTCTTGATAAGATTACTAATAAATTAACTAACTTTAAGTGCAGTATTGAGATTAATGGTAATTTAAAAATTAATGTTACTCTTACTAGTAATTCAGATAATAATTTAAGTAATTTAGACAAACAAAAGCAATTTATGCCCGATATGCTGATATATAACCTCAAAGATCTAAATTCTTTTGTAAATTCAAAAAATTCTTTTGAAAATTTATCTATTTTTACATATTATCCGTACAAATTATTTCAAGAGGTTCTTTATGAGTGAAAACATTACATTTGCAGTATCAGGTTCTGAAACTTATTACCACAAGGATTGGCTAAAATCTAAAGGATTTAAATGGGTTGCATCTTCAAAAAAATGGGAAAAATTAAATATATTAGAGATTGAGGCAGATCAATTATCAGAATATTGCAGAGAGTTCGGACTCTATTATGAAAGATCAGACAAAGGTATGCCGAAGTTTGATTATGAGAGTTACTTATGGGAAGGCAACATCCCAGATAAATCTATTTGGTATGAAGAAAAAAGTCTTCCAAATTCAACAAACAAAAAAGATTAGTGAATTAAAACTGAAAATATTCCATAAAAAAAGAAGATCAAGGCTATTACTAAAGCAAAATAATACGGTGCTTTGTTTCTGTTCATAAATGAAGCCATTATTACCAAATACTTATCTACTTAACAATAAATATCTACAATCAATCATTTCACCTAGCACAGATATCATTGACTATAATTTTAGCTCTGATCAGATACACAAGCTCAATCTTTTACAAATTCTAAGGCCAGATATTTATTTTAATAAGAAACTTTCTGATAATGAATTTTTTGATTTATCAAAGAAATATTACCAAAGACTTATTGATGATAAAATTATATATAAATCTGAAAATGAATATTTTTTATACAGAATAGACTCTGACGGTCATTCACAAACAGGGTTAATTTCTCTGTTAAATATACAAGACTACATAAATAGAAATATAAAGCCCCACGAAAAAATTTTAGTGAGTAAAGGCAAAGAAAGAGCTGATCAATTATCTAAAGTAAAATTTCAATTGTCTCCTATTTATCTTTTTTACGATGATGAAAATATAGATTTAAACCTAGATATTCATCATGACAAAAAACCACTTATAAAGTTTAAATCTGGCAAGTACACTCATTCAATATATAAAACTAACACTGATTTCACTGGTATTAATTTTAAGGAACTCTTTGTTGCAGATGGCCATCATAGAATAGAGGGCTTTGCTCAATTAGATGTCAATAAAGATACTAAATTTTTATCTATTGTTTTTCCAAAATCTAAATGCTTAAACTTAGCATACAACAGAACTGTTAAATTTCCTGATGCCTACAATAAAGATTCGTTCATATCTGATTTAAAAACATATTTCCATGTTGAAGAGCTAAAATATCATGAGAAGATAGACCGCTTTTTTGTAATCTACTATCAGGGTAAGTATTTTAAAATAGATTTGAAAAACGACTTCTCCACAAATGGCGCTGACTGTATTGATTTTGGTGAGTTTGTCTTGAAAGAAATATTGAATATTCAGGACGAGACTACTGATCAAAGGGTCGAATTCGTCCCACCCTCATTAGGTACTGATTATTTGATTAATCAAGTTGATACGGGTATAACAGATTTATCGACATTAATGAGACCAGTTAGTATGGATTTAGTAATAGAATACTCTAAAAATTTAAAATTTATGCCCCCCAAAGCTACCTGGTTTGAACCCAAACCATTAGATGGTTTATTTTTTTACAAAATTATTGAATAGTTTACAAACGCTAAGGAGAGATATTAATTATGCAAAAACCTACCATTAAACCAAATCATCCATTCTTTTCATCGGGTCCATGTTCTAAAAGACCTGGATGGAAATTAGAGGCTTTGAATGATGCAGTTTTAGGTAGATCACATAGAGCAAAAAGTGGTAAGGCAAAACTCAATGAAGTAATTGTTAAATCGAAGCAAGTTTTAGAGTTACCAGATGATTATTTAGTTGGTATCGTCCCTGCTTCTGACACTGGAGCAATAGAAATGGCTATGTGGAGCCTTCTAGGTTTAAAAGATGTAGAAGTATGTGGTTGGGAAACTTTTGGACTGACATGGGTAAAGGATATAACAAAACAGTTAAAACTAGAGAATGTAACAGTTCATAAAACTGATAATTATGGTGAACTCCCTGATTTGTCAAAAGTAAATTTTGATAATGATGTTGTTTTTACATGGAATGGCACTACTTCAGGTGTGTGCATTCCCAATGCAGATTGGATACCAGAAAATAGATTAGGTTTATCTATTTGTGACGCTACTTCAGCAGTTTTTGCTATGGATATGGATTTTAAAAAATTAGATGTTGTGACCTGGTCATGGCAAAAAGTTTTGGGTGGAGAGGCTGCACACGGTATGATTGCTCTATCACCAAGAGCAGTTGAAAGACTTGAGACATACGAGCCATCTTGGCCAATGCCTAAAATTTTTCAATTAGCTAAAAACAAGAAGTTTTCTAAAGAAATTTTTGAAGGAGCTACTATAAATACTCCCTCCTTGCTCGCTGCAGAAGATGCATTGGATGCATTGAATTGGTGTATTGAAATAGGTGGGCAAAAAGAATTAATATCCAGATCAAAAAAAAATCTTCAAGTTATTAAGGACTGGATTGATCAGAGAGATTGGGTAGAGTTTTTAGCTGTTGACCCAAATACATATTCTTCAACAAGTATATGTTTTAAGTTTACACATCCTGACTTTGTAGCTTTAGATAGTGATAATCAAAAAAAACTAGTGAAAGAAATATGCTCTACATTAGAGAAAGAGGACGCTGGGTACGATATTAATGCATATAAAGATGCACCAGCAGGCATTAGAATTTGGGGAGGTGCAACTGTTGAAGCCTCTGACATAGAAAAAGTTTTACCATGGATTGAATGGTCTTTTTTTGAAACAATGGGAAGGTATAAATAATGAAGATTTTAATTTCTGATAAAATGAGCGATAAGGTAGAAGATGTCTTAAAGTCAAAACAGATTGATTATGATATCAAAACTGGGATGTCTCCTGAGGAGCTTAAAGGTGTGATTGATCAATATGATGGCATTTTAATTAGATCTGCAACTAAACTAACATCAGATATTCTAGCTGATTGTAATAACCTTAAAGTTATCGGTAGAGCAGGAGTTGGAGTAGATAATGTTGACCTAGATCAAGCAACAAAAAATCGAATACTAGTGATGAATACACCTCTAGGAAATTTAGAAGCAACAGCTGAGTTAAGCGTCGGTTTAATGTTTTCAATTATGAGAAACATACATCTAGCTAATGACTCAACTCATCAAGGAAAATGGGAAAAACCTAAGTTTCTTGGTACTGAGCTAAAAGGAAAAGTGCTTGGAATAGTAGGCTATGGCAACATAGGTCAAAGAGTAGCTGAAATATGCTCAACAATTGGAATGAAAATTATTACTAATTCTAAATCAGCAAGTGATGATGATTTATCGAAATTTGATGTTAAAAAGGTCTCGACTGAAGATTTAATTAAGGAAGCTGATATTATTTCTCTCCATACAAAATTGAATGATGAAACAAAGTATATGATTAACAAAGAAACAATATCAACAATGAAACCTACATCAGTGATTATAAATTGTGCTAGGGGCGGTCTGATTAATGAATCTGATTTAAAAGATGCACTCAATAATGAAATTATTGCAGGTGCTGCAATTGATGTTTATGAAAATGAGCCTGCAACAGATAATATAATGTTTGGTACTAAAAATTTACTTCTAACACCTCACTTAGGAGCTTCCTCAAAAGAGGCTCAATCTAATGTGGCAATAGACGTAGCAAATCAAGTTGCTGATTTTTTAAAAGAAAATAAGATTGTTAATAACGTTAACTCTTTTTAAATTTTTTAAAATACTCATATATAGAAATTTTTGTTAGAACGTTTTGTAAGGATTTACTTTCATTTATTTTTTTTAATTCAGTAAGACTTAATTTAAAAATTTTAATTTCCTCATTCTCATTTTTATTATAAAGAATTTTTAGCTTAATTTTTTCAACCTCTGCATAATAGACATGAACTATTTCATCTGAGTAGCCTGGTACTGGGCAGTATGTAGTTAATTTCACAACTTTTTTTGTATTAACTCCTATTTCTTCTTTGATTTCTCTTTTTAAAGCATTAATGAGCGACTCACCTTTATCTACTAATCCTCCTACAATTTCATATTTTAATGTTTTATTTCTGACAAAGTAAAATGGTCTGAATTGCTTAATCAAATAAAACTTTTTCTCCTCAGGACTAAAACAAAGTGCAAAAACTACATCTCCAACATTTAATATTTCTCTAAAAATCTTATAAGGTTTTATTTTCTTATTATAACTGTGAACTAAAAATTGATATTTCCAAAACTTAAAGAAACCGTTTGATAGAAGTAATTTTTTTATTTTAGTTACTTTTTGCATGAGATTTATCTGTTTGACTATTTATAAGACAAAAGTATATATATTCAATACTCGGGGAGTAGCTCAGTCTGGTAGAGTGTCTGCTTTGGGAGCAGAAAGTCGCAGGTTCGAATCCTGTCTCCCCGACCAAAAAAAAAATGAAAAAAGTAACAATTAAGCGTCCTTCAAAAACTAATATGCAATCAGGCTTAAAGAAAACGAAGATGTGGATTATTGAGTTTGAGTTTGACCCTAGTCTTCAAAAGGATGTATTAATGGGCTGGAATAGCTCAAAAAACACAACTAAACAATTAAAATTAAATTTTGATAGCTTAGATGATGCTATCTTATGGTGTCAAAAGAACTCATATCAATACAGGGTTGTTGATCAAACCTATAAACCAGTAAAACCAAAGAGTTATGCAAGTAATTTCTCAAATAATAGAAAAACTTCCTGGACACATTAGTAATTAAATATTCATTTTTTTAAATATAATACTATTATCACTGCATAATTATTAATTAATAAGGGGGAAAGAAATGATTAAGTTCATTACTACTCTGCTTGCTTTATTTATGTTTAGCACGTCATACGCTAAAGAGGTTAAAGTTGGCATTATTTTAGGTTTTACAGGACCTATTGAATCATTAACGCCGGGTATGGCTGCAGGCGCTGAGTTAGCTTTTAATGAGGCTTCAGACTCAGGCGCATTATTAGGTGGTTCAACTGTTAGCTCTATTAGAGCTGACTCAACATGTATTGACTCAGCAGCAGCAGCATCTGCAGCTGAATTTTTAATTTCACAGGGTGTTACAGCAATTATGGGAGCAGACTGTTCTGGTGTTACAGGTGCAGTCCTTTCAAATGTAGCTGTACCAAATGGTGTTCCAATGATTTCACCATCTGCAACTTCACCTGCTTTAACTACTGCAGAGGATAACGGTTTGTTTTTTAGAACGGCTCCTTCTGATGCTAGAGGTGGTGAGGTATTAGCAGACATTACAAGTGACAGAGGTATTTCAAGTGTTGCAATTACTTACGTTAATACCGACTACGGTGTTGGTTTAGCTGACGTATATGAAGCTGCAGCAATTGCAAGAGGTATTGATGTTACAGCTAAAACTGCTCACGAAGGTGACAAAGCTGACTATAGTGCTGAAGTAGGTGTTCTTTCATCTGCTGGTGGCGATGCCTTAGTTGTTATTGGTTACCTAGATCAAGGTGGAAACCAAATTATTCAAGGCTCCTTAGATACTGGTGCTTTTGATACATTTGTTTTATCTGATGGTATGATTGGTGACTCATTAACAGACACATTTGGTTCAGATCTTGATGGTTCATTTGGTTCAATGCCTGGTTCTTTAGGTGCTGGTGCAATGAAGTTTAAAGCATACGCTGAAGCTAACGGAGTTGATCCATCAGTTTACGTTGGAGAGTCATATGACGCTGCTGCATTAATCATGCTAGCAATGTGTAAAGGTGGATCCGATGATAGTGCAACAGTAGCTGCAAACATTATGAGCGTAGCTAATGGCCCTGGTACTAAGATTTATGCTGGTGAATTAGGTAAAGGTCTTGAGCTTGCTTGTTCAGGTTTCGCAGTTGACTATGACGGAGCCACAGATGTTAATTTTACTGAAGTAGGAGAAGCATTTGGAGCATTCCTAGAAAAGGGAATTGAAGGCGGTCAATTTACTGACGTAGCACAAAGATAATTATTATTTTTTAGCCCCATCTTTTTGATGGGGCTAAAGTGAAATTAATTCTTAATAATTTTTTCTGGAAGTAGGCCTTTAGGGCGATACCTCATAACTAATAAAAGTCCAAGACCCATCATCAAATATCGAAAGTAGGGGACACTATTCAATAGATGTTCTTTTATATAGTTTGTTTCATCTAAATGGTTTGTGAAAATATTGATAACTAATAATGCAAATGGAGCAGATTGTATCCAAATAAACCAAACAACAAATCCACCTAGTATTGCACCATAATTATTACCTGTTCCTCCTAATAGGACCATTACCCATATGAGAAAGGTATATCTTAATGGTTGATAGCTGGATGGTGTAAATAGACCGTCATATGTTACAAGCATGGCACCCGCAAATCCAATAATAGCTGAACCTAACATAAAAATAAATAGATGTTGCTTGACAACATTTTTGCCCATAGCTTTAGCTGCCTCTTCGTTGTCTCTTATTGCCCTCATCATTCTACCCCAAGGAGAATTCAAAGCTTTTTCTGAAAAGTAAAGTATAGTAATTACGACTACTAAAAATAAAAGACTAAAGCAAAGCTTTACAAAAACACCAGATGAGGTGATAACTAATTGATTAAGTAGAGAAATCTTTTCATCAGGATCTAATATGTTTAATAGTTTGGAAGAGTTAAAAAACTCAACAAGCTTAATAAACCACTCAGAGTTTTGTAAATCCACTTCATATGGAACTGGTCTCTTTAAACCAATAACATTCTTTACCCCCCTTGATAGCCACTCCTCATGTTTTACAATTGTTATTATTATCCCAGAGACTAATAAAGTTGATATTGCTAAATAGTCAGACCTTAATCCTAAACAAACTTTTCCTACGACAAATGCTACGAGTGCACACAAAATTGCACCAACAAACCATGAAAATATAATTGGTAAATTTGCTCCACCTAAGAAACCTGATGTAGCGGCATTTATTGATTCAATCTTACTAATTGATGGACCAGCTATAAATTTAAGTAAGGGTATAGATAAAATTATGATAAAGAATATAAAATAATTTTTATATTTATGATTTGGAATTTTTTTATTAATAATTAATACACTAAAAACAACTGCAACTAAAAATATACCAGAAATTAAAATTCCTAACCCGCCAGCGCTCCAAGCTTCAGGAACAGGTGGAACTGAAACTAAAATAGTAGCTAGACCACCAATGGCCAAAAATCCCATTACACCAAAATTAATTAAACCTGCAAAACCCCATTGAATATTTACTCCCATCGCCATAACAGCAGAGATAAGACAGAGATTTAACATTGATAAAGCAATACCCCATGATTGAAATAAACCTACTAAAATGGTTAAAACTGTCATTACTGAGAAACAAATTTTAAAGTCAGAATTTTTAATCATATGACTTTTCCTTTAAAGATACCATTTGGCCTAAAAATAAGAACCACTATTAATATTGCAAAAGAGATCGCAAATTTATAATCAGTAGAGATAAATTGTATTAGTGTGCTTGGCTCTAAACCTTCAGGCATGAGGTACTTAAAAAATTTTTTATAAGCATAGGTAAGGCCTATTTCAGAGAAAGCAATTAGAAAGCCCCCATAAAATGCACCTAAAGGATTTCCAATACCACCAACAATTGTTGCTGCGAAAATGGGAAGAAGATTATTAAAATATGTAAATGGTTTAAAACTTTTATCCAATCCGTACAAAGTTCCAGCGACAGTCGCTAAAATTGATACAATTATCCAGGTCAGTAAAACAATTTTTTTTGGATCAATACCTGATAGCAAAGCTAAATCCTCATTATTTGAATAAGCTCTCATAGATTTGCCTGTTTTTGTTTTATTTAAAAAATAAAATAGTATGGAGCAAGTAATTATTGTAGTAATTAACGTTATAACTTGAGTTGATTTTAATGCTAGTCCCTCATTTAACCCTGTCATTTGTTTAAATTCTCTAGCTTTCATAATAAACTTATGACCATCCATAAAGTTTATATCGTTTGGTCCAATGATAATTCTAACCACTGCGTTTAAAACAAACATAATACCAAGACTAACAACTATAAAAGTTACAGGGTCACTTTTTTTATTTCTGTAATATTCAAATACTGTTTTGTCAAAAAATAAGCTAACTGCAATTGTCAATAGAATACCAACTGGTAACGCTAGTAAAGCAGTTGGAAGTAAGCCAAACGTAATTCCTTTTGACTGTAAAAACCAAGTAACAAGGATTACAATCATCGTTCCAAAAGCCATCAAGTCTCCATATGCAAAGTTAGCAAATCTTAACACACCATAAATAAGAGTTACTCCAATTGCGCCCAAAGCCAGTTGAGATCCATAAGTTATTCCTGGCACAACAATAAAGTTTGTAAGAAGTATGATTGAGTTTAAAAAATCCATTTACCCACCTAAAAAAGCCTTCCTTATCTCTTTGTCATTTAGAAGATAATCACCTTTACCTTCGTAAGCATTTTTCCCTGTCACTAAAATATAACCTCGGTCAGATATTTCTAAAGCTTGGCGGGCATTTTGCTCAACCATTAGTATAGCTATGTTTTGCTTTTTTATATTTAGTATGTGTTCAAATAATTCTGTCATTATTACAGGTGAAACCCCTGCAGTTGGTTCGTCTAGCATTAAAACATTTGGCTCAGTCATTAAAGCTCTGGCGATTGCAACCTGCTGTCGTTGACCACCTGATAATTCGCCTGCAAATTGATCTTTTTTCTCTTTAATTATAGGAAATAAATCATACATCTCCTCTAATCTTGTTGATAAATTTGTATCGTTTAAAAAGGCTCCCATCTCTAAGTTCTCTTTTACTGTTAATTCTGTGAATATATTCTTAATTTGAGGTACAAAGGAAATACCAAGCTTTATTCTATCTTGTGTTTTAAGTTTTGTGATATTTTGCCCATCAAGTACGACATTTCCATTTTTTAAGTCAAGTATACCAAGCATTGCTTTCATTGCTGTTGATTTACCAGCACCATTAGGTCCAAGAATTGACACAATTTCACCTCTGTTAACACTAAAAGAGCATTCTTCGATAATATTTACACCTCCATAACCACCTGTTAAATTTGAAGCAGAAAAAAACATTATTTTTTTAATCCCTTACCTAAATAAGACTCAATAACCTGTTCATTTGACTTAACTTCCTCAGCAGAACCTTTAAAAAGAACTGATCCCTCAGCTAAAACTATTACGGGGTCACACAACTCGCTTATAAAGTTAAAATCATGTTCAATCATACAAAATGTGTAACCTTTATCTTGATTAAGTTTTAAAATTGAGTCACTTATGTCTCTAAGAAGTGTTTTATTAACTCCTGCACCAACTTCATCTAAAAAAACTATTTTAGCATCTACCATCATTGTTCTTGCCAATTCTAAAAGTTTTTTTTGACCTCCAGATAAATTTCCAGCTCTCTCATTTTTAAGGTGTTCAATTTTCAAAAATTTTAAAACTTCCATGGCTTTATCTTTTATTAATTCATCCTCTTTTTTAATTTTTTGACTATTCATCAATGAATATAGAAGCTTTTCACCTTTTTGATTACCTGGCACTACCATTAAATTTTCAATAACTGTCATATTTGAAAATTCGTGAGCTATTTGAAATGTTCTTAAAACTCCTAAATGAAATAAGTCGTGCGACTCTTCATTAGTTATTTCAACGCCATTATAGAAAACTTTACCTGTATCCGGCTTCAGATTACCAGTAATTACATTAAATAACGTGGTTTTACCAGAACCATTGGGTCCAATAATTCCTGTTATAGCTTTATCCTTTATTTCTAAGGAGCAATCATTAAGTGCAACTAAACCACCAAATGTTTTTACCAAGTTTTCAACTTTTATTAAAATATTGTTCATTTAAAAATTAGTGCATATTAAAGTAGAAAATATAAAGTTGAAGTGGTAAATATTCCAATAATTGCGCTCTTAGCTCAGCTGGATAGAGCATCTGCCTTCTAAGCAGAGGGTCGCAGGTTCGAATCCTGCAGAGCGCGCCAACTATTTGCTATGTCTGATATCAAAAATAAATTAGACTTTATTGTAACATTTCATAAAAAATTAACAGGTTCTGCTTTAACTTATGAAATAGCTAAATCTTACATTGATTTATTTAGTCGAGTAAAAGATAAAAAAACATTAATGATTTCTGGATCTCAAGGTTCAGGTAAATCTACTCTGTCGTTACAAATTAAAAAATATTTTAAAAAATATTATTCAAAGAATGTTGTTATTCTTAGTATTGATGACTTTTATTTATCTACTCATCAAAGAAAACTATTGGCAAAAAAATATAAAACAAATTTATTTGAAACTAGAGGTGTTCCCGGTACCCACAATTTAAAATTACTGAGTCAAACAATCAGCAATCTGAAACGTAATAAATTTCCATTATTTCTTCCAGTCTTTGATAAAGTAGCAGATAATAAGAAAAAATATCAAAGAAAAGTAAATAAAGCAGATTTAATTATTTTAGAGGGTTGGTGTGTCGGTTCAAAACCAATAGACCCAAATTATTTAAAAAAAAATATAAATGATTTAGAAAAAATAGAGGACTCTAATTTATTATGGAGAAATGCATATAATAAGGCTTTAATTGAATATCAAAAAGTTTTTAAAAAATTTAGTTATTTTATTTTCATTAAAATACCAAACTGGAAATTTGTAATTGATTGGAAATATAAACAAGAATTAGGTCTTCGCTCTTCTAATAGAAATAATCATTTAAAAAAGAAACTCTATAGATTTATACAATTTTATGAAAAATTATCTAAATGGATGTTTTTAATTTCACCTAGTGATTGCAATGTATTAATAACTTTAGATAAAAAACAAACAGCAAAAAAAATTACATATAAATGAAAAGATATCTTATTTTTACTGATCTCGATGGAACGCTTTTAGATCATGATAATTATTCATTTGGACAAAATAAGAAATTAATCTCTACAATTATCAATAACAAAAATGAAATTATTTTTAACACTAGTAAAACATTCAGTGAATGTAAAAAATTACTTAAAGAATTGAAATTATCAAATATGCCATTTAGTACTGAAAATGGAGCAGTGTTATATTTTCCTAAAATAAGGTTTAATAAAATCAAAAACTCATCTTCTTTTGAAAAATATTGGAAAGTAAGAATTGCCAAATTATCTTCAAAGGTTTGGCATCAATTTTTAAAAAAGAAACAAAAAAAATATAATTTTTTAATTGCCCAAGATCTCTCACCAATTATTTTAAAAAGATACACGAATTTGAATAATACAAATATGATGTTGGATCGGGAGGCAAGTCAAATTATTCTTTGGGATGATAATCTAACAAACTTAAAATTATTTAAAAAAGAACTTAAATTTGAAAAAGATGGAATTTTTATAAAAGGTAGTAGGTTCATGCAAATTTCTTCTATATGCAACAAAAGAATAGCTAAAAAGCTAATATCTCATGTTTATGATATTCAATTTCGTGATAAATACTCAATTAATACTATTGCTTTGGGTGATAGTAGAAATGATATTGACATGTTAAATTCTTGTAAATACTCCTGCTTAATTAAAAATTCTTCTGGAGCATATCCAAAATTGCGCTCTAATAAAAAAAATGTTTTTAAATCATCAAAGTTAGCACCTGACGGTTGGAGTCAAGTCCTGTATAAATTAAATAAAACATTAGATAATAAGATTTTTTAACCATGCCTGACTTTCATCAAAATGGAGTAATAGCTACCCTTCATAATTTTAATTCGAAACCCATAGAGGAAATAGAAAAAGAACTTTTAGAATTTTCAAAAGTCTCACCCATGACTTTAATTCTTCCTTCTTTATATTCAGAATTAGAAAAGCCTGCATTAACCTATATTGTGAATACTTTAAAAAAAGTTAAATACATTAAAAATATTGTTATTGGTTTAGATCAAGCCAACAAACAAGAATTTATAAAAGCTAAAAATTTTTTTTCAGTACTTCCTCAAAAGAAATATATTCTTTGGAACGATGGACCTAAATTAAAAAAAATAGATCAACATTTATCTAAAATGGATCTTGCTCCTGCTGAAAAGGGGAAAGGAAGAAATATTTGGTACTGTATGGGATTTGTAATTTCTCTGAAAGAGTCGGGATCTGTTGCAATGCACGATTGCGATATAGTCACATATGATAAAAATTTAGTAGCAAAACTATTTTACCCCGTTGCTAATCCAAAATTTTCATTTGATTTTTGTAAAGGGTTTTACCCTAGAGTTGCTCAAAAATCTATGAATGGAAGAGTGACAAGATTGTTAGTTACACCTTTAGTTAAATCTCTACAGAAAATGGTTGGATTTAATGAATATTTAAATTTCTTAGATATATTTAAATATCCTCTGGCTGGTGAATTTTCATTTAAATATAATTTATTGAATGACATAAGAATCCCACATGATTGGGGCCTTGAAATAGGAATACTCTCTGAAATGTATAGGAATTTTGCTAATAATAAAATTTGTCAAGTTGATATAGCAGATACCTATGAACATAAACACCAAGAGGTCTCTAAAAATAATCGTCAAAAGGGTTTATCTAAAATGACCATAGATATTTCTAAAGCTTTATTTAGAAAATTAGCTACACAAGGTCATGTATTTTCTAATGAAAAATTTAGAACACTTAAAGCAACATACTATCGATTAGCGCTAGATATGGTTCAGATTTATAAAACAGATGCAGAAATGAATGGATTAAACTTCGATGTTCACAAAGAAGAGGAAATGGTTGAGCTATTTGCACAAAATATTATCGAAGCAGGAAAAATATTTCTAGACTCACCAAGTGAAAATCCAAATATACCAACGTGGAGAAGAGTTGATAGTGCTGACCCAACTATTTTAAAATCTTTTAATGATGCAGTTATGGAAGATAACTCCTAAAGTGCAAGAAGAATTAAAAAATAATCTAAACATACATTTTCAAATAATTTACAAGGATATATTAGATCAAAATGAAATTTTAAAACTAATTAATAGAGTTCTTGATTTATTTCAAAATAAAGACCTAGGTATTTCTGAACCTAATTGGTCTCAAAAAGATGTTTTCTTAATTACGTATGGTGACTCAATATATGAAGAAAAAAATAATAAATTAAAAACTTTAAGCAAGTTCTTAGACAAGTATTGTAAAAAACAATTCAACAATTTACACATTCTACCTTTTTTTCCATACAGTTCAGATGATGGATTTTCTATAACTGACTATGAAGAAGTAAGGTCTGATTTAGGTGATTGGAAAGATATTAAATCACTATCAAAAAATTTTAGGATAATGAGCGACATAGTTATTAATCATGCATCTATAGAAAGTAAATATTTTAAATCTTTTATTGAGAATAAAACTGAAACACAAAATTTTTTTATAAAACTTAAAAATAAACAAGGTTATGACCAAGTTGTTCGCCCCAGAAGCTCAGATCTTTTTAGAGAATTTGAAATTAATAAAGAAATTTATTATTTATGGTGTACTTTCAGCCACGATCAAGTTGACTTTAATTTTAAAAATCCTGAGGTTTTATTTTTCTTCATTAAGTTAATTCATTTATATCTTAAAAATGGTGTTAGAGTATTTCGGTTAGATGCCATTGCTTTCCTTTGGAAAGAACATGACACCAACTGTCTAAACTTACCGCAGACTCATGAAGTTGTGAAATTAATGAGAACACTTTTGAATGCATTTAGTAAAAATACTTTACTTATAACTGAAACAAATTTACCTAATTTAGAAAATCTTAGTTATTTCGGTGAAAACGATGAAGCAAATGCTGTATACAACTTTGCACTACCACCCTTGCTACTATGGACTCTTGTGATGGGAGATAGCACAGCTCTTCGTAAATGGTCTATGGGCATGCCTCCTGCGAAAGATCATACATCTTATTTCAATTTCATAGCCTCTCATGATGGTATTGGCCTGAGACCGACAGAGGGAATTTTAACAGAAAAAGAAAGAAATAACTTAGTCGATATCATGACCGATTTTGGAGCAAAAACTACCAAAAGAAAAAAAACAGATAACACCGAGACTGTTTATGAAATAAATATCTCACTCATAGATGCTATGAAAGGAACATTTCAAGGAAGTGATCATTTGCAAATTGAAAGATTTATTTGTTGCCATGCAATAATGCTAGGACTCGAGGGAATACCAGCACTTTATATACATAGTATTTTGGGCTCAACAAATGACTATGAAAAGTTAGAGCAAACGAAAAATAATAGATCTATAAATAGAAGATCTTGGAAGTATGATGAAATTGATGGATTACTTGCAAATACTGATACTTTTAATTCAAAAATTTATAATCAATTATCAAAATTAATTGAAATTAGAAAAAACCAATCTGCATTTCATCCAAATGCTACACAATTTACATTTAATTTAGGTAAGAACTTTTTTGGTTTTTGGAGACAGAGTCATGATAAAAGACAGTCGATATTTTGCGTAAGTAATGTAACTAATGTTTTCCAATATTTAGATTTGTCAGAATTAAATCTAATTGCGTCAAATGAATGGTGGGATTTAATCTCTAATGAAATAATTATTGATATCAAATCAACAATTACTTTAAAGGCTTATCAAACCATGTGGATTACAAATTACTAATTAAAGATTATGTCTTTTCGACATAAGCCCTAAAACTGAGACTTTTTTTCTATTACTTTCATTAAAAAATTTGTGTTATATTTCGATATGACCGATCCTAAAACATACAAATTTAACACTAAAACCTTACATAGTGGGCATCAGCCTGATAAAAATTTTGGCTCCCGTGCCGTTCCAATTTATCAAACAACATCATACTTATTCCAAGATGCAGATCACGCAGCTGCTTTATTTAATCTAGAAGAGGGTGGACATATCTATAGCAGAATATCCAATCCTACTATATCTGTTCTTGAAGAAAGAGTTGCAGCTTTAGAGGGCGGCTCTGCTGCTTTGGCTACTGCCTCTGGTATGAGTGCAATGATGCTAGCTCTTCTAAATATTTGTAGTGCAGGTGATCATATTGTTTCCTCATCACAATTATATGGAGGCTCTTTTAATTTACTGAGACTAACTTTAAAAAGATTTGGTATTGAAACAACTTTTGTTAAGCCCAGAGACACAGAGGGTTTCAAAAAAGCAATTCAACCCAATACAAAATGCATTTGGGGTGAGTTGATTGGTAATCCTGGAATAGAAATTATGGATTTACCTGAAATTTCCAAAATAGCAAAAGACGCCGGTATTCCTCTAATGGTCGATGGAACATTTAACACACCATATTTGTGTAATCTCTTTGAATTAGGTGCAGATATAATCACTCACTCTTTAACAAAATGGATGGCAGGTCATGGCACTTCTATGGGTGGTATAATTGTTGAAAAGGGTGACTTTGATTGGACTAAGGGAGATAAGTTTCCAACAATGACTGAACCATATGATGGTTACCACGGTCTTTCTTTTGCAGAAGAATTTGGTCCAGCAGCATTTACTATGAGAGCAAGGGCAGAGGGCATGAGAGACTTTGGTCCATGTATGAGTCCAACAAATGCATTTAATATTTTAATAGGAATAGAAACTCTTTCAGTGAGAATGGAAAAGCATTTATCCAATACTAAAATAATGGTTGATTACTTAAGTAACAACCCAAGTGTTTCTTGGGTAAATCATCCAAGTTTACCGGATCACCCTGATCATAAAGTTGCAGCAAAATTAATGCCTAAGGGCGCTGGCTCAATGATAGCTTTTGGAATTAAGGGAGGCAAAGAAGCTGGTCACGCATTTATAAACTCTTTAAAACTAACTTCACATTTAGCTAACGTTGGCGACGCAAAATCACTAGTTATTCATCCAGCATCTGCAACTCACTCTCAAATGGATAAAAAATCATTAGAGTTGGCAGGTTTAACTGAAGATATGATACGTTTTTCTGTTGGCTTGGAAGACATGGATGACATCATTAATGACTTTGAAAATGGTTTCAGAGCATCTCAAAAGCCAAGACTTGTAGCTTCTAAATGAAGCTAAAAGTTAATGGAAAAGAGGCATATTACACATCCAGTGGAAGAAAAATAGATAAAAATCAACCCTCGATTGTATTTGTTCATGGTAGTGGTTTGAGCCACGTCACATGGGTGCTTCAAACAAGATACTTTGCATTTCACGGTTACAATACAATTGCGGTAGATTTACCTGGCCATGGTGACTCCGAGGGACCACCATTAAAAACTATTGAAGAGATGGCTGATTGGGTTGCAGACCTGTTAACAGCTTTGGGTATTGAGAAAGCCTCATATGTAGGTCATTCTCAAGGATGCTTGGTGGGATTAGAATTTGCACAAAGACATCCTGAGAAATTAGATTTACTGGCATTAATCAACGGATCTATGTCAATGAAGATGAACACTGAACTTTTAGACCTAGCATTAAATAAAGATCAAAAAGCTGTTGATCTTATGATGGATTGGGTGCACGGACCTTTAGGTCATAAAGGTGGCCATCCTGTTCCAGGATTAAGTCATTTAGGTATGGGCGGTCAGTTGGTATCTTCAAATAATGACGGAACTCTTGGTGCTGACTTCAATGCTTGCGATAAATACACAAATGGTGAAACTGCTGCTAAAAGTATAAAACACCCAACTTTATGTATCGTTGGCAAACATGATAAGATGACACCAAAAAAAGTTGGTTTAGAATTAGCTTCAAATATAGAGGGATCCAAAACAGTTGTTCTAGAAGAGTCTGGACATATGTCTATTTTAGAAACGGCGAGTGAAACTAAAAATATTTTAAAAAGTTTCTTTAAAGAAAATAGTCGTGCTTCATAAAGGATCGTGTCATTGTAAAGCTATTGAGTTTGAGATTGACTCTGATCTTGAAAAAATAATGCAATGCAATTGCTCCATTTGTATTAGAAAAAATGCAAAAATGATAATGGTTCCTAAATCTAATTTTAAACTTTTAAAGGGAAAAGAAGATCTATCTCTTTATCAATTTAATCTAAACTTAGCTGAACATTTTTTTTGCAAGCATTGCGGGATATACACTCATCACAATAGAAGAACTGATCCAAACGGTATGGGTATTAATCTAGGGTGCTTAGATGATGTAGATCCACTAGACTATGAAGCTGGTCTCAATGACGGAAGAAAACTATCCTAGTCAGATCTTGATTTTAATATAAAAAAAACTAATATTGGCCATGGCCCAAGTTAAAGAATATTTAACGTTTGATGACGTTTTATTGAAACCCCAAGCATCTACTATTCTCCCGAATAACGTCGATATTTCAACAAATCTAACAAAAGATATAAAACTAAATATTCCTATCATATCAGCAGCAATGGACACTGTAACAGAGTCCAAAATGGCAATATCAATGTCTCAAAATGGCGGTTTAGGAGTAATTCACAAAAATTATGATATTGAGACGCAAAGTTATGAAGTTAAAAAAGTAAAAAGATACGAGGCAGGGATTGTTTATAATCCTATAACAATGAGTCCTAACAATACAATTGAAGATGTTTTAAATGTCATGGAAAAACAAAATATATCTGGTTTTCCAGTGGTCGATAAAGCTAATAAACTTCAGGGTATTATTACTAATAGAGATGTTCGATTTGTAATTAATAAAAAAACTAAAGTTAAAGATTTAATGACTAAAAAAGTAATCTCTATTACTCAAACTCAATCAAAAGGAATGTCCTCTTTTGGTCTTGCTAAAAAATTATTACAAGAAAATAGAATAGAGAAACTAGTTGTAACTGATAATAACAATAAATGTATTGGTTTAATTACTGTTAAGGATATTCAAAGAGGAGAGAAGTTTCCCTATTCTGTTAAAGATAAAAATGGACAATTATTAGTTGGTGCTGCAATAGGAAGTAAGCCTAATGACTTACAAAGGGCTATAGAATTAGATAAAGCTGGTGTTGATATTTTATTCATTGACACAGCTCATGGTCATTCATCAGCAGTATTAGAGTCTTTTAAAAAAATTAGAAAAAAAATAAATTTACCTATTGTTGTAGGAAATATTGCTACACCTGAAGCTGCAAAAGATTTAATTAAATTAGGTGCAGATGCAATTAAGGTTGGCATAGGCCCAGGTTCGATCTGTACTACTAGAATTGTTGCAGGTGTTGGAGTACCTCAATTTACTGCCATTCAAGATATTGCTAAAATAATCAATAAAAATAAAATTCCAATGATCTCTGATGGAGGGATACGTTATTCTGGTGATATTGTAAAAGCGCTTGCAGCTGGAGCCAACTGTATCATGGCAGGCTCTTTATTTGCTGGAACAGATGAGTCACCTGGAGAAGTTTTTCTATTTCAAGGAAGATCTTATAAGTCCTATCGTGGAATGGGCTCTCTTGGAGCTATGGCCAGAGGTTCAGCAGATCGATATTTTCAAGACGAAATTAATGAAGCCATCAAATTAGTTCCTGAAGGTATTGAAGGAAGAATTCCGTATAAAGGTCAAGTATCTAACGTTTTATTTCAATTGACAGGAGGTTTGAGGTCTGGAATGGGTTATACGGGCTCTAAGAACCTTACTATTCTCAAAAAAAATGCAAAATTCGTCCGTTTGACCAATTCTGGTATTAATGAAAGTCACGTTCATGGTGTCCAAGTAACAAAAGAAGCTCCAAATTATCGCTCAAATTGAGTAAATCAGTATTAATTATAGATTTTGGATCTCAATATACACATTTAATTGGAAGGAAAATTCGTGAGTTGGGAGTTTATGCAGAGATTTATCCTCCAAAGTATCTCAACAATGTAACAAATATTTTAAACCATTCAGTTTTAATATTATCAGGGGGTCCTGACTCAGTTTTAAATAAAAATGCACCTAAAATTGATATTCCTTTAGATCAAATACCTATTCCAGTTTTAGGTATTTGTTATGGCTTTCAATATATCTCAAAAGAATTTGATGGTGTTATAGAAAAAAGTAATCAAAGAGAATACGGAAAAACAATAATAAAGATATCAAAGTGTGATTTATTTAAGAACACTAACTCTGAGCAACAAGTATGGATGTCTCATGGAGATAGTTTAACAAAAATTCCAAAAGGTTTTAAAATTCTTGCTAAAACTAAAAATAAAATACCAGCAGCTATTTTTAAAAAAAATATTTATGCAATACAATTTCATTGTGAAGTTACACACTCTGAATTTGGCAATCAAATTTTAAAGAATTTTTTATTTAATATTTGTAACCTAAAAGAAAATTGGAAAAATAATGATTTACACCAAACTATTGGTAGATATTTAAGAATTAATGTTAAAGAAAAAAAACCGAATATAGTATGTGCTGTGTCAGGTGGTGTTGACTCTACAGTTTTGGCATTTGCTATATCAAAATATCTTAAATTAGATAACGTTCACTTTATATTTGTAAATAATGGATTGCTTAGAAAATATGATATTAAAAATATAAAATCTGTATTTAAATCCTTCAATTTAAAATTAAATATAATCAATGCAGAGCATATATTCTTAAAAAAACTAAAAAATGTTACTGATCCAGAACTAAAAAGAAAGATAATTGGAGGTTTATTTATAGAGGTATTCTCAAAATATATCAGAAAATTATCACAAAAAGATTTCTATCTCGCACAAGGAACTCTATATACAGATATTATAGAAAGTCGCTCTTACCATGGTGGAAAGAGTGTGACTATCAAATCACATCATAATGTTGGTGGTTTACCAAAAGACCTTAAATTTGACGTTATAGAGCCTTTTAAAGAGCTTTTTAAGGACGAAGTTAGAAGATTAGGTCTATTCTACAAATTAGATCAGAGATTTGTTAATCGCCATCCTTTTCCTGGGCCAGGACTTGGTATCCGTTGTATTGGAAAGGTTAATAGACAAAGACTAGACACTTTAAGAGAAATAGATGAAATTTTTATTAATTTTCTCATTGAAAAAGATTTGTACAACAAATCATGGCAAGCTTTTGCAGTTTTACTTCCTGTTAAATCTGTAGGTGTGATGGGTGATGAGAGAACTTATGAGGAGACTTGTGTCTTAAGATGTATTAATTCAGTTGATGGAATGACAGCAGATGTTTCACAGATTAATGTTGAAACTTTATCTGAAGTAGCAACTCATATAATTAATAAAGTACCTAGAGTAAACAAAGTCCTCTATGACATAACTAGTAAGCCTCCATCTACTATTGAGTGGGAATGAATTTAGATATTACAAAATTATCAATTGATGAATTAAAAACATTTAAGAAATTTAATAGAGAATTTTTACCAAAAATTAAAAAATTAGATTTTAATTTTGCTGATATGAAAAAAGGAGAATTAATGCTCATATCAACCCCAAAAGATATTATAAAATTTATTAAAAAAACTCCCTCTACCAAAAAGTATAACTTTAAAGATATTAGACTAAAGTTGGCTAAAAAAAGTAAAGCGGACAATACTTGTCCAGTAACTTTTGGTATATTTCTAAGATTGGCAATAGATTATTCACTTATAGAAACAAAATATTTAAAACTTGAATGCCCCAACTTTCCTTTTTGGAGAGTTGAATACGATAAAAAAAGTAATGTTTATAAGAAAATAAGAAATTTTGATAATCTACTTAAGAAATATGATGGTCATTAAACTTACACAAAACTTACACAATTTAAAAAATGGCTTTAAAATAGTTGATAAACAATGATATTTTTAGCATCTACTATTGAATGGGAATAAAGAAATGAAATATTTTATTGTAGTTTTTTTGTTTATTTTTAGTTTTGCTAAAGCTGATAATATTTTACCATTTCAGGCAGGTCAGGGATTTGATGAGAAATATTTATGGGGAGAGGCTAATAGTGATAAAAAAAAATGGCTCATCCCTAAAAAAATTCTCAAAGATCAATTTCTTGCTAAATTATTAGCTTATGATAAATCACAACCTTGGTTTACTCTGCATGATTTTATAGCGACTGGTGATTTTAATAGAGACGGTGTGCAGGATTATGTTGTAACAGTTCTTAATCTTGATAAGAATTTTAAACAAAAGTTAGATCCAAATCTTGGGATATATGTTTGTAAAGCTGATGAAAACGCTGGAGCTTGTTTAGCAGAAGCCGGAGTAACTCAACACAATTATCAAATTATTCTTGGTCAATCAAAAACAGGTAGAGCTAAAGGTAATGAATCTTTTTGGGGTACAGGCCTCATACAAGACAATTTACCTTTTATTCAAAGTGGAACAGCTCAACCCCTTGTCGCGGATTTTAATGGTGATGGGTGGGATGACATATATTTGGCAGCAGCAGTAAATGATTTTGGAACAGGTTGTGGAGGGTATCACTCATATTTTTTATCACAACCTGAAGGTTTTTTAAAAGAGTCAAGTGCTACACATATTAATGGAGCAGACTATAATAAAAAGTTCAAAAGATTTTGTAATTTTTCACACCGAGCTGATGCGGGTGATTTTGATAAAGACGGTGACCTGGATATCATTCTTGCCAGTGTTGATTGGAAAGGAAGCAATGGTGAAATGCTATGTCTAATTAATGACGGTAAAGGCATAATGAAAAGTAACGTTTGTGCAAATCAGTTCGGTTTCTTAGCTAGGCATGCTGACTTCAATGGAGACGGCCACATAGATATACTGTCTGGGGGACATAGCTCTGATTGCTTCAATTATCACAACAATTGGGCAGGTCATAACACTAAAAATAAAGAAAGACATAATATCAGAATTCTATGGGGTGATGGTTCCAACAAATGGAACACTAAAAACTCAAAAGAAATAAAGAATGTGGGGTATCACACTAAGACTAAAGATAAAATTCCACTTTGTAATCCAGTCGGTACTATGATTGCAGATGTTGATAACGATGGAGATATGGACATTGTTGGTTCCACTATTGGTCTAAATTATGTTGGTGGTTATTTAATTACTTATCTAAATGATGGTGATGGTAATTTTTCTATATATTGGCAACATTCAATTCATAGTGTAACAAAATTTAACAAAGAAAATTGGCCAAAGTCTGAAGTTGGTCATAATGAAAATGGTTGGTATCTCTCAATACATCCACTAGATGTTAATTTTGATGGACATATTGATTTTATGGTAAATGGGCATCATTTTGTTAAAGGTAATAACGATGTTTACATAAATAATGGACAAGGATTATTTACCAAAATAGGCAATAAAGAGTTGATGGAATATGCAAAATTGTTTTAGTTTTAATATAATTAACTAATATATTTCTTTTTTATACTTCAGATATTGATAAAAAAAACTATTTTATAATTGTGAAAGATAAATTTAATAGAATAGAGCGTTTACCTCCTTATATTTTTGGCGAGATAAATAAACTCAAAGCAAAACTTAGAAAGAATGGAAAAGATATAATTGATTTTGGCATGGGTAATCCTGATATGCCTACACCAAAACATATTAGAGACAAATTAAAAGAAGTTACAGATAAACCTGGGACTGGAAGATATTCAGTCAGTAAAGGAATACCGGGACTAAGAAAAGCTCAAGCGAAGTATTACCAGAAGAGATTTGGTGTAAAATTAAATCCTGATAGTGAAGTAATTGTTACATTGGGCTCAAAAGAGGGCTTAGCTAACTTAGCTCAAGCAATATCAACACCTGGAGACATTATTATTTCTCCTAACCCCTCATATCCCATACATCCTTATGGATTTATTATAGCAGGAGCCTCTTTGAGACATTTACAGACAATGAAAGATGGAGTTTTTGATCCAGAAACTTATCTTGAAAGATTAGATCGATCTATAAGAAATAGCACTCCATCTCCAGTAGCTCTAATTGTATCGTTTCCATCTAATCCAACAGCTCAAGTAGTTGACTTAAATTTTTATAAAGAAATAGTTAAGATGGCTTTGAAGTATAATGTTTATGTTTTATCAGATCTTGCTTATGCTGAGATATACTTTGATAAGAAACCACCTCCGTCAATTCTCCAAGTAAATAGAGCTAAAGAAATTGCTGTTGAATTTACCTCTATGTCAAAAACTTATGCTATGGCTGGTTGGAGAATAGGTTTTGCCGTTGGAAATAAAAAACTAATTGAAGCCTTAACAAAAATTAAATCTTACTTAGACTATGGTGCTTATACACCAGTACAAGTTGCAGCAGCAACAGCACTAAATGGTCCTCAAACGTGTGTCTCAAGTATTCGAGCAATTTATAGGAGTAGGCGAGATGTTTTAGTTGAGTCTATGTCAAGGTCTGGGTGGGATATACCTAGTCCTTCAGCTAGTATGTTTGCATGGGCGCCAATCCCCAAAAAGTACCAAAATAAAGGCTCTTTAAAATTTGCTAAAGATTTAATGATTAAAGCTGATGTAGCTGTTTCTCCTGGCATTGCTTTTGGCGAATATGGCGAGGGTTTTGTTCGGATAGGACTGGTTGAAAACGAGCAAAGAATTCGTCAGGCAGCTAAAAATGTACGTAATCTAAAGCTTTAGTCTGATTTTTAATCATATTTCAAATCAAATAAAATATTGCTTATATTCTTGATAATTATATAAAACCAACCTTAAGATGATTAACACAAAAAAAATAGGTTCTGTTCTCAAAAATATCAATAATATTGATGAATTGAGTATTTCAGATGTAATTGATTGTAATCAAGGTCAATTAATTGCTGTTAAAGTAATTTCAGTCAATCCTAATTATAATAAATTGGAGTTAGTCTCTGGAAGAATTACTGAATTAACTGAGGGAGATGTTATTGTTGGTGCCTTAGGTAATAGAATTGCTTCTTCAGGAATGACAGGTTCTGTTCCAACTGAATTAAATAAACACGATAAAATTCACATTTTAAATTTAGGAGGAGTAATTGGTAATTGTAAAGATTTTAATATTCTTCTGGGAGCAGCTACAGAATGTGAAGTCCTTGGATCGATTGTAGATAATAGTAACAAACAATTGAATCTAGTTGATTATTCAAAAATTAAAGAAATGAAAATTAAAAATAAAGTACCATCTATTGCAGTCATCGGAACAGGTATTGACTCTGGTAAAACTACTGTCACATCCTTTATAATCAAAACTCTAAGTAATTATTTTAAGAAAATTAATGCATGTAAACTAGCAGGTACCGCTTCACAAAAAGATTTATATTCTTATGAGGATAATGGTGCTTATAAAACATCAGATTTTGTAGATTACGGTCTGCCTAGTACCTGTATGAACGATAAAAAAACCATACAAATTTGTTCAACATCAATTATTAGCAATATGTCTGAGGACGCTGAGATAATTCTAATGGAATTAGGTGATGGTTATCATGGCGATTATGGAACTAAAGAAATAATTCAAAATACTGATATTACAGAATCAATTGAAGTAATTGTAATTTGCGCTTATGACGTATCAGGAGCAGTAAATATTATAGAAAATTTAAAATCAAATAATTTAGACAGCAAATTACTGATAATAAGTGGCCCTGTAACTAATAATGTATCTGCTTATAAGCAATCAATTGATAAGTTTTCTATACCTAATTCAGATTTTTTAAATATTTATAATTCAACTAACCATGTCAATGTTTTCGCTAAGATAATTAATAGGATTAATAATGATTAATGTAGGCATAATTGGAGCAAATGGTTATTTAGGTATCGAGTTAATACGAATTCTATCTGTACATCCTGAAGTAAAATTATCAAAAATATTTCAAAGAGAAATGGAAATAGATGAGGAATTTCCACATTTACAGTCTTTAAATCTGAAAGATTTACAGACATCTAATCTTGATGAATTTAAAAATCTCGATTGTGTTTTTTTATCATTACCTCATGGTTCAGCCCATGAATATGTCAAAGAATTATTATCAAAAGTTAAAATCATAGACTTAAGTTCTGATTTTAGAATTTCTAATCAAGATGATTATAACAAATATTACAAAACAAATTTTGATGCTGACATTCAAAGCAAGTTTCAATACGGATTTATTGAAAATTCAATCGATGACATAAAAAAATCTACTAACATATCTAATCCTGGTTGCTTTGCGCTAACGGCTCAACTATCTTTATTACCATTTCAATCTATAATTAAAAAAGCATCCATTACTGCTATTACTGGATCAAGTGGTGGTGGTAAAAATCCCTCAAATAAAAATCATCATTCGACAAGATCTAAAGATATTTTTTCATACAATATAAATTCACATCGACATTTAGGAGAAATTTATCAATCTTTTCCTAATTTAAAGGAGACTCTATCATTTGTTCCACTGTCGGGGCCTTTCTCTAGAGGTATATATCTTACAAGTCACATAGAAACATTTGAAGATACAACTCATGAGTCTTTAAATTTAAGCTTAGTTGATTGTTTTAGATCTTCTCCTTTTATAAGAATACAAAATAATACTAAACTCTCTAATGTAGTAGGGTCAAACTATTGTGATATATCAGTATCTTTCAAAGATCAGAGGCACTTCGTTGTAGAGGCTTGTTTAGATAACTTAGTAAAGGGTGCTTCAGGTAACGCTGTTGAATGTATGAATATAATTTTTGATCTTGATCAATCATTAGGATTGAAACAAATGATACCGTTATATCTATAATGAAAAATCAAAGTTTTTACCAATCAATATTACAAAATTCCATACTTGTCATTAAAGTTAGTGGTAAAATTTGCGATAATGAAGGTAGTATAGATAATGTTATAAGCGACATAAAAGAATTATTAAACTCTATTTCGAAGTTAAAAGTTGTTTTAGTCTTTGGATTTGGACGACAGCTAGATAACTATATGATCAATGTACATGGTATTGAGCCAAAAAAAATAAATGGCAGAAGAGTAACATCTCCTACAGACATAGAGGCTGCCAAAAAAATATCTGGTCAAATTTTAATAGATATTTTTAGCTTGAGTTCACGATATAATATCAGAAATTTTCCAATTCCTATTTCAAAGAAAGACTTTATTGCAGCAAAACGAAGAGATGTAGTTGATGACATTGATTATGGTCAAGTAGGGGATATCGTTTCAGTTGATGCTTTACAAATTAAAAACTTATTTAAAGAACATGATATGATAATTATGCCAAGTTTAGTTTTAGATAAAAATACATCTGAAGTATTAAATGTTAATGCTGACACCATTGCTACTGAATTAGCAATAAATCTCTCAGCTAGTAAGCTAATTTTTATCTCTGATGTTCCTTTTATCAAAGATACACAAGGAGAAAGAATTTCTGCAGTTGATGAAAATGTGGCAAGAAAACTATTTGATGAGAAAATCATTTCTAATGGAATGATTGTAAAAGTCGAAAATTCATTAAAAGCTTTAAATCAAGGTGTTCAAAAAATTCATATTATAAGTGGTGAAATAAAAAATGCTCTTATAAATGAGTTAGAGACAGAAGAAGGTATTGGTACTGTATTTCAAAAACAATCTTTAGATTATTGAAATTATAACGATTGAGTTATTATCTTTATAGCCTTTCTAATTTCTCCACTTGAAACAGTCAATGGAGGTGTAAGACGAATTATATTTCCTTGTATTAGAGTTGAAATAAGCCCATTTTTTGACATTTTTTCATATGTTTTTAATGCGATTTGATTATTTTTAAATTCTACACCAGCCATAAGACCCAAACATCTTGAATCAACTATTTTATCTTTATGTAAGTGGTGCATTTTTTTCATTAGAGAAGATAATAAACTACCATTAATCAGTACTTTATTTAAAAAACTTTTATTATTTATGGTTCTAAAAACATTATATGAAACTCTTGTTTGAAGCATACCACCTCCAAATGTTGAGCCATGAAAACCAGTAGAAATAATTTTGGATATATATTTTTTTACTATTGTAGCACCTATTGGAATGCCTGAACCTAAGCCTTTTGCAGAGGTTATGATATCTGGATTGACACCGTAATGTTTGTAAGCAAATATTTTTCCAGTTCTACCTATGCCACCTTGTATTTCATCCCCAATAAGTAAAATTTTCTTATTTTTACATACCTCTTTTATAGCTTTAGCAAAATTCTTACTGCAAATATTTATACCTCCATCTCCTTGAACAAATTCTATGATGATTGCTACTGTTTTTTTATTTACAAGTTTTTTGAGATGAGAGACATCATTAAACTTGCAAAACTTTACTTTCCCAGGAACTGGACCAATATTCGATTTATATTTTTTATTACTACCGACGGATAAAGCCCCAATTGTTCTTCCATGAAAAGAGGAGGTCATTGCGATGATTTCATCTTTACCCTTTTTACTACCATAATTTCTTGCAATTTTTAGGGCTGCCTCAATACTCTCGGCACCAGAGTTAGAAAAGAATACATCCCCTTTATTGGAATTATCAGATAATAACTTAGATAATTTAGTTTTAAATTCATGTATTTGTGATCCTGACAGATGAGTAATTCCTGTTTTAAGTTGAGCTTTAAGGCTATTTTTAATTACTGGATGATTATATCCAAGAGAATTTACAGCAACCCCTGCTGAGAAATCTAATAATTTTCTTTTATCAGAGGTGTATAAATAACATCCATTACCTTTTACTACTCTAAAATTACTAAACTTGTATGTTTTTAATAAGTTATTCATGTTTTTTTTATGTATATTTTTAATAAAAAAAGAAAATTTTGATAGTCAAAATCTCCATTGGCTTATTTTATTCAAAAGAAAATCTCTAAAAGCTATCAGTTTTAAACTCCCTTTTAGATTTTCATGATAAACCATATGAACATCGTAACTTGGTCCTTCTATATCTGGTAATACTTTAACAAGATGGGCTTTATGTTGAGCCATATAGTCAGGTAATGCAGCTAATCCTGCACCAGTTTCAACAGCTACTAATAAACCATATAGATTATTGATTGTAATATGAGGTCTTCTATTTTTTTGGTTTTTTTTAACACCAGTTTTCAGTATCCAATTGGTGTCAGAAAGTGGGGATGGTTTTCCTATTCCATATGTAATTAATCTATGGCTATTAAGCTCTGATCTTCTCAAAGGCATACCCATTTCATTTATGTAATTCGCTGATCCATAAATATGGTATTTGATTGTTGCTATGTGCTTTGAAACTAAATCTAAATGTCTTGGTTTTCTCATCCATAAACCAATATCATAATCTTGGCGAAGCATATCTTGCTCATCCTCAGAATAGTTTAGTTTAAGATTAATTTCAGGGTATTCATGAATAAATTCATTGATTCTTGGGCTAAGCCACATCGATCCAAAAGCAACTGTAGTATTAATGGAGAGGTTACCAGTGGGAACTGACTTATATTCAACTATCTTTTTTTCAATAGAATTTAAATCAGCAAAAATTTTTTCAGTTTCTTCAAAAAGATAAGAACCTTGCTCTGTAAGAGTTATACCTTTTGTGTGTCTTTTAAATAGTTTGGTTTTTAAACTATGCTCAAGAGATTGAATTTGTCTAGTAATAGCAGACTGACTGAGGTGAATAGTATCCATAGCTCTGGAGATGCTACCTGCTGTAGCTACGTGATAAAATGTTTTAAGTCTATCCCAATCCATTAATAATTGTATTCAAATCCCCGTTTAATATCAGAATGTCTATTAAATAATATTTTTTTGAGGATTTCAAATCCAATAAAATGTTGTGTGCATCATTTAATTCATTCTTACTTTCAATAAGTTGTGTAATATCTATTTTTTGGGCTTTATATAAAATTTCATTTCCTTGTAATTTTAATTCTAAGCTATTAATTATTTTTTCTTGGTTGTTTATTTTATTTAAATAAAAATCATAATTGTTCCAAGACTCTAAGTAAGTATTAAGTAAATCTCTCTTTAAGTCTTTATGTTCTAATAATTTTTTTTGATAATTATATTCCTCAATATTAAAATTATTTTCATCTTTATAGCCGTCATAAATAGGAACGTTAAGTGATAGTGACAAAGATGAGGATCTTCTATGATCAATTGCTGCAGAATAATTATCACTCTCGCTTAGGGAATATGTAAGGTCAACAGAAGGTCTCAAATCTTTTTTGCTCATTTCTAATTCAGGTAAATATGTATTTTCAATAAAAGAGAGATATTGACCATAAGAGGAATTCATCAATTCTGAAAATAATTTCTTACTAATTTGTGAGTTAGATACGTTTATCACATAATCAAAATTTACATCTTCATCATAAATTTCTAGATCAAGTAACTTACTAACTTGAAGCATTAAATTATCTATTTTTCTATCATAATCTAAAGACACAGATTGTGCCTCTAATAGCTCATTTTCCAAATCTAGTACCTCTGTTTTTGTAACTCTGTTTGCCTTGAATAATATTTCAGCCTCTAAGACTTTTTTTCTATAAAATTCTAAATTCAGTTGTTGATTTTTCTTTTTAAAGATCAATGTCTGTAAATTACTATAACCATTTAGGAGTTCTTTGATTAATAACTCTTTTTGATACTCTCTAAGATAGTCAAACGCTTGATTTCTAGTTTGCGTAGTAATTAAATTTAACTGGCTAAACCCACCGTTATAGAGGTTGACTGTGGCGCTTAATGTATGAGTATTTGAGTTAAGTGTAGAAGTAGCATTAGTACTAGTAGTACTGTTTGAAACATTAAATGAATAATCAATTTCTGGTATGTAGAGTGTATCAGCTAATTCTAAATTTTTTTCATCAATTAGATTATCATACTTAAATTTAGAATTTGTTTCATTTTTTTCGACGAGAATTTTTATTAAATCAGTGATTTCATAGGATAAGATACCTTTTGAAAAAAATAAAAAGAATGTACTTAAAAAAATTATTTTGATTTTTGCCATTCTTTCTCCAAATTATTCAAATTCCATTTCAATTTTTTTTTATTCATTGTTTTTTCCATTTTTTTAAATCTTTTCTCAAATTTCCTATTAGAGTCCCTAATTACTGTTTCAGTATCTAGGCCTAATTTTCTTGATAAATTAATACATGAAAATAATAAATCTCCTAATTCCTCTTTAATTTTTCTCTTATTATTAATTTTTATTTCATTTGAAAGTTCATTTAATTCCTCTTTCACCTTCTTTAACGTTCCATTTGCATTTTTCCAATCAAATCCCTCTTTTGCGGCTCTTTTTTGAAGTTTAAGTGAACGAGTAACAGCAGGCAGGTTTACACTTACACCATCTAAAACAGACTTGGCACCTTTCTTTTTTCTTTCAAATTTTTTTTGTGTTTCCCAAAAATCATTAACATCTTGAACAGTTTTGATTGACTCATCACGCATAAAAATATGAGGATGACGAGATTTCATTTTTTTTACACTTGTATCAATGACATCATCAATAGAAAATTTCTTTTTTTCAGCAGCAATAACTGAGTGATAAATAACTTGTAGTAATAAATCGCCAAGTTCTCCTTCTAGTTCTTTGTTATTATTTGACTCAATTGCTTCGATAACCTCATATGCTTCCTCTAAAGTATACTTTGCTAATGATTTGGAAGTTTGTTGTATATCCCATGGACATCCATTTTTTGGATTTCTTAGTCTCTTAACTACATCAATTAAATCATTTAATTTGTTCTTTTTTTTTACCATGCTAATGCCTGTGCTTGAAATATTTGACTCTTATAACTTCTAATATCTGCATATGCATCATAAATTTTATCTTGTTTTCTAGCGCATAAAATAAAACCTTCGCTCCAGTCTGTAGTTTTAAGGCATTTATGTCCTTTTTTATTTAATTGAGAAATTAAGGGCGAAAGTCGCTCTTCTAATAATAATTGTTTCAAATTTGGATCATGAGGGTGAAAAAAAGCAGGTAAATGCTCTGATGAAACTCTGGGTTCATTTAAAGCTTGGTCAATAGGCATATTTGAAAATATATAATTCATTAAAAATTGTGCTTGCCATTGATCTTGAGCGTCACCGCCCATAGTCCCACAACTTAAAATTTCTCTCTTTTTTTGATTGATAATCAAAGTAGGGCTCAATGTTGTCCTTGGTTGTTGTACAGGTGCTATAAAATTTACGTGACCTGGTTTTGATAAATAAAACGTCATTAATCTATTACCTAGGGGAAATCCTAATTCATTGATTACTTCATTAGATCTGATCCATCCACCACTTGGTGTGCACGAAATAGCATTATTATCTTTATCTATAATACTTATATGAACTGTGCCAGCGCCCCATGGTTTAATATCATTTTCAATTGGGAGTAATGATTTCTTGGATAGGGGGTTCCCTGGAATTATAGAGTCAATTGCCATATCTTTAATTAATTGCATTCTTTTATTTAGGTAAGAGTCATCTAATAGGTGATTTGCTTTGACTTTTGAATTGTACTTCCCAGTAAAATACATCTCTCTGTCAGCAAAAGTTAATTTTAAAATTTCTGTAAATTTATGAATATCACCAGCTGAATTAAGTGATTTAATTTTTTGTTTGTTAAGCATTTTCAACATCATTAAACTAGTCAATCCTTGTCCCCAGAAATTAGTTTTATGAACTTGGTAATCACCATATTTTTCTGAAATTGTTTTTTCAAATTTCACATTAAAATTTTCAAAATCTTCTTTTGAAAGTAGCCCTTCATTTTTTTGTGAATATTTTAAAATTGAGTTTGCAACATCACCTTTATAAAAAGCATCATGCAATTTATTAAATTTATTATTTCGAGATCCTGTAATCTTTTTCTCGTAATTACCAAGATAATCAATTAAGTTTGCGTAAGCCGAATTTCTGAATAAACTTCCTACTTTTGGAATTTCATTATTTTTTAAATATAATTTAGCAGAATTTTTCCACTCTCTTATAAATTTACCTTTTAGACTTTTTAACCCAAATTTATTTTGGTTTATTATTCCTGTGTGTAAAGGATATCCTACTTTTGCGTATTCTTTTGCATATTTAGAAATAGTCCTAAAATCTAATGTTCCATATAATTGTAACATTCTAAAAATACTAGAAAATGCTGCTGGAACTCCAGCACATAATACTCCTTCATCTGGAACTTCTGTAAAACCCCTGGTAACTAAATTTAAAAAATTAAATTTTCTTGGCGATAAAGTATTTCCATTTAACACAACAGGGTTTTGGTTTTTGGGTTTTAATATCATCACACCTTCACCGCCCATTCCAAACATTTGAGGATTTACAAGACCTTCAACTAACATTGCTCCAGCAGCAGCATCAAATGCATTACCTCTGTCTTGATTTAAAATATTATAGGCTGTCATTGAGGATAAATTTGAATGTGTTGCTACTGCACCATTAGTACCAGAGTAACTAGGTATAAAACTATTAGAGTTATTATCCTCAATTCTATAAGATCTATTCATTACGCATAAAGTTTAGTATTAATAATTAAGTTAAATAGTTTATGAAATTTCATAAAATATTTCTTTTTTTAAAGATTGCATTATAAAGTTATATATGACCTGGAAGTTAATATCAAAATCTTCATATACACAATTACTTGGTGAATTAGAGACAAAATCAGAAAATAATCAGGATAAATATCGAATGTTTGTTACTGAAAAACATCTTAACTCAGGAAAATTTGCACATGGAGGTTTCTTAATGTCTTTTTTAGATAATGTTATGGGCAATGCTGCTTATAAGTCTTTTGGGAATAAACCTTGTGTTACTATATCCATGAACACTCACTTTACATTTTCAGCTCAAAAAGGAGATGAACTAATAGGCTTACCAACTATAGAGAGAATGACTAAAACACTATGTTTTGTTAATTGTAAAGTCTTTTCAAAAAATGAAATTATTGTTTCTGGAAGTGGTATATGGAAATTAGTTAAAACTTCATCTATTAAATCTGTTAAAGACAAAAAAGCAGATGATGATGGTGGTTGGTAGCTATTTAATTAATCTATTTTGAAATTAAAGAGTAATTTTTCAGAGGCTAATGCGTGCAAAGCATTATTTTTCTCAATTTCTTTTTTTGTTGGACTTTGGGCAGTGAGAATACCAGATATAAAAGATCAAATTAATGTCGATTATACAGGTATGGGATATTTGTTTGTAATTTTTTCAATTGGCTCTGTTTTAACTATGATAGTTACACCAAAAATAACACAAATATATCCCTCAAAACAAATCTCACTTTTATCAGGTCTTGCTATAAGCATTCTTTGGCTTTTAATTCCATTTGCTCAATCTTTTATAATTATGGCAATATTGAGTTTTATTTTCGGTATTTGTTACGGACTATTTGAGGTAATTCTTAATGTTCAAGCTACTTCTTTAGAAAAAAGATTTAAAAAACCTATGATGTCAGGATTTCATGCCTTTTGGAGTATTGGATTATTATCTGGATCTTTGTTAACTAGTTTATTTCTGGAATTTAAAATAAGCTTTATAATAAATTCAATTATATTTGTAATAATCTTATCACCATTAATATTTCTAGGTAGTTTAACTATAAAACAAAATAAATCAGACTCTTTATCTATTTTGTCTATATTTTTCAATTGGCCCTTATTTCTTGTAATCTTATTTATTTTATCAATTACAGCAGTATTTTTGGAGGGTGGTACTGACTCTTGGGGTTCTTTATATATGAGAGATTACATTAATGCAGATGGTTTTAATATTGGACTTGCTGCTATAGCATTTAATGGGAGTATGGTTATTGGTAGATTAATTGGAGATAAGTTAAAAGAAATATTTGGTATTTATAATTTTCTTGTTTACTCAGTGATAGGTTCATTACTGGGTTCATTAATTATAGTTTTAAGTAGTTCTCTAACATTAGCAATAATTGGTTTTATTATTGCTGGTTTTAGTGTTTCTTCAATTATTCCTATTTGTTATACCTTTGGGTCTTCTATTAAAAATGTTAATGCTACGGTAGGGATAACTATAATTACAATAGGTGTTTATGGGGTCTTTATGATTGCACCACCAGCTTTAGGTTATGTTGCTGATATCTTCGGTATTGAATTCGTCTATATTCCGATGTTAATACTTTTTATAATATCGAGCATAATAGTAATTTCTCAACAAAAGTTGTTTAAGAATTAATTTCTTTTTAATATTAATATATTTCCAAACAATACAAGAATTGCACCGACATACAAATTTAAGTCCCACTCCAAACCTTCAAATATCGTAGAAATAATTAGAGCAATAAGAGGCATAATTATAGCAATGTATGCGGCATCATTTGCGCCAATATTTTTAATTACTGATAAATAAAGAATGAAACCAAATACACTCCCAAAAATAGCCAAATACAATAATGAAGAGACGTATCTGTAACTGAAATCAAAATTAAGTTCAATACCAGTTACTAAAAGATAAATTAACAGTGTTATTGAGCCATACAACATCCCATATCCTGTAACAGCAATAACATTCAATTTAATTTTAGAGGTATACTCTGAAATTAAATTACCAATAGATGCAAAATATGTCGCCAATACACCAAGTAAAATTCCAATACTAGTTCCTTTTGAAAATTCAAAATTGATTATTTCATCATAAAATATGAAAAGTAATCC
>CACBUI010000002.1 GCA_902542505.1 uncultured Alphaproteobacteria bacterium | reverse complement strand
GTTTTAAAAATTTAAAAGGCCCTGTCACTAGAGTAACTACACCACATGTGCCATTACCAAGTGCCGACATACTCGAAGATAATACAATTCCATCAGTGGAACTAATTGTAAATGAGGTTATAAAAAAACTAAAAGGAGAATAATTATGGAAATAATAATGCCATCCCTTGGAGAAACTGTTGATGAGGGAAAAGTAGTAAAGTGGCTTAAAAAAGTCGGAGATGAAATTAAAGAAGGAGATATCCTTTGCGAAGTTGAGACTGATAAGACAGCTGCTGAGATACCTTCAACAGTTAATGGAAAATTAACAGAGATAATTGCACAAGAGGGAGATACGATCCCTGTAGGTGGTAAAATTGCCACTGTAGAATAAGAATTAAAACTGTTATAAATATTTATGGAAATTAAAGACTCAAAATTTTATAGAGATAAGTGCTTCATTAACGGTGAATGGGTTAATGCCGACTCAGGTGAGACAATATCTGTTAACAATCCAGCTAACTTGAAAGAGATCGGCACAGTACCTAAGTGCGGAACATCTGAAACTAGAAATGCTATAGAAGCTGCAAATAATGCTTGGCCTGAATGGAGGGCAAAATCTGCACGTCAAAGATCAGAAATACTCAGAAAATGGTTTGATTTAATGATTGAAAATAAAGAGGAATTAGCTCAAATCATGACAGTTGAACAAGGAAAACCAATAAATGAGTCACGTGGAGAAATAGGCTATGGAGCCTCTTTTGTAGAATGGTTCTCAGAAGAAGCCAAGAGGGTTTATGGAGATACAATTCCAGATCCCATGACCGATCGAAGAATTGTTGTTTTGAAGCAACCAGTTGGTGTAGTGGCATCAATTACACCATGGAATTTTCCTAATGCCATGATTACAAGAAAATGTGCACCAGCTTTAGCTGTTGGGTGCCCAGTTGTAATTAAACCAGCAAGTCAAACTCCTTATTCTGCACTTGCACTAGCTGTTTTGGCTGAGGAGGCAGGCTTCCCAAAAGGTACTTTAAATGTAATTACAGGAAAGGCCTCTGAAATCGGAGAGGAATTAGCCACAAATCCAATTGTTAGAAAATTATCTTTTACAGGTTCAACAGAAATTGGAAAAATACTTTTACAGAAATGCTCTGGAACTGTAAAGAAAGTCTCAATGGAACTTGGTGGTCACGCACCCTTCATTGTATTTAATGATGCAAATATTGATGATGCAGTTGCCGGTGCAATCCAAAGCAAATTTAGAAATACAGGACAAACTTGTGTTTGTGCAAATAGAATTTATGTCCAAGAAAAAGTTCATGATGAGTTCTGTTCAAAATTTGTTGATGCTGTTTCTAAAATAAAAGTAGGAGATGGTTTAAATGAGGAAAATGCCTCTGGACCCATGATTGATGAGCACTCTTTAAGTAAAGTAGAGGAGCACGTCCAAGATGCATTACAATATGGGGCAAAAGTTGCAATTGGTGGATCTAAGCATTCTTTGGGAATGAACTTTTTTCAGCCTACAATCCTAACTGAAGTCGCACCAGAAGCGAAAATTACAACTGAAGAAACATTTGGACCAGTGGCTCCAATTTACAAATTTAAAGATGAAAAAGAAGTAATTAAACTTGCAAATAACTCACCATATGGACTTGCATCCTATTTTTATTCCAGAGATATCGGAAGAATATGGAGAGTAGCTGAGGCACTTGAATACGGTATGGTTGGAGTCAATACTGGATTAACTTCAAAAGCAGAGGCACCATTTGGAGGAATAAAAGAGTCTGGTCTTGGCAGAGAAGGCTCAAAGTATGGAATTGATGATTTTATTGAAATAAAATACATCAATATGTGCGGCCTAGACAAATAATTCATATTTATGAACAAAGTCTTCAATGTTGGCTTAATAGGATGTGGTCATATTTCTGAAACATATTTTAGAGGACATGATTATTTTAATAATTTTCGCATAATTAAATGTGCTGATATTAATCATGAAAATTCTAAAAAATGTGCCGAAACTTATAATATAAACTCTTGTTCTGTTGATGAAATATTAAATGATAGTGAAGTCGATATTATTTTAAATTTAACTATTCCAAAGGCTCATTACGAGGTAGCAAAAAATTCGCTGGAGAGCGGTAAACATGTTTATAGTGAGAAACCAATGGCTGTAAATTTTTTAGATGGTGAAAATCTCTTAAAATTATCTAAAAGTAAAAACTTATACATTGGCAATGCTCCTGATACTTTTTTAGGTGGTGGAATTCAAAAATCTATTGAATTAATAAACGATAATAAAATTGGAAATGTTCGGCTTGGAAATGCAATTTTTGCTTATCCAGGAGTTCAATCTTATCATCCCAATCCTGAACCGTGGTTTGCAAATAATGAAGGTGGCCCAGTTATAGATATGGGACCATACTATTTAACAGCTTTAGTAAATTTACTTGGCCCTGCTAAAAGTGTTCATGGTATTTCTACCAAAGTTTTCGATAAAAGAGTGATAGGCATAGGTCCAAAAAAAGATCAGGAGTTTGATGTGGAATGTCAAACTAGCTATTTAGTTAATTTAGAATTTCATAATGGGGCTTTAATTCAAATAACTTTATCGTTTGATGTTGTAGCTCACCAACGTAATCACATAGAGCTTTACGGTGATAAAGGTTCTATGATTGTGCCTGATCCAAATATGTTTGGAGGCTCAGTACACACAAGTACTGATGATAGTGGTGTTTGGCAAGAGCACAAAACTGATGATATGCCCCTTGGTAAAATTAATATTACATCTCATAGCGGTAGGGCTAATGAGTCTCCAACTAATGCGAACTACCGTGGTGTCGGATTAGCTGAAATGGCATACTGTATTGATAATGAACTTGAACACAGATGTAGCGGAGAATTATCGTTACACGTTTTGGATATTATTCAATCAACAATGAAGGCAGCAGACACCAAAACACCCCAAGAAATAAAGACTACTTTTAAGAAGGCAGATTATTTTTCACTTGAGGAAATACAAAAAATTCTTAAGTAATTACAATAATTCCTCTAGACTTAATTTTCATTAAATGAAATTTGATAATTCAAAAAAAATTCTTGTAATAGGGAGAGCAGGATTAGATATTTATCCGGAGCCACCCGGTACAAAAATCTCCGATGTAAATAACTTTTCTTCTCATTTAGGGGGCTCGGCGGCAAATACTTGTGTTGCTCTATCGAACTTGGGTGTCAGCACTGATTTACTTACTTGTATATCTGACGATGCAATCGGAGAATACATAATTAACAAACTTAATGAATTCAAAGTTGGTGTAGAACACTGCAGAAAAGTCAATAAATCATTTCAAACACAAATAGCTGTTGTTGAAACTATTTTAAAAAATAACCAATCTATTCTTTACAGAAGTAATCCATGTGATCTGCAACTTAATAAGGAGGATATTAATAAAATTAATTTCAATAATTACTCTGCTGTATTCATCTCTGGAACTGCGCTCTCTGGAGAACCTTCAAGGAATGCTGTTTTTGTTGCCTCAAAACTAACTTCAGATCTCAAGATACCATTAATAATCGATCTTGATTATCGGCCTTATAACTGGGAGTCTGATACAATCAAATCTGATGTTTACAAGGAAATTATGAATGAAATGGATATTATCATTGGAAACGATTTAGAATTTAATGTGGCTGATAATTCCACAAATGGACTTGAATTAGCAAAAGTGTATATTAAAAAAAAACCATCAGTGATTATCTATAAAATGGGCGAAGAGGGATCCAAAGTATTTACTAAAGAAAATGAGAGCCAATACGGTACATTTAATGTCGAAGCTATTAAACCTACCGGTGCAGGCGACGCATTCAATGGAGGTTTTATAAGCTCCCTATACAATGGCCTTAGTTTAGAGGATGCAGTAATTCGGGGTTCCGCAAATGCTGCAATAGTTGTAACAAGAGTAGGATGTTCCTCAGCTATGCCCAATAATCAGGAATTAGAAAAATTTATTAACCAAAATCAAAAGGAGTTATAGATGCACATCCCTTATTCAGATAATAAAAATCAAGCTTTATTTGGAGAGACAAATAAAACAGTACCTTTAGTTTATTTTAATATTATCAATTTAAAAAAAGGTGAGTCCTATGAATACCAACTATCAAAACATGAAAGTAGCGTAGTTCCAGCAACAGGTATCGTCGAGATTACCGTGGAGGATAATAAGTTAGGACAGATTGGAAAAAGAACAACTGACGTATGGGATGGTGAACCTGAGGGTAGTTATATTCCTACAAATTCAAAATGTAAAATTACTTGTTTATCTGACTCCTCTGAGTGTTTCATAGCTGGTGGAATTTATGAAAAAAAATTAGAGCCATTTCTCGTTTTAAAAGAAGAACTAGATGTTGTTCAATATGGTTCAGACGATACTAAAACTCACAGAAAAATTAAACATATCTTAGGTGCGAAACATCATGATCAAGTTGGTCGATTATTAGTAAATGAATTATATACTGTTGGCGCTGGAGGATGGTCAGGCTTCCCCCCTCACAAACACGACACAGATGATCTCCCTCAAGAAACTCGTCATGATGAAGTTTATAATTATCGATTTAAACCAGGACATGGTTTTGGTGTTCAAATTATGCAATCAGAAGATGAAAAAGAGGGTCACGGCTATCAACTTTTTAATGGCTCTACTATTGCAATTAATAAAGGATATCATCCATGTGTGGTTGCCCCTGGATATGAGATGTATTATTTTACAATCCTAGTAGGTCTTTCTCAAAGATCACTTATTCAATCTTTCCAAAAAACCCATGCTTACCAATTAGAAACAATCCCAGGAATTAAGGATATGATAGCAAAATATAAATGACTATAGCTAGCCTCTCAGAAGTTTTACAAGAAGCAAAAAAAAATAATTATGCCGTTGCAGGATTAGTAGTACTAGGTTGGGAAGATGCAAGATGTTATGCAGAAACAGCCGAAGAGCTCAAGGTGCCTGTGATTCTTCAAGCAGGACCAGGTTGTAGAGCAAATACACCTCTGCCAGTTTTAGGTAAAATGTTTAGATACTTGGCTGAGCAATCATCTAGTCCAATAGTTTGTCATTTAGATCATGGCTATACAAAAGAAGAGTGTTTACAGGCAATTGACAACGGATTCACATCTGTAATGTTTGATGGATCCAAGCTTTCACTTAATGAAAACGTTGATAAAACAAGTGAAATCGTTGAATTAGCTCACAAACAAAATATTTCCGTTGAGGGGGAAATTGGATTTGTTGGTTACAATGATGGTGCAAAGTCACAAAGCACAGATCCAGAAGAAGCGAAGACATTTGCTGAATTAACCAAATGTGATGCAATGGCCATCAGTGCAGGAAACGTACACTTACAGACAAACAAATCCTCTTCTATTGATATGCAAGTCATAAAGACGATAGAAACCTTAACCAAAGTACCATTGGTGCTTCATGGAAGTAGCGGTATCGACGATACACTTAAAAGAACGATAGCAAATACAACGAATGTTTGTAAGTTTAATATCGGCACTGAACTCAGAAAAACTTTCGGCGATACTTTAAGAGAGGAAATTGCAAAAGATCCAAATACTTATGACCGTATTAAATTAATCAATTCAACTATTCCAAGATTAAAAGAAGTAACAAAAAAAGTTTTAGAGAATATTTCAAAAATTTAATCATTAATGATTAAATCACAAACAATTGAAAATAAGTTTTTAAGAGTTAAAACTCTCAATATTGGTGCAACATTATTTGAAGTATTTTATAAAAAGAAAAAAATCAATTTAATTCTAAATTTAGGAAATATCTCATCATATAAAAATAATAAAAATTACTTAGGCGCAACATGTGGCAGGTATGCAAATAGAATAAAAAAAGCTCAATTTCAGATCAAAGGAGTAAAATACAAATTAACTAGAAATGAGGGAAAAAATATACTACATGGTGGTAAAAAAGGGTTTGACTCAAAAATTTGGCAAGTTAAGAGCTTCTCCAAATCTCATATTAGCTATTATTGTATATCTCCAGATAAAGATCAGGGTTTCCCAGGAGAATTATATTCCAGTTGTGATTACTCAATTATAAATTCGACTCTCAAAATCAATATAAGTGCACAAACATCAAAAACTACTCACGTTAATTTGGTAAATCACGCCTATTGGAATTTAGATAAAATTAAAAAAGATATTTTTGATCACCACGTCCAAATCAATTCAAATCATTACTTAGAAAATGATAGAGAAAATATACCAACTGGTAGGGTAATGAGTGTAAAAGGAACACGTTTTGATTTTAAAAAATCAACTAGGATACGTGATAAGTTTACCAATAAATTCAAGGGATTTGACGAAAATTTCATTATCAAAAAGAATTCTAAGTTTGTAGCTAAAATACAATCACCAAAAAGCAATATATCCCTAAAAATTTTTTCAAATCAACCTGGTGTTCAATTTTATACTGGTCAGCATTTAAAATATTCCAGTAATCGTATTAAAATTAAAAAATATCAAGGTATGTGTTTTGAAACTCAGGGTTTTCCAAACGCACCCAATAATCGAAAATTTCCTTCAACGCAATTAAACCCATCACAAATTTATAAACATCAAATGAAGTTTGAAATTGGAGAAATTAAATAATTATTCGGTTTTTTCTCTTAATTTTATATTCAATGTATCAAAAAATATTTGAGGAACGCTAAAAGCAAAATTATTTAAAAAAGCAACCGAACTAACTTGTATTTGATTTCCATCTAGCAATGGATCTATAAACTTTGATATTTGAACTTTGTCATCGACATAATTCCAATCAAAAGTAGCATGAACACCTTTACCATCTATATCATAAAAATTTACAAATATTACAGTTCCATTATTGAGTGTAAACCTAGTTTTTAAGTCTGGAGAGTTAGGTAATTCTGACTTAAGTATAAAGCCATTATGTTGAAGATCAGTTAATATATTTTGAGCATCAATAATTTTATCATTATCAATTTCATTAAATTGAGAAGTTAAATTTGTGTGTTTCAGCTCTCCTTCTTTCATACTTAAATTAATCATATTCTGATTATAAATTTGAATTGATTTGATTTGAGATTTACCAATATTTATTAAATCGGTGGGTACCCAATAGAAACCAGATACATCGGCAGTTAAGTTTGTTGATACTAAATAAGATTGATTGGAGTCAGTAGCTTTTATGTAAGATCCTGGGATATTGTAATTATAAATACCAATATCTAGTGAATATAAGACCTCATCGTCTTTTGATTTTAAAATTAATTGCATTTTATTTTCATCATCTAGACCCAATTTGTATAAAAGATCTTCGCGATTAGTTTTAGCATCTAAAATATTTGCTTCACGAAGTTGAATAAAAAACCGACTTAAAAGCTCAGTATTTGCTGGAAAATTATTTGAGCTTGAAATAAGCCATTGATTATCAATGATTTCAATGACTGATTTCCCATTTTGATTAGAAAATTCAATGTATGCAATTTCAGGTAAAACTTCATCAAAACTAGGAAACAATACTTCAGATGATGACTTGTTAGAGATATTTTTGCCATCAAAATACATACCAAGAGCAATAATTAAAAATCCAAAAGATATTAAAACCAAGATTTTTAAATTTTTAATATACATTTATCTGCTTTTTCTTTTTCTGATACCGAGTTGTCTTGGAATAAAAAACATTAGTAGAATTAAAAGAATAGGGATTAAAAAAGTATTTAATATGTTTATTTGATTTGCTAATCGATCTATGTCTTTACTTAAATTTCTTCTAACTTCTCTTAGTTGTTTACGAGTATTTTCTACTTGCAATTGAAAATTTGCTAATTCCATTAATTGTTTGTCAGATAAATTGACACTTTCTACATCTCTACCGCCTGATAAATTTTGAATTTGATTTAATGTATTATCAAGTTGAGCTTGTAATTGCTGTTCCTGTCCTAGATACATCTGCTCAGCTTCTGCTTGAAGTTTTTGAACTACAACAAACGGTCTAAATGGAGCCTCTTTGTTTCTCAGATCAATAAATTCGTCATAACCTGTCATTGAGTCAAATACATTTGTAACTAAACTTCCATTATCAGATGTTGCCTCTATTACATTGGTATCTAAAAACTTTTGAATTCTTGCCCAAAAGGCATTTCTTATAAAGTCAGCGTCACTGAAAACTACCACATTTATATTTTTTGAGGATGTTTCTAAATGATTATCATTTTTAAATTCAAAATCATTAAAATTACTTTTTGCGATACCATTTAATTTTACTCCAAAGTCATAGCTAATTCCTGTTGGCTGAAAATTATTAATGAGCTTAATTGGATCATGTACCTCTTTCATAGGTAGATCCATTGTTACCTCACTGGAGGACATAATAGGAGTGTAAGAAATTTCACTTTCATCATTTAATGGGGCAAGACCACCTGGAGACACAAGTCTAATTAATGATAAACCGTCTCCAATTTCTTCAGCTTGATTAATGAACTGTCCTCTGACTTCAGGCCAATTCAATTTCAACATAGTTTGCAAAGATGTATTTTCAGTTATGTTTTGTTGTGTTTGCAGTCTTGTGGCTTGAGCACCATCTAAAATAACATTGCTATTATAGTTAATATTAAGGGTTTTTAAGACATTTTCTAAATTTGATGATTTATTTGAATGGTCATTTTTCTCAAAAAATGGATCAACAAAAATAACTGATTTTCCACCATTCAAGATGAATTGTTCAACTGCATATTCAGTTTTGTCACTAATGTCAGAGGGGTGATAAACTATCAATAAGTCTATACCTTCAAAACTCTCTACGTCTGTATCTAAAAACTCAAAATCATAAAAATAACTAAGCTCCTCAAGTATTGTGTATTCTCCTTGTCCAAGTTGATTATTTGGCATCATTGGTGGTGTAGTGTCCACCCATGATAAAAAACCAATCATTGGTTTTTTTGATCTATTAAGTTTGTATACAATGTCAGTTAATTGTTTTTCTAATGTGCCTGCTTTTGAGGGATCAAAAAATGGAACAGTTTCTATGTCATCTGTTGTATTTGAAGCAATTAATCCAAAATATACTTTTGACCCTTCTTGATCTATAGGAAAGCCCTGCACACCATATCTATTTACATAATCTTCATCATCTGAATAAGGCTCTGGTTCAATAAAGTTTAATTCAATTTTACCTGAGGCTAGATCTGAATATCTGTTTAAAAGACCTTGAACTTGATTAGCGTAATTTTGAATAATCGGAATATTTTTAGATAAGTCTCTGCTATATACAAAATTAATTTTTATTGGCTCTTCTATTTCGTCTATAACTCTCTTAGTACCACTTGAAAGAGTAAAAGTTTTGGTAGAGGTAAAATCAACTCCCAAATTAAAATTGATTTTTTGGATTATAAAATTAAAGGACAAAAATAAAATAACAGTGCTTAGTATAGATACTATAAGATAGTTTTTTTGTAAAAATTTATTCATTAGTCTCGATTTAAAAATTTTATAATTGTTAAATAATTCCAAAGAGCAATAAAGGATAAAAAGAAAAACAATCCTTTAATTGAGAAGAAACCCGTTTGGATACTTGAGAAGTGAGTCAAAAAGCTAAAACTAGAAATGAGTTCTACTATTTCAATAGGTAAAATCCCAGTTATAAAATTAATCATAAGAGGAAACCCACTTATGGTAAAAAGAAATGAGACTAAAATAGATAAAATAAAGGCAATTATTTGATTGTTAGTTAACGAAGAAAAGAAAATTCCAAGAGAGACATAAGCACCTGCCATTATAATAACACCAAGATATTGGCCAATAATTACAAGGTTATCAGGGTTTCCAAGATAATTTACTGTAATCCAAATAGGAAACGTCAAAACAACAGAGAATACAACAAAAGCCCAAGTTGCAAAAAATTTACTCAACACTATCTTCCACAAAGGAATTGGTAAGGTCATTAACAATTCAATAGTACCAAGTCTTTTTTCCTCGGACCAACTTTTCATAGTAACTGCAGAGACAAAGAAAATAAAAACCCATGGAATAAAACTAAAAAAAACCGTTAAGTCTGCAACTCCTGAGGAGAAAAACGAGCCAAAATAAAATGTCAAGGACATAGAGGTCAAAATAAATATTGCAGTAAAAATATAGGCGACAGGAGTAATAAAATATAATTTAAGTTCTCTTTTAATTAACGCCAACATTAGCTTACTAACTTTCTAAATTTTTCATCTAGTGATTTACCAATTTTTTTCTTAAGCTGTGATGGAGTTCCCTCAAAGACTTTTTGTCCATCATTAATAATAAGACACTTATTGCAAACCTCAGGAACTTCATCAAGAATGTGTGTAGAAATTATAATTGCTTTTGTTTTAGATAATTTTTTAATTAATTTTCTTACTTCAAACTTTTGAAGGGGATCCAATCCATCAGTTGGCTCATCTAAGATCAGTAATTTGGGATTATGAATAAGAGCCTGTGCTATTCCAACACGTCTTTTAAAACCTTTTGATAAAGTTTCAATAGGAACATCTTTTACTTCATCTAATTGCAGATCATTAATTACTTTTTTTATTGCTGCTTTTGAGTTTTTTATATTTCTTACCTGGCAAACGTAGTCTAGGTAAAGATATGGTGAAAAGTCCAAATAAAGTGGAACACCTTCAGGTAAGTAGCCAATCATTGACTTTGTGTGAATGGGATCTATTTCAATGTCCTTATTGTTTATGATAACGTTTCCACTGTCAGATTTAAGATAACCTGTTATTACCCTCATGGAAGTTGTTTTGCCAGCACCATTAGGTCCAAGGAACCCCATCACATCACCAACTTTGACCTCAAAAGAGAGTTTATTAATGGCAGTAAAATCGCCAAAATTTTTAGAAATATCTATTACACTTAACATTTTTTCATATTATTTAGTTTAAAATCTTAATAATTCAAGATGATAAATTTACCATCTCTTATCAGATGAAGTTTTTACCATGCAGACCTATAAATATCAAAAGCATCTTTTTCAGATATTTCTCTTGGGTTATTGATTAGTAATCGGGTTTGTTTCATAGCATCTCTAGCCATTGTTTCGCATGCAGTTTCAGGGATGTCGAGATCTCTTAATCTTTGTTCTAAACCTAATTCACTTGATAGATCTGACAACTTTTCAATGAATTTTGAAGAAATATCTTGAGTGCTGGTGCTTGTATCAATATCTGGAAAAACAATTGGGGCTATTTCACTGTACAGTTTTGATGCATTTTGATCAGATATATTAAATCTTAACACATATGGCAGGACAAGTGCGTTGGAAAGACCGTGAGGGACATGATAAGTGCCTCCAATCGGATATGCTAAAGCATGAACGCCAGCAACTGGAGAGTTTCCAAAGGAGACACCTGCTAACATAGAGCCAACAAGCATATTTGATCTTGCTTCAATATCCTTTCCGTTAATGACAGCTTGTCTTATAGAACTACCTAAAAGCTTCAATGCTTCCTTTGCAAGTGTTTGGGAGATCAAATTATTGTTCACACTTTTTGAAGCATAAGACTCTATCGCGTGGACCATTGCATCAATACCGGTAGCAGCAGTAATGTGAGGGGGAAGACCGAGTGTTAATGATGGATCAAGAATTGCAAGGTCTGGAAGTATAATAGGAGAGGAGACTCCTTTTTTTTCTAAATCTTCTTGTGTGATAATAGAAATTGGAGTTACTTCAGAACCAGTACCAGAAGTTGTTGGGTAAAGTGCAAGAGGGAGCCTAGGCCCTTTAGCATTAGCCACTCCCCAAGCTTCATGAATATTTTCGTTTGAGCCAATCAAAAGTGCAGTTAATTTCGATACGTCCATTGATGATCCACCACCAAATCCAATTACACCTGTTGCATCAAAATCTCTTCCCTGTTGTACACAACTCATAAGTGTTTTTATAGATGGGTCAGCTTCAACATTATCAAAAATTAAAATTTCAGAGTATTTTTGAAGCTCAGTAATTGTTTTTTCGTGTAACCCAATTTTTACTAAACCCGGATCAGTTACAAATAGTATTTTGTTACCAAGTTTTTTAGAAACTTCCTCTGCTGTGCCTATTGAATAGTCACTTCCAAATCTTATTCCAGGAGTAGTGTTGAATTGAAACGCTTTCACGATAGCAATATAGATGATATGAGGTTTATTTCCTATATAATTTTACCAAACCTATTCTAAGCACCTATCAACCCACAACTTTTTTTTAATAAGGCTTTCTAAAGAGTTTTTTATTTTTATACTTGAATTGTGTCTAAGGTTATTACCATCGCTCAACAAAAAGGAGGCTCTGGAAAAACCACTATAGCTGCAAATTTAGCTGCTGTTTATTCTTTAAAAAATAATTTATCCACGACATTACTCGACACAGACCCTCAAGGTAGTTTAGGTAAGTGGTTTATTACCAGAAATGAAAAACTTAAAAATAAAAATATGATTCAGTTTAAAACAGCAAGCCTCTGGGGCGCACAGTATGAGGCAAAAACGCTTAAAGAAAAATCTGATTTAGTAATAATTGATACTCCTCCTAAAATTGACGCTGATGGAAGACCAGCAATTGAAATAGCTGACCTTGTCATTATACCGATATCTCCCTCTCAAGTGGATTTTTGGGCCACGGAGTCCATAATTGAATTAGCGAAAAGAGAAAAAAGAGAGATATTAATACTTATAAATAGAGCAAATGCAAAATCTAAACTTATTCAAGAAGCACATAAATTTGTTAATAAAATGAATGTTAAAAAAGCAAAGACGATTTTGGGTAATAGACAAATATTTGTATCAACTATGGGATTAGGGTTAACAGTAGTAGAAAAACAAAGAACTGGAAAAGGGTGTTTAGAAATGTTGGCTCTAGCAAAAGAGATACAGTCATTCTTGAAATTTTAAATTTTAATAAATTATATGAATGAAGAAATAGATAATGAACAACTCCATGACATATGCTCAAGATTATTGAAAGGTTTTATTAATTGGATTGAAATAAATGATAGTAAAGAAAAAGCATCAATTCTCGATAATGCATTCCAATTTAAAACATCTATCCTAGAACAAGATAAATCAACACTTCAAAAAAAATACTTTATATCACCACAGAATTTATCAAAAAAAGAAGCTGATGTTCTCTTACTACAGTGGAAAGATACCTTTTCCACATTAGTTAATTCAAATGTCGATAGACTATCAAAGGACTCTTTTAAGATATGGTTTTTAAGCTTAGCATCATATTCGATCCCAGAATTAGAAAAGGATGCAAACGAACTATGGTCAAAACTTTTAGAGGGTGTTGAATATTGTCATAAATTTTCTATCAAAGATGTTCCATATCCGCTCAACACTATTTCAAAGAACTAAATCAATGTTAAAATTCCTTATGTTTAAGACATTATTCACGGTAAGCATGTTTTTTTGTTTGAATGCACAATCAATTGAGCTTTTTGGTTATAAATTGTACGAGGACATTCTTAGGTATGAAAATGATGGTAGAATAAAATTAAAGAAAGGTAATATTGAGAGCATTTCTATTAAAGAGGACAACGTCTTGATAGCAAACAAATATCTTACTGAATACACATTAAAATCAACAAAAACAGGAAATATTTACGAAATTCACGGCTCAAATAATCAATTGCAACTCAGTCCTGTTGAGTGCCTTGACATTCAAGATAGCTTTATTAATTCATTTCAAAAGAAAAACACCGAATTATTTCAAACTGAAGTTAAACAATTTCCAAATAAACTTAAAAGTAAAACAACCTGGGAAATTTATCTTAGCAATAAATCTAATAGTAGTGAGTTAATTTTCTCAGTTACTTGTGATTATAGTTTTAATAATAGGAGAATGGATATAATTTTAACTGATAGTGCTTATTTGAGTAATGAAAATTCGAACTATGAAAATTTACTTGATGAAAATAAAGAAAATATTTCAAAAGAAGAAATTGATACTAGTGGAATTTAGTAACTAGAGATAACATATTAATAATTATATAAGACTTTATTTCTGATTTCAGTTGATCATAAGTTTCAGGTAATTTATCACTAAGCTGGAAAGCAAAGTCTATAATTTCATAAGCTTCATCTTTACTCATATAAATCTCATTACATAGGTCATGGGCAAGTTTTTCTCTTATTAATATTAAAGAAGCTAATGATCTCTTTTGTTTTTTTTTCAAACTATTTTTTTGTTGGTTTCTTGAGTTTCATTCCGGTTCCTCCAAGTTGCATGCCACCAGAACCTTTACACAAACTTTTCTTTTCTTTGTCACACTTTTCTATCTTCTTATCTTTTTTCTCTTCTTTTTTGACAACCTCTTTTTCTTCTTTATTTTCTTCTGATTTTACTTCCTGATTTACAATTTTTGTATCTGAGGAAGGCTCAACATTTTGAACTGTGTTGACAGATCCAACCTGAATATTAGAGAGCATTTCTAATATTTGATCTTGTTTTGATAGTTTATCTTTCTGTTTTGCCTTCCAAGATTTTGGTAGTTTTAAATCGATACAACTCTCAGAACCGCAAAAAAGGACATCCCCAGTTTCATTATCAAATAAAAAACCACCACAATTTTCAACACCTTTTTGAGTACAATTTGGGATGTGCATCTCATACTCTGCATTCAAATTCATCGATAATAATGGCAAACTTAAAAGAAGTACAAAAATATATCTCATCAACTTATAATGTATCATTTGTAGAAAAAATTTTCTAAATCTTTTATTCATACTTAAAACTCTCTCCAGGTAATGTTGATTTCATAAAATCATTCTTGGTAATATTTTCTAACCATTTTTTTAATTTAATATTATTGTCTCCCCAAGCATCAGTAAATCTAAAAGATGTATAGTCTAATGCACAGGCAACAGATATTTGATCAATCGTTAACTTGTCAGTCACGAACTCATCATATTTTCTTTCAATCCAATTAATGGATCTTAAAATTTTTTTCTCATATCGCTCTATAGATTTTTGTCTTTGCTCTAATTCTGGCATAGCTGACATTTCTATATAACGATTAACTGCATTTTCCATAATTCCATTTGAAACACTTATCATTGTCATACTTTCCCAATAACGATCTTTTGGATATATAGAGTCTTTTTTTGAAATACTATCAAAGTACAAACAAATATTGTCACTGTCTGTGATCGTTTTATCACCAACTATTAAAGTAGGAACTTGTCTTAATGGATTAAATTCATCTAGAAATCTTGATTTATAAATATTTATCTTTTCTTCTTTATGAGCAACGTCTAATACAAGAGCAGATACTTTACATTTTCTTCCAAAAGGAGAAGTAGGCCCATTATATAAAAGTGGAGTATCTGTCATTTAATCTATTATTATAGCAACAGTGCCAGGGCTTACACCCTCTTGGTCATTCCTAATATTAACTTGAGTTATCGTTCCACTAACTGGAGCGTTATGATTGACCTCTGATTTCATAACTTCCATAATAAATAATATATCCCCCTCACTTACTTCATCACCAACTTCTACTAAAACTTTCCATATGTTACCTGGAACTGATGTTAAAACTTCTGTAGACATATTATATGACACTTCCCATTGAGCAGATGGAGGTTTGTTCAGATCTCATTTCCTGTGCCTCTTGCACACTTATTTCTTTAAACTTAAATTTTTCATTTGGTTTAGCTTGTCCTAATTTCCAAAAAGAGGCTGATGGAACAGTGAAAGGTACAATAAATCCACCCATGCTAGGCCCATCATTTACAAGTATTATTGGCGTTTGACCCGCCAAATTAATACCACCAATTGGGTAGCCCTGATCTATTATATTTGACGGTTCATAGCCATGTTCAGGAGATTTATTTGTAGCTTTTTCGGTAAAACTTAAAGTAGGTCCATCCAACCTAAATCCAGTACGATCACTTCTTGCTTGAAGTTTCCACTCTGCTTTAAGAAAAGTGTCATATCCTTCGTCGTCAAGCCAATCATCATTTGGTCCCCGAACAACCTCAATTTCCCAAATACCACTATTGCTAATCTCTGGAATTGAGTCAGTTCTAATTTTTCTACCGATCTTCCCATTAGCTTGACCTAAAGGAATTCTTTGACCGTCTTTCAAAGCATGACCATCAATGCCACCAACGCCTGCTTTGTGAAAAGTTGATTGAGAGTTTAGCCATTTTTCTGACTCTATGCCTCCAGCAAAAGACACATAAGATCTTGCACCAGATACTGTAAAACCCATTTCAAGAGTTTGTCCAGATTTTATTAAAACACTCTCCCACATAGGAATAGAATTACCATTTATTTTGGGCTGCATATCAGCACCACAGACCGCAATGACATGATCTTTTTCAAATTTTAAAGTTGGACCAGTGTACTGACACTCAAGCGCTGCAAAGCTCTCCTCATTACCTACAAGTAAATTGGCAAGTCGAAAAGACCAACTATCCATTGGCCCTGAGGGAGGAAACCCTTGGTTAAGATAACCAACTCTCCCGGGATAATCTTGCACTGATGTTTCTAGTCCTTGTTTAATAACTTCAAACATCTAAAACTTCTTATTATAATCTAGTTTAGACAACCAGTTTTTATATTTTTTGATGGAAAATTTATGCTCTTCAATTAAATCATATCGATATGATTTATCTTCAACTTTTTTTTCAATCATTTCAAACTCATCATAATCACAAGGCACAAATTTAATTCTATCTCCTGGCCTAAATAGACAAATACTATCTTTGAAAACATCAAAATTCTTGTCAGGATCCCAAATGGGTACAGGCGTTCTGCCAAAAATTTGATAACCCCCAGGTAGCCTATCAGGATAAATAGCTGTGGACGATCCTCCCATGCCCACAGTTCCTTTTGGTGTCCATGTTCTAGGTGGGTTATACTTTGGAGCGGTTAATTTGCACCTAGGGTCAAGAGGCATTGTAAATGGTAAACCAGGCCAAAAACCGAGCGAAGCCACCCAATACTCAGTTCCAGAGTGAACTCTGACAAAATGATTAACGTCATCTAATTGGTTTAATTCTGTAATGAACTCAGGATCTGGCTTTTTCATTGTGATTTTAGCTATATAGTCTTCAATTGCTTCTTTAGTCCATTTGTCAAGATAGACAGTCGGGAAATGAAAAAGTCTGCTATTTACAACAGTATCGTCATTATCTTTCATATCTTTAAGCAATGATTTCAATTCATTAATTAAATCTTGATAGCCGATATCATCTGGATTGTAGTGAACTATCATTGAGGCAAAACATGGGAGTGTTTCGTAAACTCCCTTTATATTTGCTGTCTTAATTAAGTTTGATAACCCCTGAGCTTTAAAGTTCAATTCTAAATTCATCACATTACCAAATTCTATTAATAAATACTTATCACCACCTGGTAAAAACTTTGGCTCAGGGTAAATTCCCTGAAATATCTCTGAGGTTTTATCTTTTGTATTCTTTGAAACTAAATTGGGATAAGTGCCATCCACGTTTATATGTTTTTTTACAGAAAGTTTGCTTACATTTAATTTAGGTTGAGAAATATTATGAGGATACATATTTTTGAAACTAGCATAATCGTCAACATCGAGTTGAGTGAATAAAATATCATCAAGTTTTTTCGATTTGTCTTGAGATAAATGGCTCTCTAAATTTTCAAATTTTGAAATCTCGTGATTTAAATAATTAAATTCAATATTATTATTTTCTTTTTGCGAGGAACCTATCTTGTTTTTTTTTAATAACTCATCTTTAGGATTGGATAAATTTATTTTATCAAATAAATCTAAATCTGTATTTTTATATTCTTGAACCATTGAGTTTAAAAATATTTAACTTTAATTTTTTCTTTGCTCTTAGGTTTATCTGTAAAATCCACTACTTTGACATTTGTAGGTACTGTCGGTTTAATTATTTTATTTTGAATTTCCGCATTACTATTAGAATTATGATTTGAATTTTTTGTGCTTGATAAATTATTATCATTAGATTTCTTTTGAGTATGACCAAACATTCCCTCAAGGATAGTATTTGGATTGATATCCTCTTTTTCAAATGTCTCAAATATACTCCCATCCCTAAAAACCAAAACTCGATGACATAGTCCTATGAATTCCTCGAGTTCACTTGATAGAAATATCGCTGTACCACCATCATTTACAAAATTTCTTAAGTGCTTATATAAGTCTCGTTTTGCACCAACATCAATACCTCGCGCTGGATCGTTAAGTATCAGTATCTTTGGAGTTGTTGTGAAAGCTCTGGCAATCATGACTTTTTGCTGATTTCCTCCACTCAATGATGTAATTAGATTATTTTTTGGACCTGTCTTAATACTTAATCTTTCTACTTCCCAATCAAAAATACCGTTTAATTCCATCCATTTAATAAAACCAATAAATCCACCTGATGTTTTAGCTTGTTTTCCTTTATATAAGGGTATCACCATATTTTCATATATGCTCATGTTAGGAAAAATACCCTCTTTTTTTCTATCTCCAGATACGTATCCAACTCCACTTTTCTTGGCATCTAACAAGCTATTAACAGTTGTGTAATCTTTCTTGGTTCTTTCTCGTTCCTCATCAGACTGTTTAACAATTACTTCTCCGCTAAGTGGTTGATCAATACCTGCCAGAGCCTTAACAAAATTATCTTGTCCTTGTCCATCAAGTCCTGTGACTCCAAGTATCTCACCTTTTGGTAGGTCAAAGTTAATAACATCTCCATTGTCCCAAACTTTTAAATCTTTAGCAGACAAAACTATTTCATCTAAGATTGAGTCTGGAGGTGTAGCTTTTATTTCTGATGCTGTAGAAAATTTTTTATCACCTGTCATAAGTCCGAGAAGATTTTTTTCAGTAATTTCCTCTCCTGCTAAAACTCCAACATCAACCCCATCTCTCATAACCGTTGCTCTATCGCTTATTCTAACTAGCTCTGCAATTCTGTGAGTTACTATAAATATTGCTGCACCTTGATCTCTTAATGTTCTCATTTTTGCAAAAAGTCTTTCTGTAGAGTCAAAATCGAGTGCAGCTGATGATTCATCTAAAATTAGTACTTTAGGATTTCTTAAAAATGCTCTACCAATTGTTATCCAAGCTTTCATACCAAGCGATAATTGACTTGCTATTGTATATGGATCGACAAATTCACCGGATAGCTCTAACATTATAGAGGCAGCTTTTTCGACCCTATCTCGATGTGCTAATTTTTTTCCAAAAAAAGAGTCATATCCAATAAATAAATTTTCATAAACAGTAGCCTCTTCAGCTATCATTACTTCTTGAAAAACTGTTGCAATGCCAACTCTTTGGGCTTCAATTGGGGAATTGGGTGAATGACCCATAATAGAGACCTTTCCTTTGTCCAAAGGTAAAACTCCTGAAATAACCTTTGCCAATGTGCTCTTACCACATCCATTACCTCCAACAATGGCGTGGATTTCACCAAAGTTAGCTTTAAAATTTACACCGTTTAGAGCTTTTGTAACACCAAAGGATTTTGATGCATCTTGAACATAAATATCCCCTCCAACTTTAGAGGAGTTAGACTGTGCCCCATTCCCGTTTGGGGCACTGTCCAAAGTTTTTTCTTCATTCATTAATTACTTAAATTAAAGTAATGCTTCTCCACGATCGAAGAAATTATTTAGATATTCATCACTTGCCCAGTTTTCAATTCCAACAGTTCTAAACTCACTTGAGTTTCTGTCACAATCTTCAGGAACAAAAGACTGAATAGTCTCAACATCTTCTTCATATGGAGGAACTAAAATAGACTGGATTTTAAGGCCCTGACCATACATAGTTCTTAAAAGAACATTCATCGCAAACTCTGCATCATCTCCAGGAGGCCATGCATAGACCGCTCTGTCGATAAAGTCTGGATTATTTCTCCAATAGCAGAATGCACCAATTTCTCCACCCAAAGCCATAGGCACCATTGGTCTTCCAGATGATTCTAGAGCGTTAAGTGCTCCGGACTCTCCTGAAGACTGAACAGCAAATCCGTCAACTTGAGTTGTGTTAGCTGATAACCATTTTTGAAGTTCAGCTTGAGCAATTTGTGGTGTCCACATGTGTGCAATTTCAGCAACAACAGTAATGTCTGGATATTCTGCAAATCCATCTAGCATACCTTGGTGCTGTGAGTCAGATGCTGATGTTCCAGGAATTCCTTCCATGATAACAACATTACCTTCACCACCAATAGTTTCTGCTAACCATTGTGCAATATAATATCCGGTTAATTTGTAGTTAACAGATGTACTGATAGCATATTCTGAAGTTAAGTATCCTGTCATTGATGCAGTAGGAACACCTTTTCCGTACGCATACTCAATAGTTGGATTTAATGCAACAGGATTTGAGCAACAGACTATTAATCCATCAACTCCTTGATCAGTTAACTGTCTCATTTGTTGAATTTGAACCGCGTCTTTTAGATTAGATTGTGTAACAACGATATCGTTAAGAATACCTGCTGCTTTCATTTTTGGTAAATAGTCACCATACAATCTTTCCATCACACCTTTTCTCCATAGATTACCTGCGTAAGAACTTGCATAACCGATAGTCCAAGGAAGTGGTCTATCACTTTTCCAATTTCTGTATACACTTTCACCAAGCGGTTGGTTAGGATCCATAAAGTCAGGATTATAAACGAAGTCTCTAATATCAGCTGGAATTTCGTCTAAAATGTCAGCATTTAAGTTACCTGCGACACCGACAAAACTAACAGCTAAAATAGCTATGAACTTTTTAAGCAATGTCATAGTTTTATCCTCCTTACTTATATATAAGTGTCTATAATAATACCTATATTCTGAAAAATATAAGCAAAATTGTTCCAACATGTGGAAAAGATTTTCACATAAAAGCCTGATTTTCTGTAAATTATAAATGAGAGGAATTTATTATTCATGGTCGATTTGAATTGCGATATGGGTGAGGGTTTTGGTATTTACTCCTTCGCAGATGACGAAGAAATAATGCCTTATATAGATGCTGCTAATGTAGCCTGTGGGTTTCACGCCTCAGACCCAAACACAATGAGGAAAACTGTCGAGCTTGCAAAAAAATATGATGTGAAAGTTGGATCGCACCCTGCCTATCCTGACTTAGTGGGATTTGGAAGAAGGCCGATGAAAATGAAGCGTGATGAAATCAAAAATCTTGTGATGTATCAAACTGGTGCGATCAAAGCCTTTCTAGATGAGTATGGAATGCCATTAAACCATATCAAACCTCATGGGTCTTTATATGGTGTCTCTGCGAAAGAGGAAGATGTGGCTCATGGAATTGCTGACGCAGCTGAAATTTTTAATGTTGGTATTTTCGGAATGGTTAATACCTTTCACGAAAAAGTATACAAAGAAAGAGGGGTAAAATTTTACGGAGAATTTTACTCTGACTTGGAATATGATGAAACAGGTTATTTGGTTATCGCCAAGGGTCGAAATAAATATTATCCAACTGATAGAGCTGTGGAGCGTTGTTTAAGAGCAATGAATGAAAATAAAGTTAAAACTGTTCAAGGAAACGATGTAGTTGTAGGATGTGAAACAATTTGTGTCCACTCTGACACTCCTAATGCTGTAGAAATCTTAAAGGCTCTGAGAGAAAAAATTTCCACTGATAAAAAAATTCCACAAAAAACTTCAAACGGCAATCATACTAAAATGCCTTATATCGTTGATAAGAAATGAAAAAAATTTTAATTGCTAATCGCGGTGAAATAGCAAATAGAATTATAAAAAGTTGCAAAATATTAGGTCACAAATCTGTAGCTGTTTATTCAGATGCAGATAAGAATTCAAAGCATGTAAGATTATCTGACGAGTCTTATCATATAGGACCTAGTAAAGCTCAGGAAAGTTATCTTTCTTACAATAAAATTTTAGAAATAGCTACAAAATCAAATGTGGATGCTATTCATCCTGGTTTTGGTTTTTTATCAGAAAACGACAATTTTGCTCAAGAGGTCATAAACAGAGGTATCACATGGATTGGCCCTAAACCAAAATCAATAAAATCAATGGGAAATAAGGATATTGCTCGTGAATTAGCCCTAAATTCCAATATTCCTATATGTCCAGGTATAAATAATGTTCACAAATTAAGTGATGAACAACTTAAGACAAAATGTGAAGCTATAGGTTACCCTTTACTTGTAAAATCAAGTGCTGGTGGTGGGGGCATAGGCATGAGCGTCGTCCAAAACTTTAAAGACCTAGCTAATGCAATTGAAAAAACTAGTAATCTTGCTGCAAAATCTTTTGGTAACGGAGATATTTTTATTGAGAAATTTATCACCAACGCCCGACATATTGAAATACAAGTTTTTGGATTTGGTGCTAAGGGATCTGTGCATCTATTCGAAAGAGATTGCTCTATGCAAAGAAGATATCAAAAGATAATTGAGGAGTCTCCGGCACCAGAAGTAGATAGGGAATTAATTAACAATATGGCTCAAGCCGCTGTAAAATTATCTTCTGATGTAAAATACGAAGGAGCAGGTACTGTAGAGTTTATATATGATGTCCAAGAAATGAAATATTATTTTCTTGAGATGAATACAAGAATTCAAGTTGAACATCCTGTTACAGAGTTAGTGACAAATAATGATTTAATTTCCATGCAAATAAATTTTGCTTTTAATAGAAAAAATAAATTTTTAAATCAAAATAAAATTAAAACTTATGGACATTCAATTGAATGCAGAGTCTACGCAGAGGACCCTTCTCGAAATTTCTTACCATCTCCAGGGAAAATAACCAAATTAAAATTTCCTAAAATACCAAATGGCATAAGATTAGATTGGGGATACGATGAAAGAGATGAAGTAAGTTTCTATTATGATCCGATGATAGGAAAAATTATATCTCACGACTTAATTCGAGACGATGCTATATCCAAATTAATAAAGTTTTTAGAAGGCACCCAGATTGAAGGTATTAAGACAAACATCCCCTTTTTAATTTGTCTTCTCAAAGACAAAAACTTCATAGAGGGTAAACACAACACAAAATATATTGAAAATAATTTAAACACTCTTATCAGTAAGACATCTTTTAAAAATGGTTTTACTAAAAATATTGATTTGGACTCAAAGAGAATTAAAATTGTTGAAACAGATAAGCTTAAAGTAGGTCATGGAAGATCGCAGTCTGACAGAGGGGGTATCAAAGTCGTCTATTTTGACTAATTATAATGGTTAATCAACTTGTAGCAGCAATAAAACCCTCTCAAATTCCGGGTTCTGATCCTCAGTCAACAAAATACTTAATCGTTCCAATATTTATATTTTTTGCACTAATGATTTTTGCAATGATTAGAGGACCACAAATAATTTCAGGCTCGGGTATTGGAACTGCGATTATGGTTTCAACACCTCTTATTCTTGCTACTTATGCTCTTACCGCGTTGGCTTTAGCCGGCAGAGTGACGGTAGATTTATCAATAGGACCACTTATTGGTTTTATTAATGTAACGACAATACAACTTTATGCTGCGGGCTATATTCAATCGCCAGTTGCATATTTCATATGTGCTCTTGCAATAGGAGTAATTTACCAATTTCTTTATGCCTTAATCGTAATTTTTATAAGAGTTCAACCAATAATAGTTGCCTTAAGTATGTTTCTTGCTTTTTCTGGTATAAATTTAGTTATTTTACCAAGACCAGGAGGAAGAGCACCTGATTGGATGTTATCTTGGAGTGCAGGAACTGAGGTAGTACAACCCACACTGATACTTTTAATTTTCTCGACACTTATTTGGTATGCACTAACTCATACTGCTTACTGGCAACATTTAAAATTAATGGGTTCAGATGAAAAGTCTGCTTATACAAGTGGAGTAAGAATTTACATTGTAAGAATTGGTGCTCATATTATTGGCGGAGTTTACGCTGCACTCGCAGCTATTGCATTTACAGGTTTAATTGGTTCCGGAGACCCAACTCAAGGTACTACTTATACATTGATGGCAGTTACAGCACTTGTATTAGGTGGGTCAAGTTTAATTGGTGGAAGAGGTGGTGCGTTTGGAGCTATTCTAGGTTCAGTTAACATTTATTTGATAAATTTTATTCTATCAACTTTCAGGTTTGAAAGATTTCAAAGTTTCGTTACAGACTTATCATACGGTGCGGTATTGGTGGCTTCTCTTTTAATACTTATTGCACTTCCTTATATTCAAAAAGCATTCAAAAATTTATCAGTTTTTGTATTTTTTATTATTGGAACATTAAGTGCTGCTGCTGTTCAAATTCATATGAAATTTGATCAAGTCACTAGAGGGACTGTGGGAGGTTTTGGAGGTAAATCTAAAGATGCTGAGATTTTTGAAAAAGCTCTTGAATCTGGAAGTGATTGTCTAATCACAGGTAAGGCATGCGCAGAGGGTGGAAATTCTACAGTGTGGATGTTTATTGCTATCGGAATAGCAGCCTTGATTTATCTTGTTTATTTGCTTGTTAAACACAGAGATGGCCCAACAGTGTCTTTTATTATCGCAGCAATTGTTATTTTCTTCGGTTGTGTTTGGAGTGGCACGAGAGAGGCTTATTTCGTTAACGCTGATTTGGGTACCAACTTACAATATATTTTAAATTATGCTCCTCAGTATTTTACATCTGAATATCTAAGAGTTGGTGCAGGATTGCCTGATTTTTCATCTTCCTCGAGTGCTTTGGTTGGCCTCGCTTACGCTGTCGCAACTTTAGGAGGAATAGTTTTCTTTACATCTGCGATAGTAATAATTGCTATGCCAAGATTTAGAAAAGAAATCAAAACACAAACATTGGTATTATTTGCAATAGCAATTTCATTTATTGTATTTGCTGCAATATCTTATTACGGAATTGAGTCAAATAGACAGAGTTTCTTTGGGATAGATGGATACGCTGTAATACTAATTTTATTTTTACTTTTTTTACTCACGGCACCAACTCTTTTCTCGAATATCAATTTGAATAATGTTTTCATTATTTTCCTCGGTGTATTAGCAATACTCGCTGTTTACTTTTTAGCTTCACCTTCTGGAACAATTATTACTGATGATGGAAGTAAGTTTTACTCTCCAATTATTACAGAATTAATTGTTGGCGATACATCATCAATTAACTATACAAGACCTATACGAGGAGAATTTATCACAAGTGATGTTACTTGGCTTAAAGAAGCAGCTCTAATTATATTTGCAATATTTGTATTTCAATTTTTTACATATTTAACAATGGGAGCAAAAATATCATTTGCTAGATTCAGACCTTACATTGCTATTTTAAGTATAGCTGCATTAACATGGTCAGCGATGTTCTTCGCAATTGGTTATCCTTATTGGAAAATGATTTTAATTACTGCAATTGGAATAGCTATTTCGCCTCTGATATGGCAAGCGTTTGGTGTTTATAAAATAAAATTAAAATCTCAAGAAGGACTTGAAAAATGGGGAGGTCTATCAGAAGATAGAAAAGTTTAGTAAATGGAGAAAAGAACTCATAATTTTTTAAAAGGACTTGGAATTCTTTTTGCTGTTGCTGCTGGGATAGGTACCGCAGTTCTTGGTTATGTAGATAGAACTGATTGGATACAGGTTGCATTTTACTCTGTTGCTGTTGTTGCCATTATTCTTTGGGGATGGCATTTTTTCTTAGTTAGATGGTCTTATCGATCTTTAGTAAAGGAGGATGGATCTCAACCTCCTGAAACTACTGAAACTACAAGTAAAAGAAGCCTTTTTTGGGACCTTATTGCAAAGAACTGGATAGCTGTTACGGGATTTTTACTTCTTTTAGGCCTTTTTATATTACTATGTTTTTTGGTACCCGGGTTCTTCTCAGGTAGAACAGTCGTATCAGCAATCATACTATTAGGTTTCTTAATCTTAGCATTTCTTGCATACAAATTTTTAAATATTAATAAGAGCGTGATAATAGGAGTCGCCGTACTAGTTGGTCTTTTTATAATTGGATCAGTTTCTATTGATGGCTTCTTATCACTGCAGAATATTAAATCTATGTTAGTTTTTGCTTCTTTCTTAGGAATTGCAACTATTGGTCAGACATTAGTTGTGATGTTAGGCGGCCTCGATTTATCAATACCATTTTTAATTGGAGCGACTAATTTAGGATTAATGTCACTTATTTCACTTGGAGTCCCTCCTTGGCTTGCGTTTATAGTTATTCTTGCTTTTGGTACGATTGTCGGGCTTTTCAATGGTTTGATAAGTTTTAATCTCCAAGGACAATCACTAATAGTCACGCTTGGAGTTGGGTTTATGGTAGTAGGCGGAGTACAGATATTGGTGTCACTACCTACAGTTACAGGTGGAACTGTGTTTGGTGTAGTTCCAGACTGGTTAAAGAATTTAGCGTCATTAAATGGAAAATTTTTTGGTCTTCCAATACCTCCGGTTATTTTAATTTGGATATTGATTTCAATTTTATTAATTGTTGGACTTAGACACACTAAGTGGGGAAGGAATTTATATGCTGTTGGTGGAAAAAGACTATCTGCTGATAGATTGTCAATTTCTGAGAGAGCATATTGGGTAGGAGTTTATGTCATTAGTGGGTTTACCTCTGCAGCAACTGGAGCAATGTTACTGGGTTGGAGTGGTGGAGGGTTCATTGGTGTAGGTGATCAATATTTATTTTTAACAGTGGCAGCTGTGGCTGTAGGAGGAACTTCCTTATTAGGTGGATATGGAGGATACGGATTTACAGTAATCGGTGTTCTTGCACTTCAAGTCATTAGTACATTTTTGGCTGGACTAGGTTTAAGTTTTGAGGGGCAACAATTTATATTTGGTCTTCTTATTCTGCCTCTTGTTGCTCTTTATTCAAGAGCACCCCATATAAGGGAGCAAATATAAAATAATGAGTTTAATCAACAGATTTTGTCGCTTTTACAATGAATATTTATTTCAAAATATGAAACAAAAATTATTATTAATTAAAGAGGACGGGTAATATGTACTTAAGAGGAATAAGTTTTAATGAATAAAATGCTTCTCCCTTACGACATTGTAGGGGGGTCTTTCTGGTTAATTTCTGTTGGCATGATTGGTGCCACTTTATTTTTCTTTTTTGAGCGCAGCAAAGTAAGCTCGAGATTTCATACACCGATGACAATGATAGCTGTTGTATGTTTGATGTCCTCTATACATTATTTCTTCGTAAAAAATCTCTGGGTAGTCAGCGGCACCGCCCCAACTTTATTAAGATATATAGATTGGTTTCTTAACTTTCCAATGCTTGTACTTATTTTTTATGCAATGCTTATGTCAGTTGTCAAAGTTAAACAAGGCATGTTCTGGAGATTATTGGTTGGAACTTTAGTTTTTGTTGTAGCAGGTTTCTTAGGTGCAGCGGGTTATATGAGCAAGACATTAGGTTTCATTGTTTGGTTGGCTGGATGGTTGTACATCCTTGGTGAGCTATATGTTGGAGAGGCTGGAAGAGCAAATGCTAGATGCGGAAACGAAAATGTACAAATGGTTTTCTTCTCGAACAGACTTATTATAACAATTGGATGGGCTATATATCCAATGGGATATTTCATAGAGCATTTGGGTGGGGGTATTGATCCCAACAGTGTTAATGTGATTTATAATTTAGCAGACTTTTTAAATAAAATAGTTTTTGGTTTAATAATTTACAAAGCAGCAATACAAGACATGAGAGTTAATGGACAATAACATCAACTTAGGAGGTGATAAATAGGTATGAACATTACTAGTGGTGCAGATATTATTGCAATAATAATCTTAATAGCGTTAGCAATAGCAATTATAGTTTACTTGCTACATTGGCTGTACAGGCGTTCCTCAAAGGAAATAGCGTTTGTTAGAACTGGTATGGGTGGTGAACAAGTTGTGATCAGCGGAGGTGCCTTCGTTTTACCTATTATTCATAACATTACCTCAGTGGGTATGAAAACTCTTTGTATAGAGGTTCAACGAAACGGCAGTAAATCTTTTATTACAAAAAATAGAATGAGGGCAGAAGTAACGGCTGAATTCTATGTAAGAGTAGCTCCTACAACTGAAGCAGTCTCAATAGCCGCGCAAACATTGGGAAATAGAACATTAGAGCCTGATCATTTAAAGGAGCTTGTTCAAGGTCGATTTGTTGATGGACTAGGTGTTGTAGCCGCAAAAATGAGCCTTGATGAAATTCAAGAGAATAGATCTGAGTACATTAAAAATGTTGCAGCCCATGTTGAAGAAGCCATTAAGCACACTGGTTTGGAGTTAGAGACTGTTTCATTGACATCTCTTAACCAAGCACCCGTGGGTGTATTCGACCCTTCAAATACATTTGATGCTGAGGGTTTAACTCAAATAACAGAATTTACTCAGTCACGTAAAAAGAAAAGAAATGATATTGAGAAAGATACAGAGGTAAGTATTCGAAATAAAAACCTACAGTCTATCAAGCAAACTCTTGAAATCGAAAAAGAGGAAGAATTTTCAAAGTATCAACAAAAACGTGAAATCGAACAACAAAGAGCTATTGAAAATACTGAGACAGTAAAAACAAAAGCTGAGAAAGACAAAGAGTCTGAGCTGGCTGAAATCTCTTCAGAAAAAGATATTGAGATTGCAAAGATTAGCAAGAAAGACTTTGTTGAGATGGAAAAAAGTTTACAAGAAACTAAACTTATCCAAGAAATTGAGAAAAGAAGAAAAGAACAAAATGAGTTTAAACAACAAACTTCTATCGAGATTAAACAAAAAGATATTGAGACAGAAAAAACTATTCTTGAATTAGAAAGAGATGTTGAATTCAGTCGTTTAGAAAAACAAAGATCAGTTGATATCAAACTTGCTGAGGAAAAAGCTCAAACAGCAAAAGAAGAAGCTAGAAAAAGGTATGAGTCTGAAGAGGCTTATATTATGGCTGAGGAGCAAATTAAAAATGCAAAAACTGCTCAACAGAAAAATGTTGATGCGTTCAAAATTGCTGCTGAGCAAGAGACAAGAGTCTTAGATATTGAAAAGGCAAAAAGAATAGAAATTGAAGAAAAGCAAAAACAAATGGAAGTTCTAGAAAAATCTAAGTCAGTCTTAAAAACTAAAATGGAAGAAGAAAATGCTCGCGCTAAGGCAGTAGAAGCTGAGGAAAAAGTAAACACCATTAGAGATGTTGAACAAGCTGAGAAGACAAAAGCACTTGGAGTAATAGACGCTAGTAAAAATGCTGAGAGAGAAAAGTTAGCATCGATGGCTGCAAAAATTAGATATGAAATTGAAGCAGCTGGCAAAAAAGCCCTTAATGAAGCGGAAAATGCTAGAAGTGATGCAAGTAGAAGAAGTGCACTCAGACAAAAACTCGCTGAAAAAATTGAGGGTATTATTAGAGAATGGGTTAGACCAATGCAAAACATTGACTCAATTAAAGTTGTCGATGTAAATGGATTACCTGGATTTAGTCAGGGAGGAGGTGCTGAAGGAAGCGGCAACGCTGATAACCCCTCTGCGTCCTCAGGTGGATATTCCAAAAAAGGATCTTTAGCTGATAACGTTGTGAATTCTGCTCTTCGATATAGAGCACAACAGCCGTTCTTAGATAGTCTTTTAAAAGAAATTGGTATGTCGCCCGGTGAGGCAAGTAATATCAGGAATATTTTAGGTGACTACGATGATCCTAAGAAGGACAAGCATATGAGATTTGATGAACAAGCCACAAAGACACCCAGGAAAAAGAAATAGGTATAAAACATGAGTATAGATGTAAAATCCTGGGCAAAAAAATATAAAGAGCTTACTGAAAAAGATGAAACCATAAAAGCGATGGCTAAATATTATACTTGTTCATTTCTTTTCGACATGGGTAGTGTGAAAGTAATTATCGAAATGCATGATGGAAAGGTAAAAAATATTAATACCAACCCTGGAGGTTTAGATCCATATGACTTTGCATTAAGGGCATCAGAGCAAACATGGAGAGAGTTTGCAAAGCCTGTTCCAAAACCTATGTTTCATGGTATCTATGCAGCCTCATTTAGAGAAGACCTTAAAATCGAGGGTAATCATTTAGTCTTAATGCAAAATCTTAGAAACTTTACTGTTCAATTTGAATTGCTAAGACAATCAGGAGTCCCAGTATGATCAAGAGAATTGAAAGGAAAAATTTATGGCAGTAAAACATCATGACCCAATAGGTAGGTACGTTACCATCGAGGTAGATGGTCAACAGTATAAAGTCTTTTATCTTTCAAATGGAAAAGGCACTCCATTAGTATGTCAGCATACTGCTGGATGCCACAATCATCAGTGGAGAGGATTACTGGAAGATGAAGAAATTACTCAAAATTATCAAGTTATCGCTTACGACCTTCCAAGACATGGTAAATCAGATCCACCTCATAATACAGAATGGTGGAAAGAGGAATACAAATTAACAGCAGAGCATTACTGTAATTTTATTGTAGAACTTTGTAAGGCCTTAGACCTTGAAAACCCTATATTTATGGGTTCTTCTTTTGGAGGAAACGTGGCTCTTCAATTAGCTCTGAAGTATCCTAATAAATTTAAAGCTGTGATCCCTGTCGAGGCTGCGCATTATTCCCCTGGCTTTTATATTGATTGGTGGAGGCATCCTCATGCCAATGCTGCTCAAGTGTGTGGTAGTGGTGTTTGGGATTTAATGGCCCCACAATCTCCAGATATGGATAGATGGTTAACTTGGCATTATTACACTCAAGGATCAGAGGCTTTTAAAGGAGACCTTCATTTTTATTCAGTTGATCATGATTTAAGAGATGAGCTACAAAATATCGATGGTCACAAGTGCCCTGTTATCATGCTGACTGGTACTTATGACTACCTAACCCCTCCCGAAGCAACAGAAGATACTGCCAGACAAATAAAAGGAGGAGTTTATATTGAAATGAGAGATATTGGTCATTTCCCGATGAGTGAAAACCATGAAGTCTTTAGAGTATATTTATTAGAGGCACTCAGAATTATTAAGGAAAAGACTGATTACAACTCTTAATTCAAGTTTGAGTTATGGTCGCTAATCTTTATTGGTTTTTTTTCTTTCTTGTCCTTTATATAAGCTTTTGTCTTTTTTGGGGAGCTAGAACTCTTAGAAAAAATAAAACCCCTGAGGCTTACTATTTAGCAGATAGAAGTGTATCTCCTTGGGTATTCTTTTTCTCTGCAACAGTAACTACATTTGCAGGCATAACTATCATTTCTTTTCCATCATTAATTTATGCAGATGGATACTCTTTTCTAGCTACTGCTGCAATTGTAATAACAATTCCTCTTGGAAGTATATTATTTTTTAAAAGGCAGTGGATGTTAAGTAGAAAATTTAATTTTATCACTCCAGGAGAGATGTATTATAAATATTATCAAAGTAATACTCTTAGAATTGTAGTACTAATAATCGGATTATTTTTTGCTGTTCCATTTCTTGGTATAATTATTGGATCAACAGGTAATGTTGTAGAGTTTATTAGCGGAGGTGAAATAACCAGAGACTCTGCAATGTGGGCACTAACTGCTGTTGTCTTATTTTATATAGTATCTGGTGGATTTAAACCCATGGTGAGTGTAAGCGTTGTTCAATCATGGTTATTTTTTGTTTTTTTCTTAGCACTTGGTGTTGGTGTATTTAATTACTTAGGAGGTTTAAGTTTTTTTGAAGACCTATCTATGGCGAACAGTTTTATGTCGTTTGGAGCTTGGGGAACTACTGGAGGTTACGGAGGCGGTGATATTTCAGGATATTTCAACGTTCCTGGTGTAATTCAGTGGGTTGCAGGTATTGGAAAAAATAACCCGTTAGGAGGCCCTTGGACAGCAGTTATGATTTTATCCTTTACTCTCTCTTATATGGGTATTGTGCTTTCTCCTACATTTTCGATGTGGAGCTATTCAGTAAAATCACCGAGGTCATTTTATTTTTACCAAGTTTGGGGTTCAGGTGCTGTTGTTGGAATATTTTTATTTATATTCGCCCCTTTATTAGGTGTTGGAGCACATCTTCTTGGAGCTAATAGTATTGTTAATTCAAATGGTTTTGCCATTAACCAAATATTCCCTGAGTTAAGTCTACAAAATATATCATCTTTAATTTATGTGTTTGTTGAAAGCTTTAGTAATCTCTCACCAATTATTGTTGGATTTTTAGCAATATCCATAATTGCTGCGCTGCAATCTACATTATCTGCTTTTTTAATGACTTCAGGCAGCATGGTGGCAAGAGATCTCTATAGACCATATATCGATAGTAACCCTACATGGAAAAGGGAGTTATTAGTTGCTAGGTTAGCGATGTTGTTATTAAGCCTAGCGGCATTGTATCTTGCAACTTTTTTTGAAACTTCTCTAATATTACTTGGTGGATTAGCAATCGCTTTTGGTTTCCAATTATTTCCTGTTTTACTTGGAATGCTTTGGTTTAAATGGATCACAAGAGGTGGGGCAATTCTAGGACTCATCACCGGATTAGGTTTTGTAACTTTAGCTGAAACTTTTGGTCATAAGCTAACAGGAAATTCTCTTCCTTGGGGGCGATGGCCACTAACAATCTACTCTGGTTTATGGGGTTTATTCTTTAATGTGATTGTATGTTTTTTATCCTCTATATTTGCAAGTAACGATACAGATAAAGAACATCGAGCATCATTCCACAATTTTTTAAATGAACATATGGGTATTCACCCATCAAGAAAAAAAATAAAATCTCTCGCCTATGTCTTTTTTTTAATTTGGGCATTCTTTTCTATTGGTCCAGGTTTAATTTTTGGAAACTTAATATTTGGTAGCGCGGATCAAAGTTATGATAATTGGGTGATGGGAGTCCCTTCACTATGGGCTTACCAAATAATTTGGTGGGTAGCAGGTATATTTCTAATTTGGTTTTTAGCTAATAAGATGGACTTATCGACTTTGCCAAAAAAACCTATACTAAATGGTGATGAATATTTGGCACCTGACGATGTTGAGGAACAAGGAAACTATATTGATAGAATGGGAGGCGGATATGGTTGGCCACTTATATTAATAGGAATGGCTGTGGCAACTGTAATACTTTCCGTTTATGCATTATGATGATAAAGTACTTAAAATTGAGGAGGAATAAGAATTTTTCGTATTGTGTTTCATTATTTGGAACAAAAAACTGTGCGAAAGGTTAACTATATTTAAAATATAATTATGTCTGATTACAGCTACAAGCATCCCTCAAACGTCCAATTAAATAAAGGACATAAACACACTGATGATTTTATTACCAAAAAATACATTTTAAAAATGTTGAGAGATCCTCAAAAATTAAAATCTTTAATTGAAGAACACAGAGCAACTCCAGTTGGAAGGGCTGCTACTCGAGACCATGGTGTCATTCAGCATAGCCAAGATCTCCAAACATTATTAGATAAGTTAAGAAGAGGAAGTAAAGAAAATGGTTTTGTAACTGTTTGTTTAAGAAGGCATGAAGATTATAGAGTTGGAATAACAACAGGAGTTAGAGGTGAGCCAGTTGAAATAACTGAAGACTCTTATTCATCTGAAGAGGCATGTGAACATGCAATATTTTTAAAAAGAATTAACAGACTTCTTGAGGAGTATAGCGGGGAAGAGTAATGTTAAAAATAACAGGTTATAGCGATAAGTACTCAGCTCATCCAGGTGAAGAAGTTAAATTTTATATTAATGCAGAATACAATGATAGTTATGAAGTTCAATTAGTCCGTCTTATACACGGTGATACAAATCCTGAAGGCCCTGGGTATAAAGAAGCTGAAATAGATGCCAGTTGTAATGGAACTTATCAAGGGAAAAACCAGAGAATACATGGTGGATCGTACATCATCATGCCTCAGCATGATAATTTAAATTTAGAGAGCTTTACTATGCAAGCTTATATTTTTCCTACAACGCCAGATAAAGGTAGACAAGGAATTTTCACTAAATTTAATGAAGAAGAAAAAAAAGGCTATGGCCTCTTCATTAATGATGAGGGATGTTTATCTGTAGAAATAGGAGATGGATCTCAGGTTGTTACTGTCTCCTCAGAAAAAAAACTTTTAAGAAAAGTTTGGTATCTGGTAATTGCAACATTTGATGCACAATCAAGAAGGCTTACCCTTCACCAAGAACCTAGGGTTACATCCACAAATGGTGGTTTAGGTATGGCTATTTTGAATCCAATTGAAGAAACCTCAGCTATTATTGAGACCACTAGTTCAGTTTTACCTGCCGCTAATGATGCTCCATTGTTAATTGCAGCTACTACATTAAATAATAGATCTGGTAGGCACATTTCCGGAGGTCATTTTAAAGAAGTACCTCATCCCATTGAATTACCTGAGCAAACCAAGACTTTTAATGGCAAGATAGACAGACCTAGATTATCTAATATCGCGCTATCGAAGGCTGAGATCGAAACACTTGCATCAAGCTATGATGAGTGTAATACCACTGTCAGGTCAACAGTCGTAGGCGCTTGGGACTTTCATGCGAATATTGGCAAAAACATTGCTTCAACAAAGATTGTTGATACTTCTCCAAATAATCACCACGGATTTATTATTAATATGCCAAACAGAGGTATGACAGGACATAACTGGACAGCGGATGAAATGGTTTTCCATCACAAACCTGAAGAGTACGGAGCTATCCATTTCCATGATGATGATATCGATGATGCAAGATGGGATGTTGATTTTAAATTAAAAATCCCAGAGGGTCTGAAAAGTGGTGTGTATGCTGCTCGACTTAGAGTTGATGGAAGAGAAGAGTCAGAAAATGAAGATTATATTCCTTTTTGTGTAAAACCTCCAAGAGGGACAGCCACAGCTAAAATTTTATTTCTCTTACCCACAAACAGTTATATGGCTTACTCCAATGATAATCTTGGAACTAATTCTGTCGTAGCTCAATTACTCGCAGGTAAAGTTCCTGTGCTAGAACCTGCAGACTTATATTTAAATGAACACAGAGAATATGGTTTATCAACTTACTCACTTCACTCTGATGGACATGGAGTATCTATTTCATCAAGACTTAGACCAATCCTTAATATGAGACCTAAATACAGACACTGGCTTTCTCCATCATTATGGCAACTAAATGCCGACTTACATTTAACAGACTGGCTTGAGGAAAAGGGCTTTGAGTTTGATGTTCTTACAGATGAAGATTTGGAACATGAAGGTATAAATTTATTAAATCGTTATAAAGTCGTGATGACTGGAAGTCACCCTGAGTATTCATCTGAGAAATATATGGACGCCTTAGAGTCCTATCAAATGCAAGGTGGTAGATGTTTTTATTTAGGTTCGGATGGATTTTACTGGATTAGTGAATATCATCCAGACAACTCCAATATTACTGAAGTACGAAAAGGTGAGGCTGGCACAAGAGCATGGACATCTAACCCAGGTGAATACAATAATGCCTTTGATGGTAAATATGGAGGTATGTGGAGAGCTCGAGGAAGAATACCTTCTAAAGTTTGTGGTTTAACTTTTACATCATATGGATTTGACGTTTCTTCATACTACAAAAGAGAAGAAGATAGCTTTAAACCTGAATGTTCATGGATCTTTGAAGGGATTGGAGCAGATGAGGTTATTGGTGACTTTGGTTTAGTTGGTGGAGGAGCTGCTGGTTTAGAATTAGATAGGTACGACTTAGAGTTTGGAACTCCACATAATGCATATTATTTGGCTCGTTCACAAGATCACTCTAATATGATGTTGCAAGTTAACGAGGAAATACACTTTGCTGTTCGCGGCTACTATGGCGGTGGTCATGAAAATCCAATGGTAAGAGCTGATATGATTTACTATAAAACACCTAATAACGGAGCTATGTTTGCACCAGGGTCTTTGGCTTGGTGCGGTAGTCTTTCACATAATAATTATAATAATAATGTCTCCAGAATTATGGAAAACACTCTTAAAGGTTTTTTAAAGGACGGGCCTTTACCTTAAATTATGAAAAAACAAAATATGCAGGAGATCCCATGGGGAAAAGAAACACTTGGAGCTCTTGATACTCCTTTAAATGAACTAGAAAAAAAAGCACTTCAAAATTTAGACGTAGATAAATTAAATGATATGGCAGAGTGCCTTTTTGCTTTAAATAACAGGCATTATGGTCCTATACCTGGAACATATATGGTCATGTGTGTTGAACCCGGTAAGACCTGGTGTGTTGGACAGCTCAGTGCTGATAGAGCAAAACCTTTTGTTCTTTTTCCTGAACTTGTTTTCGACTCAGTTGAAAAAGCAACAAAAGCTGCCGAAGCTCTAAAGGCTGAAAAAGCTGAGGGCGTACCCTGTAGAAATATCTAACGACATGGCTAAAGCCAATGTCATGATAGATAATCAAAAAACCAGAGTTACAGAGTGGTCTTTTGAAGTTGGGGACTCAACTGGTCAGCATATCCATGAATACGATTATGTGGTAGTACCCTTGCTAGATGGGGAACTAAAAATTGTTAATCATGATGGCGAGGAAACAATTTCAAAACTAGCAAAAGGTGGATCTTACTTTAGAGAAAAGGGAGTTAACCACAATGTATTTAATAACAATGATTTTATTTACAAATTTATTGAGATAGAATTTAAATAGATGGAAAAAAAATTAAGCGTAAGTTACAAAAAATCTGATTTGGATCAATTTGATAAAATTATTACTAATAAACAGACGGATCAAAAAGTTAAAGAATATTCCATAAAAGAAGCAATTGAAAAGTCAAAAAAAGAATATAGTCACTTGACGAACTCACAAGTTTCTACTGATATGAGACTCTATATGTTTCAGACCGGCACACTAAAAACAAAAATGAAATATATAAAAATGAACCAATCTAATGAGGATTTTGAGATACCTGTTCCATGGTTTTTGATAAGACACCCAAAAGGGGATGTGGTAATTGACGGAGGCAATGCAAAAGAGGTTAGTGAAGATAAACATGCTCATTGGGGTTCTGTTGTTGCTGCTTATGATCCAATTATGGGAAAAACTGAAAATTGTATTGATCAACTTAACTCTATTGGGGTTAATCCAGCAGGTATAAGATACGTCTTACATTCTCATCTTCACCTCGATCACTCAGGTGGTGTTGGAAGGTTTCCTAATGCAACACACCTAGTTCAACAAAAGGAATATGATTATGCTTTTAATCCTGATTGGTTCTCAAAGCCTGCTTATATTAGAAAAGACTTTGATAAACCTGGAATTAATTGGAAATTTTTAAGAGATAAAAATGATGACTTTTATGACTTATATGGCGACGGATCAATAATTGTAATTTTTACTCCGGGGCATGCACCGGGCCATCAGTCTTTTTTAGTTAATTTACCAAATTCAGGTTATGTATTGCTTACTATAGATGCAGCTTACACAATGGATCATTGGAACAATTTAACACTACCAGGTCTTGTTTGCTCTGCTGTTGACGTTGTTGACTCTGTAAAAAAACTCAAAAAAATTGCAAAAGACAAAAATGCTACAGTAGTCACAGGGCACGACCCGCATGCTTGGGAAGAATTTAAAAAAGCCCCAATGTTTTATTACGACTAATTTATGTCTGATTATTTCAAAGATATACCTACAATTAAATATGAAGGTAGAGACTCTACAAATCCACTTTCATTTAAATTTTATGATGCTAATAAAAAAATTCTAGGAAAAACATTAGAGGAACATCTGAGAATGGCAGTATGTTACTGGCACACTTTTAATTGGCCAGGGGGTGACCCTTTTGGAGGACAGACATTTTTAAGACCATGGATGGAAGCAGGAGATAAAATACAACAAGCAAAAGATAAGCTCAATAATGCATTCGAATTTTTTGAAAAATTAGGAATACCATATTTCTGTTTTCATGATGTAGATGTTGCTCCAGAGGGTGAAAGTTTTTCAGAGACAGAAAAAATTCAAAAAACTATTATTGATGAAATTTCAAAAAAACTTGAAACAAGTAAAGTAAAACTTCTTTGGGGAACAGCAAATTTATTCAGCCATCGCAGATACATGTCTGGTGCTGCTACTAACCCTGATCCTGATGTTTTTCAATATGCAGCTGCTCAAGTGAAGATGTGTATGGAAAACACAATGTTTTTAGGTGGACAAAATTATGTTTTATGGGGAGGCAGAGAGGGTTACGAAACAATTCTAAATACTAATATGAAACAAGAATATGATCAGCTTGGTAGATTTTTGAACATGGTAGCTGAGCATAAGCACAAAATTGGTTTTAAGGGTCTACTCCTCATTGAGCCGAAACCCCATGAGCCAACGAAACATCAATATGATTTTGACTCTGCTAATGTTTTCGCATTTCTTCAAAAATACGGTATAGAAAAAGAATTCAAGCTAAATATCGAGCAAAATCACGCTATTTTAGCAAAACATTCATTCGAGCACGAGATTGCATATGCACTTTCCAATGACATCTTTGGGAGTATTGATATTAACAGAGGAGACTACTTAGTAGGATGGGATACAGACCAATTCCCTAACAATGTAGAAGAATTAGTTTTGCCTTTTTACTATATTTTTAAAAATGGAGGTTTTTCCTCAGGAGGTCTTAACATGGATGCTAAGATTAGAAGGCAATCAATAGATCCTGAGGATCTATTCTATGCACATATTGGCTCTATGGATACTTGTGCTAGAACTCTTATTGCTGTTGAAAAAATGATTAATGATGGTGGTTATGAGAATTTTTTAAAACAAAGATATGAACAGTGGGCCTCTGAAAAACAACTAATGACTTCAATGTCTCTTGAAGATATTCATAAAAATGTCATTGCTAAAAATATAAACCCTCAACCAAAGTCCGGTCGCCAAGAATATCTTGAAAATCTAATAAATTCTTTTGTAGATTAAGTCGATGAAAATTACAAAATTTCTATTTGATTTAGGTAATGTTTTTTTTGATTGGGATCCACATTATGTATTTAAAAATATCATTCCTGATCAAACTAAAAGAGAATATTTTATGAATACAATCGCATTTCCTCATCTAGATATGAGATGCGATGCTGGAGTAAAAATTAATGATGCAGTTAAAGATGCAATAAAAAATTTCCCTAATTATGAGAATGAAATAAAGCAATATTATCCAAATCATAGGAATATGGTTAATGGGGTTTATCAAGATACAGTTGATATTTTTCGAAAAATAAAATCAAGTGGTTACCCCTGCTATGTCTTGTCAAACTGGTCAGATGAGACTTATGAGGGTATGGAAGATCAACACCCATTCCTGAAAGAATTTGATGATAAAATTATCTCTGGTAGAGAGTTTTTAGTAAAACCAGACCCTGAAATTTATAAATTAGCGATTTCAAGATTTAATTTAACACCTGAACAAACTCTTTTCATTGATGATCGTATTGAAAATATTGAGGCGGGGGAATCACTTGGCTTTCAAACTATTCATTTAACCGACCCACTGACCATAAAAAGTCAAATAGCAAATCATATAATTGTTTAAATTAGACAATAAAATAGGCCTAGGATTGGCTTCTCTTGGGAGGCCCGGATATATAAACATTGGTCATAGTTCAGATTTAGGCAGCAACATATCAAAAAATTCTATGAGATCTCATTGTCACGAAGTACTTAGTCATGCTTACAAGAGAGGTATTCGATATTTCGATGCGGCAAGGGTATATGGAGATGCTGAGGAATTTTTATCTAGTTGGATTAGAGCTCAAAAACAATTTGATGGTTTTGTGGGGTCTAAGTGGGGCTATGAATATTTAGCAAATTGGGAAGTTCAGGCAGATCAACATGAAAGAAAAGATCACTCAGTTGAATTTTTAAAACAACAATGGGTGGAGACAAGACTTAATTTAGGAAAAAGTATTGATCTATATCACATTCATTCTGTCAATTCAGAAAGTAAAGTCTTAGATGATATTAATGTTCTAAAGGAGCTTGAGACAATAAAAAAAAATGGAATAGAAATAGGAATCTCAACAAGTGGCCCAGATCAAGAGAAAACTATTAATGACCTTTTAATTAAGAATGAAAAACTTAATCTATTTTCTTATTTACAAACGACCATTAATATCTTTGACCAATCTTGTACTTCCATTTTAAAAGAAGTATCTGAAAAAAAGATCAATGTAATTGCAAAAGAGATTTTCTCAAATGGAAGACTAACTAATTCAAATAGAGAATTTCATCAAAACAAAATTAAAGAATTAAAGTCAGTTGCCTCATCTATGGATTTAACTTTGGAGCAATTGTCTTATCTTTGGGTTTATCAACTACCGTTTGTTAAAATTTGCCTAACAGGAGCATCAACAATCAAACAGTTAGATGAAAATTTAAGTTGTCTTGAAAAAATAGATACCGAATTGCCCTCTCTTGAGTCTTTTAGTTTGTCCACTCAAGATTATTGGGATACACGTAAAAAACTTAGTTGGAATTAATTGAAATTTACCCAGCTTGAATTTGATGAGCTTGATGCGATTGACCTTTCGATAAATTTAATACCCTCAAGTCCATCTTCTACACTTGGAAAATGATGATTTTCCTCATTAAATTTGCCATTTTTCTGATCAATTAGTGCATTAGCTACATCTGTATATATATTTGCAAAGCCCTCTAAATATCCCTCGGGGTGTCCGGCAGGAATTCTAGTAACATCTCCCGCATCGCTCATAGCACCTGATCCACCTCTTGTAATTTTTTGTTTGGGTTCTCCAAATTTTGTAAAGTAAAGGTAATTTGGATCTTCTTGACACCATTCTAGTCCGGCCTTATTACCATAAATTCTTATTTGTAAATGATTTTCATTTCCTGGGGCTACTTGTGAAGACCAGATAGTGCCTTTTGCTCCTCCTTTAAATCGTAAAGATATTTGAGCATTATCATCTAATTTT
>CACBUI010000001.1 GCA_902542505.1 uncultured Alphaproteobacteria bacterium | reverse complement strand
TCATGTCCAACACACTGCATTGAAATTTATAATTCTTTTTAATTAATTCAGAAACCTCCAAGATTTTTTGTAGCCGAGTGCCTAAACTGAGAAAAGCAATTCTTTTTCCTTTTTTTACTAGTTTTGCTTCACCCAATTTAATTTTATTAAAATTAGCTTTTTCATTGTAATCATTGGCTAAATTTCTTGGATATCTGATTGCAGATGGTTTGTCATTAATACTCATAGATAATTTAATCATATTCTTTAATTCCTCTCCACTTGAAGGAGCCATAACTATGAAATTTGGTAAGCAACATAAATAACTCAAATCGAAAGATCCTGCATGAGTAGCTCCATCAGCACCAACAAAACCTGATCTATCTATTAAAAATCTAACTGGCAAAGACTGAATTGCAATATCATGTATTATTTGATCATATGCCCTTTGCAAAAAGGTGGAATATATTGCCACAAAAGGCTTAACTTTTTCAGTCGCCATACCTCCAGCAAAGGTTACAGCATGTTGTTCTGCTATTCCTACATCAAAGAAACGATTTGGAAAAATTTCTTTGAATTTATCCAAACCTGTTCCTGAGGGCATAGCAGCTGTGATAGCAACTATTTTATTATCCTTTTTTGCTAATTTTAAAAGAGTGTCACTTACAACATTAGTGAACGTTTTTTCTTTAGATTTATTTTGAACACCAGTTTTTAAGTTAAAAGAAGATACGCCGTGAAATTTATCTTTTGAACTTTCTGCAGGTTTGTAACCTTTTCCTTTTTTAGTAATTAAATGTAAAAAAACAGGACCATGTAATTCCTTATTTTTGTATTTTTTAAATAATTGAACCAATAATTTTAGATTGTGTCCGTCAATAGGGCCTAAATAGTTCAAACCAAGTTCTTCAAATAATGTATTTCCAGTTAAATATCCTTTTAAATAACCCTCAGTTTTTTTTGCAAAATCCCCTACTTCGTTGGGTAATCTTTTAGTAAAATTTTTTATAATATCTCTAAAGCTTTCATATGATTTTGAACTTAATAGTTTTACAAGATATTTACTCATTGCACCTACTGGTTCTGCTATAGACATTTCATTATCATTTAAAATAATCAGGGAATTTTTATTTAAATGCCCTAAATTGTTAAGACCTTCATAAGCCAATCCTGCACTAATAGCACCATCACCAATAATACTAATAACATCAAAATTTTGATTGAGCATATCTCTGGCAGCCGTAATCCCTAAATTGGCTGAAACAGAAGTAGAGCTATGTGCGGCTCCAAAAGGGTCATAAATGCTCTCAGATCTTTTAGTAAAACCTGATAAACCATTTTTTTTTCTTAATGTATGAATTTTGCTTTTTCTACCAGTTAATATTTTATGGGGGTAAGTTTGATGACCTACATCCCAAATAATTTTATCTCTTGGAGTATCAAAGACATAATGTAAAGCTGATGTTAATTCTATTACTCCCAAACTAGCTCCTAAATGACCTCCTGTTTTCGATACTACTTGAATTGTATAATCTCTTAACTCATCATTAAGTTTTCGTAATTGATTAAATGATAATTTCTTTAAATCTTTAGGCAGGTTAATTTTACTTAAAATTGACATTTGAATTTTAAGTTATTTGAATTCGGTTGAAGTTAAAGATTTATTTCTCTTCACAATTTTATCTATTTTAAGTTTTGCAGATTTTAGTTTGTCTTCGCAAAATTCTTTTAGCTCTATTCCCTCTTCAAATAGCTTTATACTATCCTCAAGGGGAGTATCTTCATTCTCTAATAAATCAGATATTTCCTCCAATCTTTTTAGTGCACTTTCAAAGTTATTTTCTTTTTTTTTATTCATTTGAGTACTCAACTAATCTTTTAAGATGGTTATTTAAACCATTATGCAAACCTATCATATCGTATCCGCCCTCTAAGACAGATATTATTGGAACATTATTTGCAAATTTTTCCAATATAATTTTTGTCACCCAGTAAAAGTCATCATCCTCTAAATTTATAGATGCTAGAGGATCTAGTTTATGTGCATCAAAACCAGCAGAGAAATATATCAAATCAAATTTTGTATCAATTTTATCAACTATATTTTTTCTAAATAAGGATCTAAAAGTGCTAGTATCACAATCACTAGGCAATGGACAATTAAATATATTCCCAACACCAACTTCGTCAAGTGATCCAGTCCCTGGATAATAAGGGTATTGATGACTTGATGCGTAGTAAATATTAGGGTTATTTTCAAAAATATGTTGAGTACCATTTCCATGATGTACATCAAAATCTACAATTAATATTTTTTTAAATTTTCCAGTATTTAATGCATATTGAGCTGAAATGGCGACGTTGTTAAATACCCCAAAGCCCATAGCTTTATTGCTCTCAGCATGATGACCTGGCGGTCTATGTGCACAAAAAAAAACGCCGTTATTTTTATTATTTATAATATAGTTAACTGCATCAACACTACCACCAACAGCTAGAAGATAACTATTTAAACTATTTGGACAAGCAATTGTATCAGGATCAAGATAAGTAAAACCGGAAGTAGGAATAGAATCAAAAATATAATTCACATAATTAATATCATGTACCAAAGATATAATTTGTTTTTCAGCAATAGTCGGTTCAATAAAATTATGTTTTGAATACTCTTCTTTTATTAAGTTATTTACAACCTCTATCCTTTTGATTGACTCAGGATGATTTCCTGTATCATGATTTTTGTATTCTTCTGAAAATATAATGTTTATCATTTTAAAAGCTTTAATAAAAAACTTTGAAACCAATCATAATTTTTAAACTGGTATTTTTTAAAGTCTTTCATTATTTTATTTAAATTATCTATGTATGGATATTTTATTTTAACTATATCGTGCCATCTTTTAATAGTATTAGACGTTACCTCTGGGTGGAATTGAAAACCATATATATCTTTTCTGTTTATTTTAAAAGAGTCTACTTCATACAAAATACCCTTAGATAATAATTCCATATTTTTATTATAGGAAATACCCTCTGTGTGAAATTGTAAAAAAGAAAAATTATTTTTAAAAACTTTATTATTTTTTTTCAAATTTTTCTTATAACCACACTCAAATAATTTAGTTTTTGATTTAGATATTTTTGAACCAAAAATTTTTGCGATTAATTGAGCACCTAAACAAATACCAACAATCTTTTTATTTTTTTTTATTATATAATTCAGAAATTTATATTCATAAGAAATAGCGTTTGATTTACTATTTGCACTCTGTTTACCACCGTGAAAAATAAATAAATCAAATTGATCGATATCTTTTTTTTTTAAAAAATGTAAATTTTTATAAAAGATTGTAGAGGTTTTATGTTTTTTTTGAAAAAATTTTGATACTACGCTTACGTCAGCAACTTCACTATGAATTATTTGCAGTACTCTCTTCATTCTTACTAAAGTTGATGACTGTACCAAATATTATAGCATAAGAAAGCATTGATGATCCTCCGTAGCTAATAAATGGCAATGTCATTCCAGTAGGTGGTATAAGTTTAATAGAAGAACCTATATTCACAAATGCTTGCAAACACATCAAAAAGCATAAACTGAAAATCGTATTAGTAATAAATAAATTTGATGGACTCAAAATAGATCTTCTTACCAATATGAAAAATACTGGATACAAAAAGGCAACAAATAGACCAAATAAGACACCAAATTCCTCAATTAAAATAGCAAATATAAAGTCATTATGAGACTCAGGGATTGAGTATTTAAGTTGACCTTCACCCAAACCTACACCAAATAACCCACCAGTTTTAATTGCTGATAAACTTTTCGAAACTTGAGAGTTGTCACCATTTAGGAAATTATCAATTCTGTATGAAACATGATCAAACGAAAAATAGGCAATTAACAGAAAAAAAAATCCTATAAAGGCTAATAAAATTAGAAGTTTTAAATTTCTAAAATATAAAATTAAAATTAAAGAAAAAATTGAAATATAAACCAATAATGTTCCTATATCTGGTTGGAGAAGTAGAAGTATTATAACTGTACTTAATATTGCAAAACTTAATAATAAATAAAAATTATTTTTTGTTTTAGTATATAAATAACAAAACCAAGAAAACATACAAATAAGAGGTCCTTTTAGTAATTCAGAAGGCTGAATAGAAATAAAATTAAAACTTAACCATCTCGTTGCACCTTTAATTTCATACCCAAAAATTGGCACAATTAATAAAAGTAAAATAAAAAAAATACTCAAGATATTTAGAAATTTTCTTAAATTATTTTTAGACAATAAAGATATAAAAATTAAAACACTCAGAGATACAGATAAAAAAATAATATGTTTTAGTATTAATAAAATAGAATATTCAGTACCTATTAAAGAATAAATAGCAAGGATGCCAATGAATGATAAAATAAATGGAATTATAAAAAGTTTTTTTGATAATATATACCAATTAGATCCTAATAAACTTTTGTCATCTCTAAAAAGTATATTTTTCAAGATATGGCTTTTTTTATAAGTCGATTAAAATAATTTCCACGATCTATATAATTTTTAAAAGAGTCAAAAGACTCACCACCAGGAGAAAAAAGTATATATTCAAATTTACGTAATTTAACTATTAATTTAAGAAATTTTATTAATTCAATAAGTCTATTAAATTTAAAATAATTAGAGTCAATAAAATTTAATTGATTAATAAATAAATCTCTTTGATTACCAAATGTTAGCACTAATGTATTTTTAATATTAAATTTTAAATTTTTATCTTGTTTCTTAAGTATGCCCCCAAGGATTAAAATTTTTTTTGAACTATTAATTAAATTATTTTTATAAACAGCGTTATTTAAGTTAGTGCACTTGCTATCATTATAAATTTTTAGAGAATTTTTATTATAAATTAGCTGAATTCTATAACTTAAATCATCATAAACATTAATATTTTTTATTTTTATTCGTGAATCGATAAAATAAATCAAATTTTTAATTGAGTATAAATTTAATTCTCTAATATGGTTGGGGAGTTCTTTTTTAAGTATTATTTTTTCATCATTCAAAATTAATCTATTTTTATTGATTTTCAAATGACTTCGATGTTTTAGAAATAAGTAATTTGATAAAAATAAAGGTGAATTTTTATATAAAAAATCTTGTATTCGAAATTTAGAGCTAATGTAATTTTTAATATTTGTATGGTAATCTAAATGATCACTAAATATATTTGTAATCAAAGCATAATGTAATTTTAAAAATTTCAATTTATCTAATTGATATGAACTTAATTCAATAATTAAAATATCTATTTTTGATAAATATTTTTTTAAATTTGTTTTGTTCAAAATAGTATTTCCAAAATTGCCAATAATTTTAGTTTTATATTTTTTTGAAAGTATTTGATTAATATAACTACAAGTTGAAGATTTACCCTCTGTTCCTGTTACGCCCAATATTTTTTGCGAGGATATTTCTAAACTTAAAAAATCTAAATCGATTAAAATTTTATTTTTATGTTTATATAAAAAATGATTTTTTTCAATCTTGATTGATGGAGATACTACGAGATAACTATATTGATTAATTTTATTTTCTAAATACTTTTTGCTAATTACTCTTTTATTTATAATTTTTTTAAAATCATCATATATATTAAAATTACAATTATTATTTATAAGATATTTTTCTACTGATTTCCCGCTTACACCATATCCATAAATTAAAAATTTTTTATTTAATTTTATCAATTATCTAATTTTTAAAAGTGATAAAGCTAACAAACAAAATAGGAAACTTAATATCCAAAATCTAATTACTATTTTTTGTTCTGATAGTCCTTTTTTTTCATAATGATGATGAAGTGGGGCCATTAAAAATACTCTTTTTCCTTTTGATAATCTAAAATATGTAACTTGTATCATGACAGATAAAGTTTCAATTACAAATAGACCCCCAGCAACAGCTAATACTATTTCTTGTTTTAGAAGGATGGACGTTACGGCTAATGAAGCGCCTAAAGATTGTGATCCTGTATCTCCCATAAATATAGATGCGGGACTTGAGTTAAACCATAAGAAACCCAGTAACGCTCCAATTGCTGAGGTACAAAAAATTACAATTTCTCCTGATCCGTTTATATAATTAACTAAAAGATAATCAGAAAAATTCATGTTACCCAAAACATATGCAAATACAGCAAATGTAAGAAATACAAATATCAAAGGCATTGTCACTAATCCATCTAATCCATCAGTCAAGTTTGTTGCATTTGTTGAACCAATTACAATAAATAGAATTAGAACAAAGTAAAAATAGCCAAGTTCAACTGAAACATTTTTTAAAAAAGGAATGCTAAATTGGTTTAAATCAAATCCATTATATTTAATAGCAAAATAGATAATTAATGTAGCTGACAGTTGACATAAAAATTTAATTTTAGATGTTATTCCCTTACCTAATTTAACTTTTTGAAAGTCATCAAAAAAACCTATCAATCCAAATAAAATTAATGTCAATATCAATATATAGTTAAAACTTGAGAAATTGGAAGTCCACAAAATTGAACTTAAAATTATTGAAAAAAGAATGAGCACCCCACCTAACGTTGGAGTACCTTTTTTATGGTAATGTGTATCCGGACCATCATTCCTTATAGGTTGTCCACTAGGAAAAGCACTTTTTTGAATTCTAACCCAATGAGGCATAAGTATTAAGACTATTAAAAATGAGGTGACCAAGGATAAGCCCGACCTAAAAGAAATATAACCAAATAAATTAAATAAAAATTCTATATCTCTTAGAGAATATAATAAATCACCTAACATATTGTTTTATTATCTTATCTAGTTTGTTTAATCTTGAACCCATTACGAATATATTTTTTATATTATTAATTTCTGTATTCAAATAATTGATAGCTGGCATATAGTTTTTATAAAAAATGAATTTATCAAATTTTTCTTTAAACTTATAGAATTCGTCTCCTATAAAAATTATTTTTCTTAAATTTAATTTAGTTGCTAATTCAATAATTTGCATATGAAAAAATTCTGATTGATCTCCTAGTTCCTTCATAGAGCCTAAAATATACGCTTTTTGTTTAATATTTCTCTTACTAAAGAATAAAATTTGTTTATTTAGTGAATATGGACTTGCATTATAACTATGATCATAGAATTTAATTTTTTTACTTCCTATATAAGTCAGAACTTCTTTACCCCTGGACTCAATAATTGACTCATCGTAAAAAAAATTTTTAAATTTTATTGTCTTTATAAATTTTTTAATAAATAGAAAAGATATGATAGCTATGTTTATATAAAATTCCCCTCTAGATGACTCTATAGAGTATTTTCTATTATTATAAATAAAATTTACTTTGTATATTTTTTTGTTTGAGATAATAAATTTTTTCATATTTTCAGAATTTATAACATCTACTTTTTGGTTAAGTTTATTATTGATATAATGAGGTTCATAATTATAATTGACTAACCCACTAATAAGTCTTTTAGATTTGAATATTTTTAGTTTGTTATCTACAAGATGCCTAAAATTTTTAAAATTACCAATATGAGAATTTTCAATACCTGTCACTAAGCAATAGTGTGGTTGTAAAGTATTTACTAATTTAAGCATCTCTTTAGGGTTATTAATTCCTAATTCGAATATAGAATATTTACTTTTTAAATTCATATTCATTATAGAAAACTGCAAACCCTGGATATTGTTAAAATTTTTATAAGATCTATATGTGCTAATATTATTATTTTTTAGAATGTGAAAAATATTCTCTTTAAATGTTGTTTTGCCTACAGATCCAGTTACAGCAATAATTTTACCTTTATAGGAGTCTAATATAAATTTGCAAAACTTTTTTATAAATAGATGGGTATCTTTAACATGTAATAATTTTGGGTGAGTATTGTTAATATTTACAATTACCAACGCTGCTTTCTTTTTTATTGCTTCATTAAAATACAAGCTACCATCATTATTTTTTGTTTTTAAACCAATGAAAATATCATTTTTTTTTATTAATCTTGTGTCAAAAACAATGTCAGATTTATATTTCGACTTTAAATCCTCAATAATTTTATAAGTTTTTAGCATAATTTGATGAAATTACTTTATCATTAAATAAGTAGGATTTATCTTTGTATGTTTGTATATCTTCATGACCTTTTCCAGCAATAATTAAAATACCATCATTTTTTTTTATGTAATCTATTCCAAATTTTATAGCCTTTCTTCTACTAGGGATTTCAATTGGGTTTGAAGAATACTTTATAAGAGTTTTTCTGATTACTGATGGGTCTTCATATCTTGGATTATCATCAGTAATTATCTGTAATTTTGTGTACTTTGAAATTACCTTAGCTATTTGCGGTCTTTTAGTTTTATCTCTATCACCGCCACAACCATAAATAATTATTACACTTTTATTTAGTAGAGGGAATTTGTTTAACAGGTTTTCGTATGCATCTTTTGAATGAGCATAATCAATTATTATTACTTTATTTTTTTTATTATAAATAATTTCAGATCTACCAGGTGGAAATAGTGATTTAGTAATTTTTAATGGAAATTTTTTTTTAATTTTATTATAAATCATCAATATAGTAATAATATTTTTGACCATAAAATCATTATATGAGTTTATTTTATAAGATTTGTCTTTTAAAATTATTTTGTATTGATTAAAACTTTTATTAATTATAGATATTTTATTTTTAGATATAAAGTTATCCTGTGTAAGTAAGTTTTTATCAAAGCTTTTAAATTTATTTTTTAAATTATAATCCTGTAGAAATAAAAATGAGTTCTTCAATCTATGATCTTTAATAAGATTTATTTTAGCTAAATGATAATCATTTATGTTTTTATGGTAATCAAGGTGATCGGACTCTAAATTTGTTAAAATACAATAATTATAATTTAAATTTCCAATTCTTCCTTCACAGTATCCAATACTGGAAACTTCTATAAATACAAATTTTATGTAATTATCATTCGCTAATTGAAGTAAATTAAGAATTTCAAAATATGAAGGTGTAGTATTGCTCAGTTTTTTAATTCTTTTTGAATTAATAAAAAAACCTAAAGTACCTATATAACAAGATCTTAGTCCATTTTTATTAAATAATTTATTTGCACCATAAGCAATAGAGGTTTTACCATTAGTACCTGTAACAAAAATTAATTTAAGACGATTTAAGCTATAAAATATTTTAACTATGTTTTCTAAATCCTTGTTATTTTTATAGAAAAAAAAATTAATCGATTTTTTTTTAATATTCCCCTTTAAATTAATATTACAAATAATGAAATTACATTTTTTTTTGATGGCTAAATTTATATACTTAATAAATTTTGTTTGATTTTTACTATCAAATAGAAAAATAGTATTTTTGTTACAGTCTTGCCAATTTGTAACAATTTTAAAACCCTTTTTTTTTAAGTCAGTTAAGTTCATTAAATATCTGTACTTTTAGTATTAACAATAGATAAGTCCAGATATATGTATATTTCTTTCAAAAGATTATAAAAAGTTGGTTTTACTGTATTCCCAGCAGTCATGTATTTTCCATAGGATTCCTTGGGGTTTTGCATAAATGTTAAATTTAAATATTTTGGGTTATTGTAAGGAAAAAAACTTATATATGTAACATTTTGAAATTTTTCATCATTAAATGTAATTTGATCTGCCGTTCCAGTTTTACCTGCTACTAAGAAGTTTTTGTATAATTCATTATCAGTCTCATTCGCATAAAATAATAGTTTATTAACAGTGTTTGATATTTTGTTATATTTATTCTTATTTTGTATTTCATTTTTTTCAAATGAAGCATTGAAATTATCTCTACCTGTAATTATTTTTCCATACGCATTAATTAATTGTATTGGAGAAACTGACAATCCATAACCAAAAGGGATATTGTCACAATATCTACCTCTAAAATTATTTACAGTTGGTTCAACGGAGGTCATTCCAAATCCGATTTGAGTAGAGTTTAAAAGACCTATATAATCCAAATCAGCTTTAAATTCATTTTGACAATCCAAATTTCTTCTAATTAAAATCGCCCCTCTATTAGATGATTTTTTTAATATATCTCCTACTTGCATGGGTATTTCGCTGTTTCTTGGATAGTCATTAATCATTTTACTACCAATGTATACTGGTTGATCTACATCAAAATACTCATTAATGTCAATTTTCTGATTTTTTAATGCAGAAAAAACTGTAAATGTTTTGAAAACAGATCCAAAATCAAATTTGAGATCTTTCAAAGGTAATAAGGTTTGATCGAACCTATCTTCAACATTTCTGTTATCTAAAAAAACGTTACTTACAATTTCTTCTCTACTTAAATCAACTAAAACATTCATAGAAAAATCTGGATTTAAAATTATTGTATCCTTAAATAAGGAGTCATATATTTTCTTTTGTATCTGAATATTCAAAGACAAATCAATATCATTATTTTTTTGATCTAAATATTTCTCAATTAAAGATACACCTTTATGATCAATATTTGTGTGTCCTATCATATTATTTGTGATGGCACTATGTGGGTATTTTCTAGTGAGAATTTTTTCAAATTTAATATAAGGATTACCTTCATAAATTGGTTCTAAAATATCTTTTAGTGGGATATTTCTTTTTAAATACTTAACTTTGTTTTTGATATTTTTTATTGAATAATTGTAATCAGAGTAAGCTAAAATATTTTTATTTAAGTCGTAGATAGTTGGTAAAGCTTTAAAATTTATATCCCTTTCATTAGGTTTAGAAATATTACCATTATCAAAGCTTAAAAATATTAATCTTGTAAAAACAGCAACGAAAAGTGATAAAATGGTTAAAATAAAAAAATTGTAATAATTTTTTGTTTTAGAAAGTAATTTATAGTCTGTTTCATTACTCAGATTGAACATAATTGACCTTTATTATTGTAAAGCCATCAAACTCGTTTCTATCAAATTTAATAATTTTTTTATTTTTAATAAAATCATAATTATTCAATTTGTTAATCTGTAATTGATTTATTTGCTTTGAGAGTAGTATTTCTTTATTAATATAAGTTTGATGATCTTTTATATAATTAAATTTTAAATTTGAGAGATTGTTTTCAAGTATTTTGATTTGGTTTTTGAAACTTAAAAATAAAATAATAAATAAAAATAATAAAAAAAACTTAGATATATGATTAATCAATTTATGAATCTCCCTACTCTCAATTTTGCAGACCTCGCCCTATTATTTTTTAAAAGTTCAAATTTTGTTGCAGTTAGTGGTTTTTTAGTCAGAATCTCGTATCCCCAATTTTTATAATTTTGAAAATCTTTGTTTTTTTTAATTTTGTTGTCTCTGAAGTAGTTCTTGACTAATCTATCCTCTAGGCTGTGAAATGAAATAATTGCTAAATATGCATTTATTCCTAAAAAATCATGAACTTTTTTCAAAAATATTGTTAAATTTTCTAATTCACCATTTGACTCTATCCTTAAGGCTTGGAATGCTTGTGTTGCAAAATGAATTTTTTTTGATCTAAAGTTAACACCACTGTTTCTTAATACTTCTACAAATTCAAAGTTTGTAGTTATCTTTTTCAGAGATCTCTGTTTTACAATATAATTAGCTAATTTATCAGCCTGACTTATTTCACCATATACATTAAAAATTCTTTGAAGTTCTTTTTTATTATAATAATTGATTATCCTAAATGCATTTAAATCACCACCCAGATAATTCATGTTTAAATAAGAGTCAATTTTAAATGATAAACCAATATTACTATCTTCTAATTGATTTGATGAGTAACCTAAATCTAATAATATAAGGTCGAACTTTTTGATGTTTAGTTCTAATAAATCAATATTTTTGAAATTTGATTTGTAAAAAATTATGTTTGAGTAATTTTTTTTTAATTCTTTAGCAATAGTTAAAGAGGTGTCATCTTGATCAATAGCAGTTACGAAGTGCCCACTTTCTAAAAATTTTTTAGAATGGCCTCCTCCTCCAAATGTACAATCTAGAATAGATAATTTTTTTTTACCATCAATAAATGATAAAATTTCATTTGCCATAATTGGTATATGTTGATTTTTAATCATTTAAATTTTGCTCTAGAAATTTTTTTATGTGTTTCACCTAATTTCTTTTCCCAAATTTCAAAATGATTTCCTTTCCCTATAAAAATTATATCTTTTGATAGTTTTGAAAATTTCTGAAGTTGTTCCTTGACTATAAATCTTCCCTCTTTATCTATTTTTATTTCCTCTAGGTCAGAGAGTATAGCGGTTTTAAAATGATCATTCTTTTTTGAAAAGAAATCTTTTTCATCAAAACTCTTAACTAATGAATTTATCTTTGATGACAGATGTATCTCTAGGCATGCATACTTTAAACTTTTAAATATGAATGTTTTTTCTTTTGAAATAATTATTGTCGACCTGAAAGAAGATGGTATAGCCACTCTATTTTTTGAGTCAATAATTCCATAAAATGATGATAAGAACATGTACATGGTATTTTATGGGATTATATGGGATTTATAACAAATAGTAAATAGTAATGGGTAGCTATAAGCTGAGTTCTGTATTTAAAAAATTGCAATCATTTATCTTGATTAACTATTACTAGTTAATTCCAGCGATCAACCCAGACCAACTGTAGAAATAGTTTTAGTCTCTATTTGATCTTACTCGCGATAGGGTTTGCATATTGCGATACTTTTTAGAGTATCCGGTAAGCTCTTACCTCACCTTTTCACCCTTACCTTACGGCGGTTTGTTTCTGCTGCACTTTCCCTAAGGTTACCCTCGACGGATGTTATCCGCTATCACTTTCTACGCGAGCTCAGACTTTCCTCTTTGTATAACAAAGCGACTGCACACTACCCTCAATTAATATACATAAAATTAGTAAAATAATAAATTATAAAAATCATTTATAAATTTTTTTGATATAGATGAATTTATAATTTTATAATTTAAAGATCTTTTAACAGCAATAATACAAAATTTTTTATATTTTTTTATATAAGACTTATGAAAACCATATAAAATCAACATCTCCTCAATTGAATATTTATTTTTTTTTCTTTTATTACTAAATCTATTTATTTCGATTTTATTTATAAAAAATTTCTCTCCTGGGTCTAGCTTTCTATTTGGAGCTATATCTGAATGAAAGATTATATTTTCATCAAGTATATGAAAATTTATTTTTGAAAAATAAATTAATTTCTTTAGAGAGGTGTATTGTTTATTAGAGTAATTTGAATATCCAAAATCATGCCCTTTATTTTCCAACTCAACACCTATAGAAAAGTCATTGATATTTACATTTCTTTTCCATTTAGAGTGACCAGCATGCCAAGCTTTGTATTTAGGACATAACAAATTATAAATAATGCCATTTCTGGATATCAGATAATGTATACTTACATTTGATTTTATATCAGATAATTTTTGATAAGCTAAACCAAGTGTCTTCATTCCTGTGTAGTGAAGAACTATATATTTAACTATTTTATTTTTTTTTCTGAAGCTATAATTCATTTGTGATAAGACCGATTCTAATACTGTTACTTTTATTTGTTATTTCTTGCTCATCCAATGATAATGATGATTATAAAATTGATCAAAGCATTTATGAAAACAATTTATTGAATGATCAAGAATTATTTGTTTTAGCTAATGATTACATAGACTCAAAAAAATTTGATGCTGCTCTTATTGAGTTGGATAAACTAGAGGTTCTATTCCCAAGCAGTGAATATGCCAATAAAAGTATGCTTGTAAAAGCATACATAAACTTTCTTAAAAAAGATTACGAAAAAACAAGAGCTTTAGCAGAAATGTATAAAAGTTATTACCCAGGCAGCAAAGACATTGTTTATGCAAATTATTTAGAGGCTATGACATATTATGTACTGATTAAAAAAACTGAATATAGCCAAGAAAATACTGATATAGCATTGGATAAATTTAATTTTATACTAAATGCTTATCCAAATAGTAAATACGAGATTGATATATTAATAAAAATTAGACTAATTGATAATAATTTAGCTGCAGAAAAACTAAACATAGCTAAGTTTTATTTGGAAAAAGGTAACACTAATGGATCTTTAGTATATTTAATAGATATCTTTGAAAATCACAGCTCAAGTCTGTCAATCGAAGAAACTTTATTTTTAATTACTAAAATTTACTACTCTTTAAGTGAGTATGAATTAGCTAAAAATTACGCTTCAATTTTAGCTTACAATTTTCCTAAGAGTAAATGGTATCAAGAGTCATATAATATGATAAACGGCTTAGAAGATGTAGGCAAAAATAAAAAATGGTATGAAAAATATAATCCAATTAGAATATTTATAAAGAATGAAGAAAATAATTCTAATAATATATCTATACAATCGATAAGATAATTAAAATGTTAGTTTCTTTGGAAATTAAAAATTTTCTCTTAATAAGAAAAATATCTATTAATTTCATAAAAGGTTTCAATGCATTTACAGGAGAAACCGGAGCAGGTAAATCAATAATTATAGAAGGTCTTAAATTAGCACTTGGTGGAAAAAATCAAAAAAACCTTAATTTGAAAGATAGAGAAATTTCATCAATTAAAGCAGTATTTGAGATTAACAGTTTAATAAAAAAAAATCTTGATGAATTGAGTATTAATATTGATGATGATTATTTAATAATAGAAAGAGAAATAAATTCAAATCAAAAGTCAAAACTATTAATCAATGGTGAAGTAAGACCTCTATCAAATGCAAAAGAAATTTTAAAAAATGTTATTGAATTTCAAGAGAATTTTGAACAGCAAGAACTATTTGATAACAAATATTTTCTTAAATTTATAGATAGCTTGGGCAGTATTGAAAAAAAAGATTTAAAGTCTAAATTTGAGAAGCTTAAAATTTCAAAAAATATTTATCAAGCCCATTTAGATAATGAAAAAAATATAAATGAAAAACTTGAAATATTAGAAATAAAAAATAAAAAAATTAAAATATTAAATCCAATTAAAAATGAGTACGAAGAACTTATCAACAAAAGAAATTCGTATCAAAATATTAAAAAATATAATGCAATTTCTAACGAAATTAAAATATCAATAACAAATTTAGAAACAAATGATTATTTAAATATAATTGAAAAAAATTTAATTAAATTAGAGGATATTAATCAAGAATTTGTAGATATTTCAAAAAAGTTTTCTTCTATTATTTTAGACATAAATGAATTAACTAACGAATTAGAAAATAAATTGAACTCTGAAGATTATGATGAAATTAATTTTGATGAAATAGACGAAAAAATTTATCAATATCAACAGTTATCTAAATTTTTTGAATTAGAACCTAAAGATTTATTTTCAATTAAAGATAAAATATTAAATGAAATAGACTCTCTTAAAAATTTTGAAAGAGAGAAAAGAGCTCTCTTTAATAAATATACTAACGATCTTAATAATTATAAAGAAGAGGCTTTAAAAGTATCAAATTTAAGAAAAATAGAGTCAAAAAAAATATCAGAGAGTATCAATAAACAACTTCCAATTGTAAATATCGAACAAGGAGAAATTATTTTTAATTTTTCTGAAAAAGATGAAAAAAATTACAATTCTCATGGATATGATGAATTAGATGTTTTGTTCAGAACAAATAAAAATTCAGAATTTAGCTCAATAAAAAAGGTAGCATCTGGAGGAGAGTTATCAAGATTGCTATTGATAATTAAGTCATTATCAGCAATTAATGATAACAATCTTACTCTTATTTTTGATGAAGTAGATAGTGGTTTAAGTGGTAAAATTGCATCTAATGTCTCAGAAAAAATTAATAATATTTCAAAAAAGAATCAAGTAATTGCTATTACACATTCACCTCAAGTGGCCTCAAAAGCTGACAAACACTGGAAAATACAGAAAATTATTAAAGATGACGAAATGACAAGTCAAATTATAGAATTAAATGATGAGTCAAGAGTAATTGAAATAGCAAGTTTAATAAGTGGGACTAAAATTACTGAAACTGCTAAAAAAGTAGCCTCTGATTTACTTCAAAATTAATGAAATGAAAAAAAAAGATAGTTTTATTAAACTTAGAGATGAGTTAAAGAAATATAATAAAGAATATTATAACTCAAATCCATCAATCGACGACTCAAAGTATGATGATTTAAAGAAAAAGTATGATTATTTGTTATTGAACAATCCTGAATTAAAAGAGTTTGATAATTTAGGTGTAGGCACATCACCTTCATCAAAATTTAAAAAATTTAGGCACTATGAGCCTATGCTTTCACTTTCAAATAGTTTTAATTTAAGTGAAACAGAAGATTTCTTTGAAAAAGCAACCAATTATTTAAAAAGACAAGACTCAAATTATATATTTTATGTAGATTGCAAAATAGATGGTGTCTCATTATCTCTAATTTACAAAAATAAAAAGTTGTTTAAAGCTATAACTAGGGGAGATGGTTTAATTGGAGAAGAGATAACAGAAAATGCATTTGGTATAAAAGGCATACCAAAATTTTTAAAAAATTGTCAATCAGATCTTATTGAAATAAGAGGTGAGGTATTTTTTTTTAGAAGAGATTTTGAAAAATTAAATAAACAATTTGAAAAAAAAAATCAATTTTCAAATCCGAGAAATGCTGCCTCGGGATCTCTTCGCCAAATTAATAGTAAAATCACAAAAGATCGACCTTTGAGATTTATACCACATGGATATGGTAAATTTTCATATGAAAAAGAGTTTTTAAATTTTGAGGAATTTTTAGGTTTTTGTAAAAAAAATAGTTTTGATCAAACTGGTTATGCTAAAAAATATACTAGTTTAAAAAATATCCATAGTTATGTTTCTGAAATAGAGAAAAAAAGATCCTCCATAAACTTTGATATTGATGGGATGGTGGTTAAAATTAATGATTTAGATTTACAAAGAATGTTGGGAAGCACCAACAAATTCCCTAGATGGGCTATAGCAGCTAAATTTAGTTCTGAGGAAGCGTTGACACAAATTGAAAAAATAGAGTTACAAATAGGAAGAACTGGTGCTATTACACCTGTTGCTAGACTAAAGCCAATTAATATAGGAGGTGTAATTGTATCGAATGCAACTCTTCATAATTTTGACGAAATTATAAGAAAAGACATAAGAGTTAATGATTTCGTTTGGGTTAAAAGGGCTGGGGACGTAATTCCATACGTTTCAAAAGTGGATATTGAGAGAAGGAAAAAATCTAGTAAAAAATTTATCGTACCAAAAAAATGTTTATGTGGTTCCAGAATTATAAAAATTGAAGACGAAGCTGTACAAAGGTGTAGCGCCAGAAAAAATCAATGTAAATATCAAAACTTAGAGACTTTCAAACACTTTGTTTCTAAAAAAGCTATGAATATAGATGGCCTTGGTGAAAAATTGATTGAAAAATTTATTAGTCTTAATTTAATATCTAATAAATCAGATATTTATAGATTAGAAAATCATAAAGATAAAATTATAAAACTTGAAGGATTTGGAGAAAAGTCCTTTCAGAATCTCATTGACTCAATAAATAAATCGAAGGTTACTTCTCTATCAAGATATTTATTCTCATTGGGTCTTAGGTACTTAGGTGAAAATAACTCTGAACTTATATCTTTATATTTTAAAAATAAAACAAAATTTAAAAATATTATTCAATCAAAAAAGCTTAGAGGAGAGCTTGAAAACATTGACGGCTTGGGAGAAAAAGCTATTAGTTCTTTTATTAATTACTTTTCCGATAAAAGTAACCTTGATGAGTCATTTATGATCCTTGACATAATTGAAATTAAGGAAATTGAAGATGATATAGTGAACCTTAATAAGAGCATATTATTTACTGGAACTCTTCAAAAAATGTCAAGAGATAGAGCAAAAGAGTTAGCTAAAAAAAAAGGATATAAAATTGCCTCAAATGTTTCAAAAAATTTAGATATACTTGTATTCGGAGAAAAATCAGGTTCCAAATTAAAAAAAGCTAAAGATTTAAAAATTAATATTTTAAATGAGAAAGATTTTTTAAATCTTATCAATTAAATTTTGTAAAAAATACCTCTTGTATTTATCACTTAATCTTGATTGAAATAATTTGTAAATCTTCTGATGATATCTTTTTATAAATTTTCTTTCAAAATTTGTGATTAAATTAAAATCAACTAGATCTAAATCATAAGGCACTAATGTAATATTTTTTAACTTCATACCTCCAATTGAATTTTTTGTTACATAGAGATTTTCTAACCTTAGACCAAATTGACCCTCTACATAATGGCCTGGTTCAATAGAAAATAAGTTATTATTTGTTAAGATGTCCCGAGATTTTGGAGAAATGATAGGATATCTTTCATGTACATCAGCAAAATTACCAACTCCATGTCCAGTTCCATGACTATAATATATATTAAATTTAGATAGATAATTTCTGATATATAGATCTAATATTGATGATCTTATGTTTCTTGGAAATATTTTATTTTCTATTTTAACTAAAGACTTTAGTAAATATGTATAAGAATATTTTATTTTAGAAAAATTTTTATTCCCAACTTTAATAACTCTCGTAATGTCAGTAGTGCCCTCTAAATATTGTGCACCAGAGTCAGTTAACAATATATTTCTATTTTTAAAAGTTAAGGATTTCTTTGGATGTGGTTTGTAATGAACAATAGCAGCATTAGAGTCAAATGCACTAATGTAATCAAATGAATTCCTAAAAAAATTGATACCTTCTTTTCTTTTATTGTATAAATATTCTGAAACCTCATATTCATTTTTGGGATTGAAACTTTTCTTTTTTAAATCAAAAATAAATTTAAGAACTGCTAAACCATCTTCAATATGGCAATTTTCTATATTTTTAATTTCCTTAGATGTTTTAACACCCAGATATTTAGAAATATTTATTTTAGTCTCAGTTAAGTTTAAAAATTTAGACAAACAAATATAAAAATTTAAATTTAAAAAGTCATATGAAGTTTCAATAATTTTAAATTTAGATAATTTTAGAAAATGAATAAATTTTTCTTCTCGAAAAATATTAAAACTCTTACTTATTTTGCTAATTTTATTTAAGTTTGAGTTATTAGATATTAAGACAGGTTTGATATTTTTTTTTGGAATAAATAAACCTGCAAATGGTTTAGTAGAATTCCATAGCTCAAAAGATCTAAGGTTTAATAAATATGCTACATGAGCATTATTCCAAATTAATATTCCCTCAGTTTTTAAATTATTTTTTATTTTAATTAAATTATCATTAAATTGTCTTGGAATTAAATATTTTGGCATACTTAACGGATAAGAAATATCGAAATTTGGGTAGTATTTTTTTCTAAAAAAATTTTTGAATTGTGGATGAATAATAATTTTATTTTTTTCTAATTTTGAATTTAATTCCCTAAATTCTTTAACTGAGATTAACTTGGGGTCTAATACGCCAGATAATTTCTTGTTTTGCATAATTAGGTAATCAACAATTGTTGTTTCACTTAAATTATAAATTTCACAATTATTCTTAAAAAATTTTTTAGCTGCCAATGTGTAGCGGGAGTCTGTAAAAAAAACGAATTTATTAACAAAAAAAAGTATATATCCTCTAGTACAATCAAACTTAAATAATTTATATATATCTTTTAAATCTAAATTAGGACTCTCATTTAGATGCAAATCATTATTGGTAATAAGGTAAAAATCTATTTTTTGTTTTTTTAAAAATTTTTTAATTAAATGAGGCTTCATTTACTATTTTTTTTTAAAAACTCTAACATTCTTTTTTTTCCAGGACTTAATTGTGCATTATCGGAAGTAATCTTTTTATTTAAGTTAGATGAAGAGTATTCTTCTATAGTGTTTGTTATATTTTTCTCAACTTTTGAAATTTCGTTCAAAAATCTTGATGGTAATGAATAATTATTAATACCATAGGTATATCTAGAAGTTGCGTAACTTAGATTTAAATCAAACTTTGCTCTGGTAATACCAACATAAGCAAGCCGCCTCTCTTCTTCTAGTGAATTTGATGAATTTTGCTCTAATGCTCGAGAGCTTGGAAAAATACCCTCTTCCCAACCTGGTAAGTAAACATGATCAAATTCTAAACCTTTAGCTGAATGTAAAGTCATTAGTTTAACAGAATTAGATTGAATTTTTTTTTGATTTTCATTAACGAGACCAACATGCTCTAAAAAATTATCCAAATTCTCAAACTCAGAGAGAGCATTCACAAATTCTTTTAAGTTATCAATCCTTGATTCATTTTCTAATTGTTTCAATTTATTTTTTTCATTTTCTAACATTTTTAAATAACCTGACTCCTCAATTATAAAAATACCTATATCCTCTAGAGTTGTTTTACCTATGAGCTCAGATGTTTTTTTTATAATATCAATAAATGATTTCGTTTTTAATGTTAAAGATCCTGGTAATTTATTTTCAAAAGATAAAGAGTCTAAAGACTCAAAAAATGAAACTTTTTTTTCTCTAGCATTATCGATAATTAATTTTAAAGATTGATCTCCTATTCCTCTTTTTGGTAAATTAATTATTCTTTCAAATGAAAGATCATCTTGAAAACTATTTGCGAGTTTTAGGTATGCTAAAATATCTTTGATTTCTTTCCTTTCAAAAAATCTTGGCCCTCCAATAATTTCATAAGGTAATGCATACTTTATTAACTTATCTTCAATGCTTCTCATTTGGGCAGTAAGTCTAACTAAGATTCCTATGCTATTATTTTCCTCAAACTTCTTTGATATATTATCTGATATCCATAATGACTCCTCTTCCTGAGAATAAAAAGAATTCAAATTAATTTTTTGCTCTGGTATTTTTTTATTAAAACTTATTAAATCCTTACCTAGTCTATTCTTATTATTACTTATTATACAAGCTGCTGCCTCTAGTATTGAACTATTTGAGCGATAATTTTTTGTTAAGCGAACTACAGGCGAATTAAATTCTTTTGGGAAGTTAATAATGTTATCTATGTTTGCGCCTCGCCAAGCGTAAATAGATTGGTCGTCATCCCCAACACAAAATAAGTTTTTATCACGATTCAATATTAATTTTATTAGATCATACTGAATAATGTTTGTATCCTGAAACTCATCAATAAGAATATGTTCAATAAAATTTTGATAAGATTTCTGTATCTCTTGATTATTAAATAGGATGTTGTAGCTATGTAAAAGAATATCTCCAAAGTCAACTGCATTTATTTCAATTAATCTTTGTTGATAATAAGAATAAATATCGTCTAATCTATCTATAGAGGAAAATTTAGATATTTTTTTGTTTTCATTAAAAAGGATTTTATTGTCTTTCAAATTTTGAATTTCGTTATGATAAACAACTTCACTTATATCTTTATCAATCTTGCAATACTCTAAAACTTGTTTTAGCAACTTTTTTTGGTCCTCTACATCAAGAATTGTAAAGTTTGATTTTAAATTTACTAAGCCCGAGTGCTTCCTCAAAAATTTTGCAAAAATTGAGTGAAAGGTACCAATCCAAGGAGTGTCAATATTACTTCTGAGCTCAATATTCACTCTTGTCTTAATCTCTTTTGCAGCCTTATTTGTAAAGGTGACAGCAATTATTTTATTAAAATCAACTTTTAGATTTCTTACAATATAAACAAATCTAGAAGTTAATACTCTAGTTTTGCCTGTTCCCGCACCTGAAAGTACCAAAAGTGGGCCATTTTTATGCTCAACTGCAATTTTTTGTTCTTTATTTAATGTATTTAGATCCATAAATTGATTGTAATATAATGAATCAAGATTTTACGTAATGAAAAAACATTTGAAAGTCATTCTTTTAATAATATTTGTTACTTTTTTACAAACAACACCTTCATATACAGATGAAAATATATCTCAAACAGGGATCTCATACGATGAAATATATGACCCAATAGAGCCTATTAACAGAGCGGTTTTGAGTTTTAATTTTTTTATAGACGATGTTGCTATTAGACCAATAGTTAAAACTTATAAATTTATAGCTCCAGAACCAGTTGAAAAAGGGGTGTCTAATTTTTTTAGTAATTTAAAGGAACCAATTAGGACTGTTTCTTTTATTTTTCAAGGAGAGTTCTATAAGTCTTTTAACTCAATTGGGCGTTTTACTATTAACACATTAACTAGTTTAGGTACATTTGACTTAGCTTCAAGAGTGGGAATGGAAAAAAATGAGACAGACTTTGGAATTACACTGGCTAAAGGAGGTGTTTCAAGTGGTCCTTACATAGTAATACCTATCATTGGTCCAAGTAATTTAAGAGATTTTAGTGGTGACGTTATAGAGTATTTTGTTGATCCAATTTCAAATAACGTCCCGAATAGAGAGTATGTAGCTATTGGTAATGGTTTAAGTGAAAGAATAGATTTAGACGAGCAGCTAGATAAGGTAAGAGATTCTTCTTCGGATAGATATGAAATGATAAAATCAATCTATTATCAGAACAGAAATGCTCAACTTGAGGAGGAATATATACAAAATTTACCTGTACCTAAAATTTATATTGAATAGTTGGTCAAACCATATTTACTTAACATGATGAGAAATCTACTAATTGTAATTTTTACCATTTTTTCTTTTTCAACTCTTGGGGCCTCAGAGGTTTCAGAATGGTTTGAAAAAGAGTCAAATCAATTTTTAGAAATAATTAACAATGATGAGGGTACTGAGAGTGAAAATTACGAGAAATATAAATATTTTGTTAACAAAAACTTTGCCATTAAATCAGTTGCTTATGGCCTCATTGGAGAGAATATTATTAACAATAGCTCGGAAAATGAACTCTCTTTATATTTGGATGCTTTTACAGATTATTTAATTAAAACAATATATAAATTAGCTAATTCGAGTTCTTCAAGTACAATAATCCTAAAAGATGTTGATATAAAAGATAATATTTACATAATCAAATCAGAAATTTCTGATAAAAAATCCTCCGCAAGTCTTTATTGGAAAGTTGTAGATATAGATTCATCTTACAAGATTATCGATGTAATTGTTGAAAACACATCTTATTTTGTAACCAAAAAATCAGAGTTCAATAAAATATTAAGGAAAAACAAAGGGAATTTAGAGGCTCTGATAATTGAAATAGGGAAAATTTAGTATTATTTTTTGTATTTGGTGGGCCCGGCAGGACTCGAACCTGCGACAACGGCGTTATGAGCACCGCGTTCTAACCAACTGAACTACAGGCCCATGATTAGAATTGTTACTATTATAATTTTATTATAAAAAAACAAGAATTATAATTATTGATAAATTTTAAGAGTCCATGAAAGACTTTAGCTTTTTTGACCTAATAGGGTGTTTTAGTTTTCTCAAAGCCTTAGCCTCAATTTGTCTAATTCTTTCTCTGGTTACACTAAATTGTTGACCCACTTCCTCTAAAGTATGGTCAGATGACATACCAATACCAAATCTCATCCTCAATACTCTTTCCTCTCTAGGAGTTAAAGTTGAAAGTATTTTAGTAGTAGTTTCTCTTAAATTTAATTGCATAACAGCATCTTCAGGAATTACAGCATTTTTATCTTCAATAAAATCACCAAGGAAACTGTCATCATCGTCACCAATAGGTGTCTCTAAACTTACAGGTTCTTTAGCTATTTTTAAAACTTTTCTAACTTTTTCAATAGGCATTTTTAATCTTACTGAAAGCTCCTCTGGTGTTGGCTCTCTTCCAAGTTCAAGAATTAATTGTCTACTTGATCTAACTATTTTATTGATTGTTTCAATCATGTGCACTGGGATACGAATTGTTCTTGCTTGATCAGCTATAGATCTAGTAATAGCTTGTCTGATCCACCAGGTTGCATAAGTAGAAAATTTATAACCTCTTCTGTACTCAAATTTATCGACTGCTTTCATTAAACCAATATTTCCCTCTTGTATAAGGTCCAAAAATTGTAAGCCTCTATTGGTGTATTTTTTTGCAATTGAAATGACTAGACGTAAATTTGCTTCGATCATTTCTTTTTTAGCTTGATTAGCTGTTCTTTGGCCAGATTGTATTTCCCTGACTTTTTCTTTAAATTCAATAGTGTTTTGATTTGCTATTTTAGACAAGCTAAGAACTTGTCTATAAATATCTTTTAATTTATCATTATTTTTCTGAAAGAGAGCTTTAAAAGAAACGTCTGCAGAAATCATATGTTTTTGATATTGTGTATAAGTATCTTTTAAGTTGTGATGTTTCAAAAATATATCTCTACTTATTTTATTTTGTGTAGCTAGTGTTAACAGAGAGACCTCTTTTGACTGTATCTCCTTATTTATAGAATAAAGGTGAGTAATTATCTCTTCTAATTTGTGAGGTTTAATTTTTATTTCATTAAAATAGTTTAGTATCTCATCTTGATATTTTTTAAGCTCCTTAAGTGATTTCGCATCTGAAATTTTTGTAATATTTTTATTTTTTTTAATTTTGGTTATATTTTCAGATAAGACAAGTACTCTATCTAATTTCTTTAATATTTCAGGTTTATAAAACTCTTCAATTATGGAAATAGAAAAACTTTCATTTTCAATATCTTCTTCATTAGAAGTCTCTTGGAGTTTTTCTTTATCAATTTCTATTCCCTGCTCTTTCAACATTTGTTGCTTTTCTTTTAAAAGGGCTTTCTTTTTGTCATTAATTATTTTTTGAATTTCTTTTCTTTTTGATGAATTAGAGTAAGGGTCATTGTCTTCATTAAAATATTCATCAAAATCAACTATCTCTCTTAAATTTATTTCATTATGTTTGACTTGTTCAATCCATTTTTTTAAAATGTCAATTGAAGCTGGACACTCAAGTATTGAATTCATCATTTTGTCCAGCCCAGACTCAATTCTTTTTGCAATTGCTATTTCACCCTCTCTAGAAAGTAACTCAACATTTCCCATTTCTTTGAGATACATTCTGACAGGATCATCACTTTTAACTCCTGTTGATTTATCTTCTTCTTCTGATTCTTCGTTTGACGATGATGAGTCTGTTTCTACTGAAGTAGTATAGGCTCTAAATAATTTAAAAAGTTCTTCATCTAGATTTTCAATATAGTTTAAGAAATCATTTACAGTTATAATAGACTCATCAATTTTTGTGTAAGACTTAATATACGTTTTAGACTTAGTTGCTAAATCTTTATCAAATTCTTTTGTAATTAATGAAATTAGTTGATTTTCATTTTCTTTATAAACTAACTCAATAGGATTTGAAGCAGCGACTGATTTTTTTTTATTTTTAGATACCTTGGTTTTTTTTACTAAGACAGATTTTTTCTTAGTAATTTTCTTTTTAGTTAACTTTTTTTTTACCATTTTTATTAACTATTTATAAAACTAATTGTTTTTTCAATTTCATTATAAGGATCTTCATTAAATTTAGGTGATGCAAATCTACACAGCCTTCGAACTTCATTAGAAAATAGTAAATTTTTTGTAAAATTCAATCCCTTAGAGTCTAATTCTTCATAAATCTCAATAGTTGTTGATTTGAAAAGGGTTTTTTTAATAATCAAGTCTCGAATTTCTCTAAATTTTCCTTCAAATTTAGCTGTAGCTATCAAATCAAAGACTCTTTCCCTATTTGGTTGGTTTTCGATATAAAATATGATTAGTGCTGCTGAAAATTTTGACTTCAAGTCAAATTTGAGTTCAAGTTTTTGATTATTTGATTTTGAATTATTTTTTATAGTTGTCTGATTTAAACTTAATTTATTAAAGTGATTGGTTAATATTTTTTTTAAATCAATGTTTGATACATTATTCAGTAAACTTTTTAAAACTTTAGATCCTTTAAACTGACTATCAACATCATTACTTTTACGAAACTTTTCTAAATATTTTTCTATGAGTTCCTCTATTGATAATGGTTGATCTATGAGTTTATCCAATTTGTCAGACATATTTGACTCAATTAATTGATCGGGGTCAAAATTTTTGGGCAAAAGTACAAATTTTATTCCAAGCTCAAAATTTTTGTCAGCAAGTAAATTATTCATTAATCTAATAGTGGCATTTCTTCCAGCAATATCTCCATCAAGACATACAATAATTTCAAATCCTTTCTTTGTGATTTCAATTAATTTTTCATGATTTATTGATGTGCCAAGAGGAGCTAAACAGCTTGAAAAACCACTTTGTTCTAATTTAATAACATCAAAATAGCCTTCAACTATTATTATTTTTTTACTATTTTGTTTATTAAGTATTTTTTCATTGAATAAGATTTGTTTTTTTTTAAAAATTTTTGTTTCAGCTGTATTAATATATTTTGGTAAACTATCGTCAATAACTCTCCCTCCAAATCCCAGAGTTTTATTTTGCATATTAATTATTGGAACCATAATTCTATTAGAAAAAAATAATTTAGTGTTGTTAGTTCTACTAAAAACCCCTGCTGCTACTAAGTTATTGACTTCAAAATTATTCAAGAGTTTTTTTTGAAGTTCAAATGAATTTACTGATGATCCTAATTCAAACTTATGAATAGTTTCTATATTAAACTTTCTATTTTTAATTAAATAATCTAAGTGTTTTTTAGAATTTAATAAATTCTTATAAAATAATTCTTTTGTTAAAGAATTAATTTCATAGATAATATTATTTAATTTTGATGATTTATAACTTATTTCAATACCAGCCTTATCTGCTAGTTCATACAGAGCATCCTTAAAGCTATATCCTTTAACTTTTATTAAAAAATCAATTACATTTCCATGTTCTCCAGTGCTAAAACAATGGAATATTTTTTTTTCTTCATTTACTGAAAAAGAAGGAGTTTTTTCTTTTTTAAAAGGACTTAAACCAAAATAATTACTGCCTTTTTTCTTTAAAGGTACAGTAGAGTTTATAATCTCAACAATAGAGGTTCTGTTTATAACTTCCTTGATATTATCATCTGTCATTCTTTGAAAATATTTTTGATGATTTTTGAAGCTAAATTCATATCAATTTTATTATTATAGTTTTGTTTAAGAAAACCCATTATTTTTCCAAAGTCTTTATTTTCTAAGTTATTTTCTTTTATGTGATTTGATATAATTTCAAATGTATTTTTCTCATCCATCATTGTCGGTAGAAAATCATTAAGGTAATTGATATCAAATTCCAAGTCCTCTATTCTGACTTGATCATTAGCTTTTATTGCGAAATCTAAAGATTCTTTTTTTTGCTTAAGTTGGGTCTTAACAATTTTGATTATGTTTTCATCAGATAATTTAAGCACATCTCTATCCAGATTCTCTTTAATTAGAAAATTTTTTAACTCAGAATAGACATACCTTGCTATTGAAAGTTTTTTCTTATCTCCGCCTTTTAAAGCACTTTTAACGTCATCAGAAATTTTTTTTGCCAAACTCATTTGAAATTCCTCTCATATAATATACTAATACACATGATTTAATATGACCGTATTAGATAATAAAACTAAGCTTAATTATCAAAACGGTTATTTAATTTATAACAAAAAGTATATTTTCAAAGGTAAGTTTCTATCAAAAGAACAATTTAAGATAGCAGAAATTTGCTTCAATACTAGTATGACGGGGTATCAGGAGATACTAACTGATCCCTCATATAAATCTCAGTTTATAAATTTTACCTTTCCATTGATTGGTATTGTTGGATGTAATAATGAAGATTACGAGTCATGGAAAATACATGCATCTGGTTTAATATGTAATGAATTATTTGAATTAAGTTCAAATTGGAGAGCACAAACAAATTTTACAAATTGGATTATAAGTCAAAATTCTTGTGCTTTTTTTGATTTAGATACAAGGGCCGTAACTAAAATTGTAAGAAATTTTGGACCAAAAAATATAATGCTTTGTTCTGAGGAATATTTTGAAAACAAAGGAATAGAGCAAATTTGTAAACAAATAGATCAAAGTCTTTCTTTAGAAGAGAATGATGTTATCAAAGATTTTACATCTGAACTGAATATAGAAAAACAAGAAATAGGTAAAAAAAAGTACTCTATAGCTTTTTTAAATTTTGGAGCAAAAGACAACATTAAGAAAAACTTTTACTCTAGAAATTGTGAGATTGAGGAATTTGATATGAATTTTAAAGCTGAAGATATTATTAATAAGAATTTTGATGGTTTTTTTTTAAGTAATGGCCCAGGTGATCCTAAAAAAGTATATGAAAATATAAAGCCTGAATTAAATAAATTACTAAATAGAAAAATACCTACTTTTGGTATATGCCTAGGTCATCAAATATTAAGTTTAGCATTTAATGCCTCAACAGCTCGAATGGAAAAAGGCCATCGAGGTGGTAATCACCCAGTAAAAAACTTGAAAACAAACAAAGTTGAAATTACATCTCAAAATCACGGTTTTGTAGTTTTAGATGAAAATTTTCCATCTAATCTTCAAATAACACATAAATCATTGTTTGATAAAACTATTGATGGCATGAAAGCAAATGATCAACCTTTATTTTCTGTTCAATATCATCCAGAGTCTAGCCCTGGACCACATGACAGCAGATATCTTTTCGATGAATTTATAAATTTAATGGAAAAGAATGCCAGCTAGAAAGGATATATCTAAAATATTGGTTGTTGGCTCTGGTCCTATCATTATAGGTCAAGCCTGTGAATTTGATTACTCTGGCAGTCAGGCATGTAAGGCACTTAAAAAAGAAGGCTATGAAGTTGTTTTAATTAACTCTAATCCGGCAACTATAATGACAGACCCGGAATTCGCAGATAAAACTTATATTGAACCTATTGATAAAGAAATTGTAAAAAAAATTATTGATAAAGAGAAACCTGATGCAATTTTACCAACAATGGGAGGTCAAACAGCTCTAAATATTATCAGAGAGTTAAACAAAGAGAATTATTTTAAAAATTGTTCAATCAAAATTTTAGGTGCTAGTCCAAGATCTATTGATGTAGCTGAAGATAGAAAATTATTTGCCGAAGCGATGTCTGAAATTGGACTAGAGACGCCATTTAGCATAATAGTTGATGACAAGTCTGATCTAAATAAAATAGTTAATGAAGTAAGTTTTCCAATAATTTTAAGACCTTTTTATACTCTGGGAGGAACTGGTGGTGGTATTGTATACGACAAAGATGAATTTATATCAAAGGTCAAAAATGCAATCGATTTAAGCCCTGTATCAAAAACTCTTGTTGAAGAGTCCTTAATTGGGTGGAAAGAATTTGAATTTGAAGTAGTTAGAGATAATTTAGATAATTCAATAATAGTTTGTTCTATAGAGAACTTAGATCCAATGGGAGTGCATACTGGGGATAGTATTACAATAGCTCCAGCACTTACAATAACTGACAAAGAATATCAAAAACTAAGAAATCAAAGTATTGCTATTCTAAGAAAAATTGGAGTAGAGACTGGTGGTTCAAATGTCCAATTTGCGGTAAATCCAGAAAATGGAAGGATATTGATTATTGAAATGAATCCTCGGGTTAGTAGGTCATCTGCATTAGCCTCTAAAGCTACAGGTTTCCCTATCGCTAAAATAGCAGCATTGTTAGCAGTTGGTTACACATTAGACGAATTAGAAAATGATATTACTAAGGTAACTCCAGCAAGTTTTGAACCAGTTATAGACTATGTCGTGACCAAAATACCAAAATTTAATTTTGAAAAATTTCAAGGTACACCTAGTGAGTTAAATACTGCCATGAAATCTGTTGGTGAAATTATGTCTATAGGTAGAACTTTTAAAGAGTCTCTTTTAAAAGCTTTCTACTCAATAGAGTCAGATAACTATGGTTTAGATATAAGTCATGAATTATTAAATATTAAAGATGAAAATTTAAAAAATTTACTCACAAAGCAAAGGCCTGATAGATTATTAGTAGTTGCAGAAGCTATAAGACGTAAAATACCTTTAACTGAAATAAACGAATTAACATATATTGACATGTTTTTTTTGAGAGAAATAAATGAAATTATAAAAATTGAGCAACAATTAGTAAAGGCAGGTAGTAGTTTAGAAAAAAATTTATTTATTCTTGCCAAAAAAATTGGATTTTCTAATGATCATATAAGCAATTTAACAAAAAATAGTATAAATGAAATTTACGATCTTCAGGAAAAAAATAACTTAAAAACAGTATTTAAAAGAGTTGACACTTGCGGAAATGAATTTGACTCCTCTACTGCTTATCTTTATTCAACATTTACCTTTGAAACAAATGAATTTAGTTGTGAGTCTAGACCAACAAATAAGAAAAAGATAATTATCCTTGGCTCTGGTCCTAATAGAATAGGTCAAGGTATAGAATTTGATTATTGTTGTGTGCAAGCTGTAAAATCTTTTCAGAAACTTGGTTATGAAACAATTATGATTAATTGTAATCCTGAAACAGTTTCAACTGATTATGATACTTCAGATAAACTTTATTTTGAGCCTTTGGACTTTGAATATGTTAAAAATATAATTGATAAAGAAAACGAGAAAGGTGTTGTTGAGGGTGTTATTGTCCAATTTGGTGGGCAGACACCTCTGAGAATAGCTAATAAACTCAAAGAATATGGATATAAAATATTAGGCACATCTTTCGAAGCGATAGACATATCTGAAGACAGAGAGAGATTTCAAAAATTAATTCTAAAGGTAGGTTTAAAACAACCAAAAAGTGATATCTCTTTGGGAACAAAAGAACTTGTCACTAAATCCTCTAAGCTTAAGTTTCCTATTTTGTTAAGGCCCTCATATGTCCTTGGAGGAAGAATGATGGAAAAAATGGCTAATTTAGATGATGTGCAAGATTACATTGATCAAAACTATTGGGCACTAGAAAATAATGTGATTCTAATCGATGAGTTTCTTCAAAATGCAAAAGAGGTAGATGTTGATGTATTAAGAGATAATCAGGGAAATACAATGATTGCTGGAATTATGGAACATATTGAAGAGGCTGGTATTCACTCAGGTGATAGTGCATGTAGCATACCCCCCTTTTCTCTTAGTGATAATATTATATCATATATAAAAAAATTTAGTATCTCTCTTGTGAATGAATTAAAGATACTTGGTTTGATGAATATTCAATATGCTATCAAAGATGATGAAATTTTTATACTTGAAGCAAATCCTAGAGCTAGTAGAACGATTCCTTTTCTGGCTAAAGCAATAGGAATACCATTCATTAAAATTGCAGCTGAATTAATCGTAGGTAAAACTCTAACTGAAGAGTATCAGAATTTTGATAATAATACTTTACCTTACTTTGCAATCAAGGAGGCTGTATTTCCATTCAATAAATTCCCAAACACCGATGTAATACTTGGCCCGGAGATGAAAAGCACTGGTGAGGTTATGGGTATAGACGAGGATTTTTATTTGGCTTATTTCAAAAGTCAAATTGGTGCAGGACAAAAACTAAATGACTTAAAAAATATATTTATCTCTGTTAAAAATGAAGATAAGCAAAGTATATCTGAAATAGCTAAATCTTTCATAGAAAATGGTTATAATTTATTTACAACAAAAGGAACTCACGACTTTTTATTGAAAAAGGGAATTTCTTCAAATTTAGTTAACAAGGTGGCTGAAGGATCACCTCATGTAGTGGAGTATATAAAACAAAATAAGATTGATTTAGTTATAAATACAACAGAAAAAAAACAGGCAATAATTGATAGTTTTACTATAAGGAGAACGACTGTTGATCTTAATATTCCATATTACACCAATCTTAGAAGTGCAGAAATACTAATTAAATCACTGATTACTTTGAAAAATAAGCCTATTTCCGTAAAACCCATACAAAATCATCATTCTTTTTAGCGTAAAAATTCATTTGTAATAACACATAAAATTCAATATTTTCTACAACTTAATAAAATACTAATAAAATGGAAAAAATACCAATGACAGAAGAGGGGCAAAAAAAGCTTCTCGATGAACTTAAACGTCTTAAAACAGTTGAAAGGCCAATTATTATTAAGGCCATAGCTGATGCTAGAAGTAATGGTGATCTTTCTGAGAATGCTGAATATCATGCAGCTAGAGAAAAACAAAGCTTCATTGAAGGTAGAGTAGCTGAGATAGAAAGCATTATTGCTCAAGCAGAATTAATAGATGTTTCAAAACTATCAGGAACGGTTGTTAAATTTGGAGCTACTGTTTCGATTATAAACTTAGATAATGATAAAGAGTCTAAATATCAGTTAGTTGGAGAGGTAGAAGCTGACATTGAGCAAAAAAAAATATCTGTAACTAGCCCTATTGCAAGAGCTTTAATTGGAAAGAAAAAGGGTGATTATATAGAAGTATCAACACCAAAAGGTATAACTTCATACGAAATTAAGTCAGTAAGATTTAAATAATATAATTTGAATAACTACAAAGTAATTACCATCAGTGAAGGAGCTGCTGGTATGAGAAGTCAGATAGAGGGATTAGCTAGTTTAATATCCGACTCTTACGAAAATTTTGATTTAAAACTTAAATCTATTTTCAAAAATTTACCTATTGAGTTGATACCAACAAGTAGTTTTGCATATAGTAATTTATCTTTATTAGAGATTGAAAAAAATACAATTCTTATCAGTTGTGGTAAAAAAAGTGTTAAAGCGTCTGTTTATTTAAAAAGAAAATTTAAGGATTTAATTTTTAATATCCACATACAAGACCCAAAAATAAATTATAAACTTTTTGATCTTATTGTTTGCCCAGAACATGATAATTTAAATTTTGATAATTGTATTTCAACTTTATTAGCTATACATAATATTAAATTCAAAAAAAATATTAGAAATAAAAATACAATAAATTTTATTATTGGCGGACCAAACAAATATTTTAAATTTCAGCAGCAAACACAAGAAAAAATTTTGAATGAAATAAAATTTTTAAGTAACGATTTCAAAGTCAATGTTATACCATCACGAAGAACACCAAGAGGGCTCATAGAAGAATTATCAAAAGTTGATAATGAAAATATTGTTACCTTCGATGATTTATTTAATCCAAAGAAGTATGGTGAGCTTCTATCTATGGGTAATTTACAAGTTGTAACTTGGGACTCAATTTCCATGATATCTGAAGCTATATCCTCTGAAGCAGGTACTTTTTTATTTAAGTTTGAAGAAAAATTTTGCCCAAAAAGATATCTTAAGTTTTTTGATAAAATTACAAAGCTTAATTTAGCAAAATTTTATAATCAAAATTTAAAACCTTATGAAATCCAAATTGATGATTATAACAAAAATCTTAAAACTAAAATCTTGAATAAGATACAATCTAATTTAAGGTTCAAATCTAGTAATGCTTAAGGAATCAATATTAAATCGTTGTACAACATACTCTGACCCCTTCCCTCATTGGGAGCTAGACTCCCCTTTTACAGAAGGGTTAATAAAGGAACTAAATGATGTTGATATATCTGATGCACCTCGGTCTTTTGACGGAACAAGAGCCGCTGATGCAGGTGGAGATGGGATAGATGGCAAACTTAGAGTTTTTTTAGAAAGCGATAATTCAAAAAACTTATCAAATGGAATGAGTTTAATTGATGACTTGAGGGATAAGGATGTTATTGAGTCAATACAAGAGAAAATCAAAAAAAACTTATCAAATAGTTTTATTAGAATTGAGTACATTTCAGATCGTAAAGGTTTTTGGCTAAAACCACATTTGGATATCAAAGAGAAACTTATGACAATGATGTTATTTATTAACACATACGATGAATCAGAAAAACTTGGAACAGATTTTTATGATACTGATATGAATCTTGTTAAAACAGTACCATACAAACATAATACAGGTTATTTTTTTGCATCAGGAAATGATACTTGGCACGGACTTGAAAAAAAAGAAATTAAGGTTGAGAGAAGATGCATGCAGATAAATTATGTAACCTTCCCCACTAGCTGGCCAATAGATGGCTGATATTAATAATGTTATTATCATAGGTTCAGGACCTGCTGGATATACTGCAGCAATATATGCTGCTAGGGCTAATTTAAAGCCTATTTTAGTTAGTGGTTTTCAGCCTGGAGGTCAACTCACCATAACCACTGATGTAGAAAATTATCCGGGTTACGAAGATCCTATTCAAGGTCCCTGGTTAATGGAGCAAATGCAAAAGCAAGCCGCACATGTTGGTACTGAAATAATTAATTCACAAGTAACAGAAGTTTTTTTAAACGAAAAAATTAAAAAATTAAATTTAGATAATGGCACAACTCTAAATACCAAAACTGTGATAATTAGTACAGGAGCACAAGCAAGATGGCTTGGTTTAGAAAATGAGGCTAAATTTCAAGGTCATGGACTATCTGCCTGCGCAACTTGTGATGGTTTTTTCTTTAAGGATAAAGAGGTTGCTGTAATTGGTGGTGGAAATAGTGCAGCCGAGGAAGCATTATTTTTAACTAAGTTTGCTACAAAAGTTTATCTTGTTCATAGAAGAGATAAATTAAGAGCTGAAAAAATATTACAAGATCGATTAAAACAAAATTCTAAAATAGATTTTATTTGGAATAGTGAAGTAACTAAATTTAATGGCAATGATGATTTAGAGTCAATAGACTTGTTGAATAAACAAGATAATAAAATTTCAAATCTCAAAATAGATGGTGTATTTATTGCGATAGGTCATGATCCAGCTACACAATTATTTAAAGGTCAACTAAAAATGGATGATGGTGGATACATTATCACAGATCCAGATAGTACAAAAACCTCGATTGAAGGAGTATTTGCTGCTGGGGATGTTAGAGATAAGATTTATAGGCAAGCTGTTACCGCTGCAGGTATGGGGTGTATGGCAGCGTTGGAAGTTGAGAAGTATCTAGATTGATTTTAGCCTTGTCTGGCTTTCATTCTTGGGTTGGTTTTATTGATTACGTATAGCCTACCCTTTCTTCTAACCAGTTGATTATTTTTATCTCTGGTTTTAGCTGTTTTAAGAGAACTTTTAATTTTCATAATTTAGTTTATTAGTTATAAATAATAAGGCAAAAATCTATGTTAATTCATGAAAAAATCAACAAAATTAAAGAAGATTTCTCATTTTTTGATAATTGGGAAGATAAATATCAATACCTTATAGATTTAGGAAAAAAACTCCCGGATCTTGAAGATAACTATAAAACTGAGGAATATCGTGTTCAAGGATGTACATCAAATCTATGGATGGTGCCAAAATTTATTGATGGAAAAATTAACCTTTCTGGTTCAAGTGACTCTGTAATAGTTAAAGGTTTATTTTATTTAGTTTATTTTGCTTATAATGAAGAAACTCCTGAAACTATAATCAATAACCCCTTATCTTTTTTTGAAGAAATAGGTCTTTCTAATCATCTAGGTCAATCAAGATCTAATGGCCTTAATTCGCTCAGAAAAAAAATAAAATCAATAGCGACAGATTTATCAAATAAATAAATTTTATTGACCGTAAACTATGTTAATTTCATGGTATGAGTTTGATTAGATTACTATTTTCAATTTCATTTTTACTATTTTCTAGCAATTTATATTCTAAGGAGGATGTTATTAATCTACAACTTAAAGACGGAATCGTCAAAATAAAGACTTTTGAAGATAAGGCTCCAAAGCATGTTAAACAAATAACTAATCTAGTTGCCAAAGGCAGTTACGATGGGGTAGTTTTTCACAGAGTAATTGATGGTTTTATGGCCCAAACAGGAGATGTTCAGTTTGGTAATTCAAATTCAGATAACTATGATTTAAGAAGAGCTGGTACAGGTGGTTCTGGTAATAATATTGAAGCAGAATTTAATGACATGCCACATAAAAGAGGAACTTTAAGTATGGCACGTGCACAAGATCCAAATAGCGCTGATAGTCAATTTTTTATTTGTTTCGGAGATACTCCGCACTTAGACGGACAATATACTGTTTGGGGCGAAGTAATCGAAGGAATGGAGTTTGTTGATGCAATCAAAAAAGGCGATCCCATAAAAAATGGTCTGGTAGATGATCCAGATAAGATTATCAAAATGTGGATTGAATAAATTTACTTTTGAGTAATTTTTAATTCAATTCTTCGATTTTCTTTTAGGTCATCTCTAGTATCTCCTGTGTTAATAGGTTGATATTCGCCATAACCATTTGCTGACAATTTGTTAGCAGGAATACCTTGTTGAATAAGAAATTTCACGACTTCTAGCGCTCTAGCGTGAGATAGTTCCCAATTTGATGGAAATTGAGAGGTAGAAATAGGAATTTTATCTGTATGACCGTCTATTTGTAGAATCCAATTTAAATCAGATGGTATTGAATCTGCAACTTCTATAATTGTTTTAGTAATAAGAGATAGAGCAATCCTTCCTTCTTCTTGAATATTTGCACTTCCAGAGTCAAATAAGATTTCAGATTGAAAAATAAACCTATCCCCTTTAATTTGGATATCGTCTCTATCAGCTAAAGCTTCAGATAACTTGCCAAAAAATTCTGATTTATACTTTTGTAGTTTGAATAACTCACTTGTAAGTACTCTATTTAATTTATCTCCTAACTCTCCAAGTTCAATCTCATTTTGAGCTATTTCAGCTTCTTTAGACTCTAGTAAATTATTTAAGAGATTAATTTCATTACTAAGTATCTCAATATCCAAGGCTAAATTAGATATCAAATTCAGAGCCTCATTTAAATCACTTGATTGTATTGCTGACTCCTCCTCTAAACTAGATAATTTGTTTTGTAATTCTTGATTTGTATTCTCTGAGGAGCTTAATGATTCTAGAAGATTTTCGATTCTATTTTGTGACTCACCAATTTGTCCAACTAGCTCACTGTTTTCTCCACCAAGTTTTATTAAATCTGATTTTAATATTTCTTGTTGTTTTTTTAATTCAGAAAGATTTTGTTGAAGAGTCTCTCTGTCAGACAAAGATAAAGATAATTCATCAGTAATTTTAGCAATTATCGTATTTAGTTTATCTATATCAAGTGCTTGGTCTTGAATAATCGTATCTTGAGCTAAAATTTGAGATTGTTTAATAGATATCTCTTCATCAAGTTTTTCTATAAGATTTTGTCTATCAATTAATTCAATCTCTTTATCTGTAAGTGTTACATCTTGTTCTACAATAGTTTCGTCTTGTATAACAATTGTCTTTTCTAAACTTTGTATTTGTTCATTTTTTCCTACAACAAGATCTCCCAAATAAACTTGAGCAACAGTGAATAGTAAAACTATAAAAATAATAACCATCAACGTAGATGCCAATACATCTACAAATCCAGGCCAAATTATATTTTCATTATCTGAACTATGAGTTTTAGAGAGATAACTCACTTTTTGTCTAAGTCTTTGATGGACTTGCTCACAGACTTAAGTTCTGTAATAACTTCTTTCCTTAAATCGTCATTAGAATTTTTTATACCATCAACCAAATCATCAAGCTTAGAAACAATATTTTGAGATAAGTTGGTGCTATCGGAATTCTGATTAAATTTATTTGTATTCGGGCTTGATCTATAAAAAAGTCGAATTTGATTTTCACAGAATTCATAGTAATTCTGCTTAATTCCTCTTGTGATAATTTCATAAAGTCCTAAAATCAAGGAAGTCACTAAACCGAACAATGATGAGCTAAAGGCAATTGTCATTCCAGATAAAGGTGACTTTAAGCCATCTTTCAAATTATTAAAAAATGCTCCAAAGTCTTGTTCTTCAATTGACAGACTATCAATGACACTCGATACACTCCCTATTGTTAAAAGTAATCCATAAAAAGTTCCTATAAGCCCTAAGAATATTGCTAAGTTGATAAGATATTTTGATATGTCACTTCCACTTTCAACAGTGGATAAAAGATCATCTAGTATCTCATCAAGTGTTTTAGTTATACTTTTGTTAGTGGTTGTTATACCTAGATTATTTGCAATAGATTTTGTTATTGGATAGTTGTTTAAAGATGAGTCGTTTAGTTTTAATTTTCCAAATGCAACAGAATTCATGAATCTAAATTCAGAGCTTAAAGTGAATATCTTAAAGGAGTATAGGAGGAAACCAATTATAAGTGTTAGGAGAATTATTCCATTTATGTAAGGATTGGCATCAAAATAATATCTAATTTCCTCATATCCAATTACAAGTATTATTACAATTAAGATTGAGAACAGTAAATAAGCTAAAAAATTTTTAGTCATTGAGCTAAAAATAAACGAATTTTGCAAATTAACAATTGGATAATTATTGAAAGTTTTAGAAATTTCTATTGTAAATCAAGTAATAATTATTTGTACCTGGATTTACTGAATTTAAGCCTGCATTAGAAATGTGATGAGATCCTATACCAAATCTAGATTCTTTAGATATGCTATAAAATAAATTTACTTCAGATTTAAATTGGAGTGCATTTCCTAAGTCTTTACCATCCCCATTACTGTAAATACCTGCTGACGAAGAGAGGTTCAAATAAATTGAGTCTGCTCCAATATTTGTTTCAAACCCGCCATAAAACATAGTTGCGCTCTCAGCTGTAATGAAACCACCAACAACTGGGTTGATGGTTAAAATATTAATCAAATCTATTTCACTATTAGATATATGATAATTTAGACCAAATAAATTCGTTGTATTGTCATCATCGTAATCATAGGTGCCTCCAAAGATAGAATAACTAGTTGCACTAATTGTTATGTTTGATGAAAGGACAAAAATTATTAAGCTTAATAAATATTTATTCATTCAAATTAATCATACATCATCAAGTTAAAAAGTAAATGGTGGGCGTGACAGGATTCGAACCTGTGACCCCTTGCGTGTCGAGCAAGTACTCTAACCAACTGAGCTACACGCCCATAAAATAGGGATAAATACTTTTAAATTAAATTAAAAATTAGTAAATAAAATTCCTAATTAAATTTATTTAATTGAAATACTAGTTTTATTTCGGTTAATTTAAGCCAATTTAAAATCAAAAAATATATTATCAAACCAATAAGTATTTGTATGAATAAATCTACATATATATTCAAATCAAGAATTTTTTTAAATATTAATATTGAAATCACCATAATAATTGCACTAAATAAAATCTTTAATAATTTTTTAAAATCAAAAATTAATAATTTTTCATAAAAACTTATAAAGTTTTTTCTTAAGTAAAAAATTTGAATAAATAAATTTAACCATATACTCAAAGCACCTGATATAGCTAAACCCAAAACACCCAAAGGCCTATAAAGAAGAAAACATAAAATAAAATTACATATAAATGTTGGGACAGCTGCTTTTACGGGATACTCAACTTTTTCATAAGAGTAAAAGACTTGATTAAAAATTCGAGCAAGCATATATCCTGGCAATGAAAAAGAGTAGACAAGTAAAATCTTAGATGTAATTAGCACATCCTCATTATTAAATTCACCCCTACCAAATAATGCTCTTATAATATCCTCGCTCAGAATAAAAATACCAAATGCGCTTGGGATAGCAAAAAGAAAGCAAAATATTATTGTTTCGTTGAAAGCTATAGAATTTTTACTCTCATCTAAGATATTTTTGCTCAAATAAGGCAAAAGTGTAAAAGACATAGCAACTGCAATAAGAGCAAATGGTAAGTCGATAATTCTATCAGCGTAGTAAATTTGGCTTATAGCCCCCCCACCCACTAAAGAAGCAAATAACATTGAGATAAAAATATTTAATTGAACAATACCAGAACCCAGTAAAGAATACAGAAATCTTCCAAAGAATTTTTTAAGCTCTCTAGACAAGATTTTTATACTCTTTAATCCTATACCCCAAAATATTTTTATTGTACCTAAATTGATAAATAAAAGGATCAATTGAGTGAAACCAGCTATTATCATTGACCAAGCGAGTGCAAAATGAGAGTTAGACTTGAATGACACCAAAGTTACAATCATGAAAATGTTAAGAATTACTGATAAGAAGGAAGGTAAAAAAAATTTTCCTTTAACATTTAAAACTGAACTCAACACTGATGACAGAGTCACAAATATCAAAAAAGGAAAAGTTATAATCAATAATTGATTTGCTAATAAAAATTGACTTTTATTTAATAAAAATCCTGGTGCTAAAATTGATATGACTTGCTCAGTAAAAAAAAATATTAAAAAAGATAAAAATAAAGTAATTACAAAAAAAAAGTTGAAAACTATCCATATAAAATCATTTGCTGATTTTGAATTCATTTTTTCTTGGTTTACATACAAAGGAACAAATACACTATTCATTGAGCCCTCAGCAAAAATTCTTCTAAATAAATTTGGTAATCTATAAGCAAAAAGGAATGCATCTGACATCAAATTGGCACCTAAATAATTTGCAAAAAATATGTCTCTAATAAATCCGGTTACACGAGATCCGAAAATATTTGAAGAAATCTTTGAAAAATTACTGATTTTCATTGAGCTCAAGAAAATTCTTTTTCCAAAATCTCAGTAATTTTATCTGCGTCGATAAAGCCTGGAATTATTTGATTTCCAATTATAGTTGCAGGTGTTCCAGTAAATTTAAATTCATCAGCGTAACTTCTATGAATAGATAGAAAGTCTGATACCTCTTGCGAGTCTAAATCATTCTTTAGTGTGTCAAGATCAACGCCCCTTAGAAATAAGTCGGCCAAAATATCCTCCATTTTAGATTTTCTCTCATTAGAATATAAATAATTATGGACAACCTTAAATTGACCTTGCAAGGAAGAAGCTAATGCCAACTTAGTCAATTCCTCTGAAAAATTCCCTAAAATTGGCATTTGTATAATAACAAGTTTTAATGAATTTTCTTTCATTACATTTATTAATTCTTGATGGAATTTTTGACAATAACCACAATTATAGTCTACAAATTCATAAATAACTTTTGCGGAATTTGAGTCGCCCAAGTACATAGGATGATATGCAAGATTTAAATTTTTTATACTTGAGATATTTTTTTGATTAGTTTTTTCTTGTTCTAATTTATTCTGCTCTAATTGATATTCTCTAAGAACACCTAAGATATAATCAGGATTTTCCTCTATAAATTTTTTTATATTTTGATCAAATTCCTTTTTGGTAAAATACTCATCAAAATTTACATCTTCTTTTTTTAAATAAGAGCTAAAATCTGGTTCAATAATTTGATTTGGTCCTTCTTCAAACTGTGTGTTTTCAATATTTGATAAATCAAAAATTTTTTTTTCTGAAAAAATGTTAAAAAAATATAAAGTTGTAAGAACTATAATTAAAAATAAAAAAATCAAAAAAAAGTTTAAAATATTAAATTTCTTTTTTTTAACATAAATTCCCATGAGCAAAATATATTATTTAACTATTACTGTAGTGTAAATAATTTTAGCATTAAGACTAATCACTTTTACATATAGTGATAAATTTACTATTTATGCTATCTTGTCTCATTAAGCTGATATTAGAGTAATTCATAGATTTGATTGAGTTATCAAATATTATCTCTTTTTTGATATCTGATACTGAGATATGGTGATTGTTAAACTCAAATAAATAAGGATATCCCCATATTAAATAATATTCCATCTCTAAAGAAGTTAATTTACTGAAACGCTTAATATCTTTTTGAACTTCTTGTTGATTGAGGGTTTTTCTATATAAATCAAAATACCTCATTATATCATTGCACAGAAAATTAAATTTTTCATTAGAATTCATTTCTAGAGCAAAAACATTTTTAATTTTCTTTAAACCTAAAACATTAAATACTTCTCTATAAGATCTATTCTGATTTGATAAAAAATACTCTTGAAATGAATTAATAAGTTCCTCCTCATTATAAAGATGGCTTAAATAAAAAGGAGCTTTGACAGTATAATGAAGGCCATAATGAGATATTTCAAGGTTGTCATATTTAACATTGTTTTTTGAAAGTAATTCCTCAACTTGATCGATAAATAATTTATTTGGTATTAGATAAATTGAGTAACGAGGAAATTGAATATAATTATCCATATGTAATTTTACTCAGTATAAATTTTTGCATTTTTGTTTCTAATAAAACTTTCATTATAAGAATTACAATAACGGTATAAATAAATCTAAAAAATAAAATACCAGAAATATGACTACCTAATAACAAAATTAATATTGTATCTTCTATTATGCTATGACATAAACTTAAAAAAGACAAAGACAGTAAAATATCTTTTTTCGAAATATTATTTTTTCTAGACTCTTCTATTAAAAAACCTCCTCCAAATGAAATTCCTAATGTTAAGCCTATTAAAATTATATTAGCTACTTTCTCTGACATACCCAAATAGGACAAAGGAATTTTCAAAGTATTAATTATAAATTTCCATATGCCAATTGTTTTGAGGATATTAATTGTCGATATAATAAAAAATATTATTAAAAAAATTAGGAAAAAATTTTGAAGTTGTGAAATAGCCCACTCTAAATTTGAGACATCTTTAATTGGCACTTGTAAGATTGAATTATTAGGTTCATTAAATAAATTATAATTAGTAAAAATTAAATTTAATATTTTTCCTGCAATTACAGCATTTACAAATCTAAAAGTTAAATTAAATACCCATGAAATTCTTGATTTTTTTGCAATAGCTACTTCAATTGGTAAACTATGTGCTATAAGTATAATTAATCCTAAAATTGTAGTTTCAGCTATTGTGTAATCGAATATTGCTTGAAGAGATGCAAAAGCAGCCAGGCCTGCATATATGTTTACTAAAATAGCAGCCATCCAAACTAGTCCTAATGAACCATCAATGCCAATAAAACTTGTTAATGGCTCAAGGAATTTAGCTAAAAAAGGGATTGCTCCAATTAGCTCAAGGATTCTAATTATAATGACAACGGGCAAAATAACTTTGAATAAAATCCAAAAAATTTTAGTAGTTTCTTGAAATATATTTACTAGTATTTTTTTAGATTTTTCCATTATGATAACAATCGATTAATTTTACTTCTTTATAAAGAAATAAATGACAAGGACAAATAGTTTTACAATAAAAGCATTACTAATAACTTTATTAGTTATAATCAGCTTTTTTTGCTTTTATATGAGCTATTCTGATTTCGTAAAAATAAACAATGAATATGCTTATATTTATGATGATGTAGATATTAACTATTTTGATAAAAAAAAATTTCAAAAATATTATGATGTTATAAGTATTGAAAGTCTTGACGATCCAATATTTGATAAAGAAAAATCAAAAAATTATTTTGAAAATATAACACTTGAAAATTTATCAAATATTTTCGATAAAGACTTAACCAAAAAAGAAGAGAAAGTTAATATAAAAACACCAGAAGACTCTTTACCAATTGAAAATAAGAAAGATGAGAAATTAAATAATAATTTTGATGAAATCATAGTTTCCAAGGGAGATAGTTTTGCAAAAATTTTAAAAAAAGGAGGTCTAAAAGGTAGAGATATAGACTTAGTAATACTCAACGGAAAAGAATATTATGATTTTTCTAAATTATATATTGGGGATACTGTAAAAATAATCAGCGAATATGATGCTGAGGGTTTAAATACTTTTGACCTAATTTATAAATATTCTGACACTAAAGAATTAATCATATCTTACCTAAATGATAATTTTATTTATGAAATTAATGAAATTCCGTTGAGCTCCAAAGAAATTTTTGTGACAGGGAAAATTAAAACAAGTTTATATAAAGCTTTGAAAGATCAAGGGTTATCTGAAATAGTAATTAATGAAATTATCAGGATTTACAGTTTTGATGTTGATTTTCAGAGAGATATTTATGAGGGTGATAATTTTGAAATGCTGTTTGTCAAAAAGGTAAACAATGATGGTAAGACAATTCAAATCGAAGATCCAAAATACTTAATGCTTTCATCAAGAGGCACTCCATTAATATACTATCTTTATGACAATGGAGAATTCAGCGAATATTTTGACGAAAAAGGTAAAGGAATGACAAAAAGCTTAATGAAAACTCCAATAAATGGTGCAAGGCTTAGTTCCAGTTATGGTATGAGAAAACATCCTATCTCCGGTTATAATAAAATGCATAAAGGAGTAGATTTTGCTGCTCCAACAGGAACTCCAATTTTTGCTGCTGGAAATGGTATTGTAGAGTACGTAGGTAGAAATGGAGGATATGGAAAATATATTAGAATTCGTCACGATAGTACTTATAAAACAGCTTACGCACATCTTAATGGTTATAAAAAAGGAATATCAAGTGGTGTAAGAGTTAAGCAAGGTGATGTTATTGGTTATGTAGGCTCAACAGGAAAATCAACTGGACCTCATTTACATTATGAAATTATTGTTAATGGAAAACAAATAAACCCAGCTACACTTAAATTACCCTCAGGAAGAAAGCTTAACAAACAACAACTAAATGAATTTCAAATATTAGTTTCTAAAATAGATGAAGAAGTTAATATTTATAAAAATAAAATAAATTAAGCTAACTGACTAGCTAAGTCATCAAAATCAGAGGTTGAGTTACGTTCTGACTTATTGTCTTTGTTCAAATCGCTGTCGTTATTTTCAGTTTTGTCTTTACTAATAATTTTTCTAGCAACAAAACCTCTATTTGAATTATCTGTTTGTCTAAAATAGTGTTCAGCGTGTTGAAGGTAAAATTGCTCTAATACGTCGTCACCTTGTCCCTTAGCATCTTTTGCTTTGTTAAGATAATCGTTATATTGATCTTTTGGATTTTTTCCGTTTCTTTTAAACCCGTTTGAATTTCCATTAGCTTGTAGATATGGAGAGTCAGCAACACCAGATCTAGAGGAGTTTATTTTCCTTTGACCGCCGTAAGGCTTTCTTTTTACAAAATTTTTCATTAATTTTTTATCGATTATCTCTAAAAAAGCCCATCAATTAAGTAGTAGGGAATTTTATCTTTATAAGTCTGTCTAAATTAAGATAATCAGTTTTTTTATAAACTATTTTCACACCTTTTTCTAATAATAATTTATACATTTTTTTAGTGATAATTGGATCAATTTCAAAATAAACAATCCCTTTAAACTTTACACTAATTAAAAAATTAATAATTTTAACGTAATAATCCATGCCTAATTTTCCACCATCAAGTGAAATTCTTGGATCATGTAAAGTCTCCTTATTTAAATTTAAATAATTTCTTGTTGGTATATATGGTGGGTTACAAACAATAAAATCAATATATTTCAGTCTATTTATTGGATAATTTTCAAATAAATTTGAGTGGAATATATTTGTTTTTTGTTGCAGTTTAAATTTTATTATATTTTTTTTGCAAGCAGTAAGAGCATGTTTGGAGACATCAATAAAATCACAAAATGCATTATCTAGCTCATCTATAATAGAAATACCTAGGCACCCAGTCCCACAACACAAATCAAGCAACTTCAAGTGTTTTTGATTTTTATTTTTTTTACAATCAATTAATATTTGTTCAACTAATATTTCAGAGTCAGCTCTTGGATCTAAAGTGTAATCATCTGTATAGAATATTTTTTTCCAAAAACCTTTTTCGTTGATTATTTTTGCTAATGGCTTTCCTTTTACTCTTTCATTTAGGATCTTATTAATTAATCCTTGATCAACTTCACTATTATTAATAACTAATTTATTTTCATTATTAGATGAATAAGAAATCATTATTTGTGACTCTTGCTCAGCTTGAGATCCAGAAATTGATTTTAAATTTTTAAGTAAAATTTTTTTTATATCTAATTTACTTAAATAATTATTAATTAGCATTAAGTTGACTTAATTTTTCGGCTTGTTCACTGGCTGACAAAGCTGATATCATTTCATCTAATGCCTCGCCAGTTAAAAACTGGTCTAATTTATAGAGCGTTAAGTTAATTCTATGATCTGATACTCTACCCTGTGGAAAATTATATGTTCTAATTCTTTCAGATCTATCTCCTGAACCAACTTGATTTTTTCTATTGGATGAAACCTCTTCTTGTTTCTTAATTCTTTCAACTTCATATAATCTAGATCGTAGAATTTTTAATGCCTTAGCTTTATTTTTATGTTGAGATCTTTCGTCTTGTTGAGTTACTACTATGTTTGTAGGTAAATGTGTAATTCTTACAGCGCTATCTGTTGTATTTACCGATTGGCCTCCCGCCCCTCCTGATCTATAAACGTCTATTCTTAAATCAGTATCTTTTATCTCTAAGTCAACGTCCTCAGCTTCTGGCAAAACAGCAACAGTTGCAGCCGAGGTGTGAATCCTTCCCCCAGACTCAGTTTCTGGTATGCGTTGAACTCTGTGGACTCCAGACTCATTTTTTAAAAATTTAAATACACCATCTCCTTTAATTTCTATTATTGCTTCTTTTATACCCTTCAATCCTGTCTCGCTCTTCTCCATTGGCTGAAACTTCCAACTTTTTAATGAGGAATATCGCTCATACATTCTATATAAATCTCCAGCAAATAATGCAGCCTCATCTCCTCCGGTACCCGCCCTTATTTCTAAAATTACATTTTTATCATCAGCCTCATCTTTAGGCAGTAGAGCAATTAGTAATTCTTTATTTTTAATTTCTAAATCTTTTTCATACAAAGGTAATTCTTGTTTTGCTAAATTTCGGAGCTCTTCATCGCTTTCATTTTCAAGTATTTCTTTATAGCCTTTGATTTCCTTATCTAAATTTTTAATGGTGTCAGAAAGAGCAATAATTGGCTCCAATTTTGATAAATCTTTATTTATTTGAATAATTTCCTCATTTTTTAAGTTTTGAGAATTTAAAAGTTTCTCATTTAATTGATTAAATTTGTTTTTTAAATCAATGATTTGTTTATCTAATTTCATTTTTAAGCTCAAATTTGGAAATTTCAAAAGATTTTTGATTTTTATTTTTTAAATCTTTTAAAATAATTTTTTTATTTTTGATCTCTTCTTCACCAATAAGAAGAATAAAATTGAAATTGTTTTTATCTGCATAACTAAAAAGTTTTTTTATATTTTTGCTAACTCTAACTTCATGGTTATATCTTAAACTGTAAATTTGTTTTAAAATTCTATTATTATTTAAATAAGACTCATCTTGGACGGCAAATAATATCTTTTTATCTAATTCTGACTTTTCATCTTTTATAGATATCAAATCCATTAATCTTTCTATACCAGCTGCCCAGCCAACTCCTGGTATATCTCTAGAAGAAATCATGCTAATTAAATTGTCATACCTACCGCCAGCTAATATTGCATTTTGTCTTTTATCTTCATTTGTTTGAAACTCAAAAGCCGTATGTGAATAATAATCTAATCCTCTAACTAATTTTGGGTCTTCAAAAAATTTAATTTTATTATCGTTTAAAAGTTTTTTAACTTGATTGAAATAATTTTTACTCTCTTCAGATAAGTGTTCACTAATTTTTGGAGCATTTACTAATATTTCAGAGTCTTTTGGATCTTTACTATCCAAAATTCTAAGTGGATTTTTATCCAATCTAGATTGTGAGATTTCTGATAACTGTTTTTTAAATTCGGTTAAATATTTTTTTAATTCATAAGCATATTTAATTTGATCCTCTTTTGACCCTAGAGAATTAATTAATAATCTATGTTTATTTTCTTTAATTCCAAGGTCATCAAATAATAACTTTGCGATTAGAATTAATTCAAAATCTACATAAGGACTTTTTTCACCGATAGACTCAATATTTATTTGATGAAACTGTCTATACCTACCTTTTTGGGGTCTTTCTCTTCTAAACATTGGGCCGTGAGTAATTAATTTAAGTAAACCCGATTGATAGTTTGAAGCAGCAAACCTAGCTAGACTACTTGTGGCCTCAGGTCTTAAACAAATATATGCTTCTCCTTTATCTAAAAATGAATACATCTCTTTAGAGACAATATCGGTTTGCTCGCCTACGGTCCTAGAAAATAAATCTTGTTGTTCCAAAATAGGAGTTTGTATAGATTTAAAATTGAAATTCCTACAGATTGAATAAAATTTTTCAATAATAAATTCAAACTTCTCCATTTCAGCTCCATGAATATCATGTGTGCCTTTTACTAAACTAATATTTCTTTTCATTTTAAATGATGAATCTGATCAACTTTATTTTCTATAGTTTTAACTAAGTACTCAACTAAATCTTCGTCTTGTATTCTATGGCTTTTTTCTCCATCGACGTATACCATATGTGTGTTATTTCCACCACCTGTTATGCCTATGTTAGTCATTGTAGCTTCACCTGGTCCATTAACAACACATCCAATAATTGAAACTGTTATAGGTTTTTTAATGTGAGAGAGTTTTTTCTCAACATTTTTAACTGTCTCAATAACATCAAATTGCTGTCTTGCGCAAGATGGGCAAGATATTATTGTTACACCATAATCTCTTAAATTTAGTGATTTTAACATTTCAAACCCTACTTTGACCTCTTGAGTTGGATGATCTGAAAGTGAAATTCTCACTGTATCGCCAATACCATCATAAAGAAGCAATCCAAGACCTATAGAAGATTTTATTGATCCACTAAAATAACTTCCTGCTTCAGTAATACCTAAATGAAGAGGATAGTCACAAAAATTAGATAACTTTCTATATGACTCTACTGCTGTAAAAACATTAGAAGCTTTAACACTAATTTTAAAATTATCAAAATTTAGATCCTCTAAAAGTTTTATATTTAGCTTAGCACTTTCAAATAATGCCTCAGAGGTTGGGCTTTTATATTTTTCTAATATTGATTTTTCTAAACTTCCAGCATTAACACCTATTCTTATAGGTATTTTGTTCTGCTTGGCAGCTTCAACAACCTCTTTTACTTTTTCCCTAGAGCCGATATTGCCTGGATTTATTCGAAGACAATGTGCTCCATTTTCTGCAGCCTCAAGTGCTCTTTTATAATGAAAGTGAATATCAGCGACTAAGGGGATCTTAATTTCAGGAATTATTTTTTTTAATGCTTTTGATGATTTTTCATCAGGAACTGAAACTCTGACTATATCGCATCCCTCTTGTTCAATGAGAGATATCTGCTCAAGTGTTGCATCAATGTCATGTGTAAGGGTATTTGTCATTGTCTGAACCGTAATTGGAGAGTCTCCACCGACAAAAATATTTCCAATTTGAATTTTTTTTGTTTTTTTTCTCTTTATTGAATGAGAATATTTCATAATAAAGTCTCTAAATCTTTAATGTGAAAATTAAATAAATAAGAGTTTAATTCCTTATTTAATCTAATTTCTACACCTCTGTAAATTATCTTATCAATATTATTTATATTAGATAAATCGATAAAAAAATCATTGTCTAAATCGAGAATAAGTTCATTAGATTTGGTAATTTCACCAAATTGTAAAGTATTTTTAATGTTGTTTTGAATTTTGTAAAAAATAGTCTTATTAGGTTTTGCAAAAATTGATAATTTTTGCGAATAGTTAGCTCTGTTTAACGGGATAAGATTATTTATAAAATCATTATGATTTAATTCATACAAATCATATTGATTAGAGATCTTATAAACATCATTATAAACTTGATCTTTTTCAACCTCTTTAAATGAAATTTGATTGTTAAATTTATTATATATATTAAATGATAATAAAATTAAAATTACAAAAACAAGTAACAATAAGAAATAGACTATTGAAAGTTTAGTGTAATCGATTGGGATATCACTAATTGAATTTTTATATTTAATTTCGTAACCCAAATATCTATATATAGATTTTTTATAAGTTGATTGATAAGCACGATATTTTTTAGGGAGTTTTAAATTATCATCTAAAAGTCGTATTATTTCTAAATCTAATTTAAGAGCTTTGGATAAATCATTGATTGATAATCCTTTCTTAATTCTTGCCTCTTTGATTGAAATTAACTTATCCAAAAAATTATTTATGTAGTTTGAAGGCTTGATGTAATTTTTGTACAGCTAAATCAGTTTGATCTTCATGAATTAATATACTTATTTTTATTTCTGAAGTGGTAATAACTTGAATATTTATTTTATTTTTTCCAAGAGTATCAAATAATGTTTGGGCAACTCCAGCATGAGATCTCATCCCTACTCCAACCACTGAAATTTTTGAAATATTATTAGATGAAATAATTTTTTTATATCCAATTATAGATTTCTCTTTTTTTAGTATTTTTAATGCTTTTTCTAAGTCTAGTCTTGGCAAAGTAAAAGATAAATTTGCAAACTTTCCATCTTGTGAAATATTTTGGAGTATCATATCAACATTTATATTGCCTTTAGCTAATGGGCCAAAGATTTTTGAAGAGACTCCAGGTTTATCTTGTACTCTTGAAAGTGTAATTTTTGCTTCATCTTTGGAGTAAGTTATTCCACTCACAGTATTATTTTCTAAAACACTTTTTTCGTCAGTAATCATGGTACCAATTTTTTTGGGTATGAAAGAAGATCTTACACTTAATTTAGTATTTTTTCTCATAGCTAACTCAACAGAACGAGTTTGAAGAACCTTAGCTCCTTGTGAGGCTAATTCAAGCATTTCTTCATATGAAATTTTATTAATTTTTTTTGCTTTAGGCACTATGTTTGGATCAGTGGTAAATACACCCTCAACATCAGTATAAATTATACATTCTGTTTCCATCGCTGCCGCAACAGCAACAGCACTAGTATCAGAACCACCCCTACCTAAGGTGGTTAATTCTCCCTTGTTGTTAATACCTTGGAAACCAGGAATTAATAGAACTTCAAAATTTTTTAATTCATCATATAAAAATTTTTTATTAATGGATAAAATTCTAGACTTCATATGCTCTGATGATGTTATAATCGGAATTTGCCAACTAAGTATTGATTTAGCTTTAATCTTTTGATTATTGAGACATATAGACATTAACGCGCAAGATACATTTTCACCTGATGAAATGGCGTTATCAAAATCAATTGGATTTGGATTTTTTGAAAAAGATTTTGTTAAATTTATTAAACGATCAGTTTCACCTGACATAGCAGATAGCACAGCTATAACTTTTGATTTTTTTGACCAATCATGAATAATATCTGCTGATCTTTTTATAGCTTCAATACTCCCAACGGATGTACCACCAAATTTTAAAACTTTAATTTTCATGAATTACGGTAATATACTCTTAACATTTATGATGTAAAGAACATGGACACTTATAATAGCAAGTATTACGAACCATTAGAGCAAATGATGGCTATAAGACATCAGTATATGTCAAAAATATTAAGAGATCATAGTGGTCAAGATATTTATGAATTCTTTAAGAATAAAAAAATTTTAGATCTTGGATGTGGAACTGGCGAATTCCTTAATAATTATTATAGTATGGGCGCAGTGTGTTCAGGTATTGATATCGAGAATAATTTTAAAATAAAGAACAAAATAAATTTTAAACTCATTAATATAGAAGCTAATAAATTTTTAAAAAATTGTAAAAAAAAATTTGATGTTATTTTTTTGTTTGAATTCTTAGAACATTTAGAAGAACAAGATAAGTATCAACTTTTTGAAAACTTAACTAAAAATCTCAATAAAAATGCATATATATTTATATCTACACTTAATAAGAATTTATTATCAAAATATTTAGCAATTGATATTGCTGAGAATCTCTTAAAGCTACTTCCTAAAAAAACCCACGATTTTAATCTTTTTTTATCTCCCTCTAAATTACAATCAATTAGTCAAAAATATAATTTAAGTTTAATGGATATAGAGGGCATGCAATACAATCCAATTTTTAAATCTTTCAAACTAAGTAAATTTGATTTAGTAAATTACTTTGGTACTTTGAAATACTAATTTTTATTTTTTTCTTTTTTACTAAAAGGGAGTCTTACTAAACCTATACCCTCATCGACCAATTCTTGACTTTCTTTTTCAGTTGCCTCTCCATAAATAGGTTTATCTTTAGATTCACCATAATGAATTTTTCTAGCCTCTTCTGGAAATTTTTTTCCAACATATGTAAAATTTTTTTCTATTTCAGATTTAATTTTATTTAATTGTTTATTATAATTTGAAAATAATTTCTTTTTTTCACGATTTATTTTAGCTGAACTTGTTGATTTACCAGAAATGTTTGGTGCCATAACTGATTTTGATATTGTTGATGAATTACAGAAAGGGCATTCAATTTGTTTTTTTCTTTTTTGTTTTTCAAAAGAGTTTGAGTCATCAAAACTAGCTTCAAATATGTGTTGATTTTCACAAATTAAATCAAATTTTATCATTCTTTATATTTGGTCATTCAATGATAATTTTCAATAATATTAATCAAAATTTCTATCATTATCTAATACAGGTATTGCGTTTTGACACTCTCTAACTCTATTTAAATCAAGTTCAGCAGCAATGATCATTTCACTATCTTCAGCTTCAGCTAATGTCTCTCCCCAAGGGTCTACTATTAAAGTATGCCCATAAGTTACTCTTTTTTCATTATTTACTCCCCATTGATTAGGTGCCAATATAAAAACTCCATTCTCAATAGCCCTTGCTTTAATAAGAGAATGCCAATGAGCCTTGCCTGTTGTGTGCGTAAATGCTGAAGGGACAACAATAATTTGTGAACCTTTTTTTGCCAAAGCTCTGTACAATTTAGGGTACCTCAAATCATAACAAATAGTATGACCAACTGAGTGACCCAATACATTAGTGATTTTTAAATCACTTCCAGGTGAGTAAAAATCACTTTCTTTGTATGACTCACCATTTTTTAAAGTAATGTCAAACATATGAATTTTGTCATAAATTGAAATTATATCTCCATCAGGATTAATTAAAATTGATCGATTAAATAATTTATCATTTTCGGTTATGGGAATTGATCCCAATAGTAAATATACATTATTTATCTTTGAAAAATTTTTAAAATATTTTACAGAGTCATGATTCATTTCAATTAAAATTTTTGATTTACTTGATAAAAAGAGAAAGCACTCAGGTAGTAAAATGAAATCTGGGCTTGAGTTTAAACTATCTTGTAAAAATTTTTTTGATTTTTCAAAATTTTCATCAAAGTTTGAACCGACTGTAATTTGAATCAGTGCAACCTTCATTTAATTATTTAATTTATAAATAATGTAATTTGATACGTCTTTAATAGCTTTATGAATTTTTATTTTTTCTTGAGGTAAAATAGAAATACTATGGTTTGAAAATAATATATACTCTAATTCCTTCTTATCTTTTACTAGGGTTAATTTTAAAGTCTTATCTTTATTTAGAATTACAATTGGTTCTTCAGTAGAATACAAAAATTCATTATCATTATTTGATGAAATAAATTCAGTAAATTCTTTATGAAATAATTCGGGATTTTCATAAAATGTAAGCCTTTTTTGGTCTAAATTAAATCTCGATATCATGGTAAGTTACTTTAGCACATTATGAATGAATTTAATTTAAAAAAGAGGAATATTAGAAGAAAGGCATATTTTGATAAAGATAATTTAATTGCAAAAAATGGATCAAGTTTAATTAATGATAAATTAAAGTTCATGTCAAAAAAAATAGAAAACTGTCTAATTCTAGATGAAGATCTTTGCATAGAGGAGTCCAATTTTACTAATACAAAAATTATAAATATCAATGATATTAGCGTAGTTGAAGGTAAGTTTGATGCAGCTATATCAAATTTTTCTCTACAAATACCATTGTTTTTGAATAGCAATGATATTTTTAATAAAATTTTATCTAAATTAAACGAAAACAGTTTATTTTGCTTCAATACCATAACATCAAATTCAATGAGAACACTTCAAAATATTTTTTTAGAAATTGATGAAAAGATTTTTGGTGGAGTTTATAGGAGATTTGGGCCATTTTTAGAAACTACAAAATTGATAGAGGATTTGAATAAAAGTAAATATAAAGATGTTGTAGTAGGTATAGATAACCTAGAGATAAACTATAGTTCTTTGAACAAAATTAGAAGTGATTTTAGAAAGTTTGGGATTTCAAATTTTTTTAATGAGAAACATAGATTTAAAAAAGATTTTTTAAAATTAACAAATAATTTATTTTCAAAATTAATTGATAATCATAAATATATTCCATTAGAAATAGAGATTGCTACATTTACATCATGGAAATAATATAAATTTAGTATATTTGTAATTAAATGTTCGAAAAAATAAATAATTTTTTTTCCTCAAAAAAAAATTCAAATTTAATTAAAGAAATTTCAGATAAATATTTAAATAATATAAATCAATTAGAAGCGGATATTTCAAATTTACCAAAAGAAGAAATGACTCATAAAATTGAAAACTTAAAACAAAATTATATTTCTAATCAAAAAGACGAGTTATCAGATGAGGATATAAGTTTCGTATGTGCTCTATTGAGAGAAGTATCAAAAAGAACTATTGAACTCAGACATTATGACTCTCAAATAATTGGAGGTATTGCTCTTTATCATGGATTTGTTGCTGAAATGAAAACTGGAGAAGGCAAAACACTTGCCGCAACAATTCCAATCATATTAAATTATGTCTTAAATAAAAAAAGTTCATTTAATTACTGTTAATGATTATTTAGCGAAAAGAGACTCTCTTTGGATGGGACCAATTTTTGAATACTTAAACATAAGCTGTTCATATATTCAAAACAGCCAAACTGTTGAAGAAAAAGTAAGTAGCTATAAATCTCATGTCGTATATGGAAATAATAATGAATTTTGCTTTGATTATCTGAGAGATAATTTAAGAGGTATCAATCAACCAAAAATGCAAAATGAGCATCATATAGCTTTAATTGATGAGGCTGACTCTGTACTAATTGATGAGTCAAGGTCACCTTTAGGTATTTCAGGACCTGTGAAGACTCCCATTAAACTTTTTAAATTATGCTATGAAATTACTCAAGACCTACTAAAAAGCGATGTTGAGATAAATGAAGAAAGAAAAAATGTTTTGCTTATAGACAGCGGTATTAAGAAAATAGAATTCAACCTAAAAAAAATTAATTTTTTAAAAGGAAATAGTTTGTTTGATAATGAAAATTTAGAGGCTTATCAAATCATAAATCAATCACTTAAAGCACGTTTTTTATATGAAAGAGACAAAGATTATGTTGTAAAAGATGGTCAAATTATTGTCATAGATGAGTTTTCAGGTAGATTATCAGAAGGAAGAAGGTTCGGTGAGGGTCTTCATCAATCTTTGGAAGCCAAAGAGAATCTTAAAATACAAGAAGAGAGTATTACTTTAGCAAGTATAACTTTTCAAAATTATTTTAAAAAATATCAAAAGTTATCTGGAATGACAGGTACTGCTCTTACTGAGTCAGAAGAGTTTTTGGAAATATATGGCTTGAGTGTAATAGAAATACCTACTCATAAACCTATGGTCAGAATTGATCAAAATGATCAAATTTATAAAACTCCGGACGAAAAATACAAAGCTGTTTTAGACTTAGTGAAAGAAAAATATGAAAAAGGTCAACCAATATTAGTTGGTACAACTTCAATTGAAAAATCAAATTTTATTTCAGATATATTAAAAACTAACAATATTCCTCACAATGTTTTAAATGCAAAAAATCATGAGAATGAGGCTGAAATTATTGCTTTAGCAGGCAAACCGTCACAAGTAACGGTTGCTACTAATATGGCAGGTAGAGGTACCGATATTAGATTAGGTGGTAATCCAGAAATAGATAAAAATTTTAATGAGAATGATTACAAAAAAGTAATTGATTTGGGTGGGTTATGTATTTTAGGCACTGAAAGGCACGAAAGTAGAAGAATAGATAACCAATTAAGAGGAAGGTCTGGAAGACAGGGAGATCCTGGACAAAGTATATTTTTTGTCTCTTTAGAAGATGACCTGATGAGAATTTTTGGATCAGAAAAACTTCAATCTATGCTTTCAACATTGGGTCTTAAAAAAGGAGAAGTTATTGAACATAAATGGTTAACTTCATCAATAGAAAGAGCACAAAAAAGAGTTGAGGGTCATAATTTTGACATTAGGAAACAATTATTAGAGTTTGATAATATTATTGATAAACAAAGAAATATAATTTACTCCAAAAGAGAAACTATTATTAATGAAGATATAATAAATTTTATTCAAGAAACTGAGGATGAGTTTATATCTAATTTGTTAGAAAGTGAAAAAGAAGAAATTAAGAATTTCTCGGACTTGTTGTCTTTCATTAAACCAGAAGAAAATGGTAATAAAGACCATTATCTGTCTTCATTTAAAAAAATTAAAGATGAAAATTATGCAAAACATACAAATGCTTATATTTTTATACTAAGACAAGTAAGCCTTTCTATTTTAGATAAAAATTGGCATAACCATATTCAAGAGCTTACAAATATACGCATGTCTGTTAGTCTCAGCGGATATGGAGGGAAAGATCCAGTTAATGAATTTCGTAAAGCTTCTTTGAGTGCATTCAATCAACTAATATATGAAATACAAAAGCAAATGGTTTTAGTCTTAAACAATATTAGGGTTGAAAAAAAGAGTGAAAATCAAGAGGAAAAAAATATTGAACCCATTGCTAAAAAAATTGGAAGGAATGATCCTTGTCCTTGTGGATCAGGAAAAAAATACAAACAATGTCATGGAAGTAATTAATCAAACAATATAATTTAAATATCGATTATTTCTTTTCTTTATCAATTCATCTTTTGATAATAATTTAAGATCCTCTATACTTTTTATCAAAGTAACTTTAAGTTCATTTGAAACCTTTTCGAAATGCCTATGGGCTCCTCCAACTGGCTCTTCGATAATTCGGTCAATAATTTTTAATTCTAGGCAATCTTTTGCTGTCATTTTAAGAGAATTTGATGCTGCCTCAGCAAAATCAGAGGATTTCCATAGTATTGAGGAGCAACCTTCAGGAGAAATAACAGAGTAAATGGAATTACTTAACATTATGACAATATCGCTCGTAGCTAGAGCAATTGCTCCACCTGACCCTCCCTCACCTATGACTATTGAAATACATGGTGTTTCACAATTTAGAGATACTTTCATTGATTGAGCTATTGCCTCAGCTTGACCTCTTTCCTCGGCGTCCTTGCCAGGGTAAGCTCCAGATGTATCTACAAAACAAATTAAAGGTAAATTTAATTTTGAGGCTAATTTCATAATTCTTTGAGATTTTCTATAACCTTCAGGTTTTGCCATACCAAAATTATGCTTTAATCTAGTATTCATATCATTACCCTTTTCAGTACCGAGTATGATGACAGGTAAGTTATCTAAAAATGCAAAACCTGATATAATGGCATTATCTTCGGAATAAAGTCTATCGCCATAAAGAGGTGTAAAGTGTGTAAAAATACTATTTATAAAACTTTTTGTTTTAGGCCTGTTTGGATGTCTTGCAAGTTTCACAATTTGCCATGGAGATAAATTAGAGTAAATTCTGTTCAACTCTGTTTGTTTTTTTTTCTCAATATCTCTAATTTTACCATCTACATCTATATCTTTTTCTTTTGAAAGCTTGATTAAAGATTGTATTTCCATATCAAATTTTTCCAATTTTTCTTCAAAATCTAAGTAAAACATTTTTAGGACTATAATTTATTTTTGAGTGGATGATAAGAGTCTAAAACTCTCTTTTTCATTGACTTTGCGACTTTAGTATAAATTTCTGTGGTTGAAATACTTGAGTGACCTAATAGTTTTTGTATGTGCCTAATATCAGCGTTATTTTCTAACATTGTAGTAGCAAATGAGTGTCTAAAAACATGAGAAGACAATTTATCTTTTATTATTGAGTCGTTATAACAATTTTCAAGGAATTTATTAACTGATCTAGCAGAAATCTTTTTACTATTTAGAGTAAAAACAAATTGATTTTTTTTATCTAGATTTATCAAATAGCCTAAAAAATCTTTTATAATATAGACTTTTCTCTCTTTAGAGCCTTTTCCATAAACATAAATAGAATTATCTTGATAGTTAATATCAGACCATTTTAAATTCAGTGCTTCTGATATTCTTAAACCTGATAAATAAATTAATTTTAGTACTAAAATATAAAGCTCTTTATTTGTCTGTTTTGAATTATACAAATTCGTGAATATTTGCTCCATTTGTACCTTTGATATGGCCTTAGGAATTTTTTTTAAATTTGATAGGCTTTCGAATTCTTGAAAGTCAATTTTTTCAATAATTTTTTCAGAATGTAGAAATTTCAAAAAATTTTTTAAAGCTGAAATTTTTCTATTAATACTAGATGTTTTCAAATTTTTTTTTCTTAAATTAACAATATAAGATTTAATCTTAACATTAAGATCGCTAACTTTTGTATCTTCAGTAAAAAAAAATTGTTCTAGATCAACTAAATAATTATTTACAGAGATTCTTGATAGATTTTTTTCAGAAATTAAAAATTGTGTATATAAATCTATATATTTTTCATATTTCATAAATTAATCAAATGTGCTCTAAAAGCTAATTTTATCAATTCATTTTTTAAATATTCATTGTCTATGATATAATTATTTAAGAAGTATATATCAAATTCATTTATCGAATAAAATTTTTCACTTAAATTGACATAGTATATATATGAGTCAATCAGATTTAAATTTTCAGCTAAACTTGCCAAATACACAGGATTAACTGAAATTGTATCTGTCTCTGTTATTTTTAGATTTTCACTCTCTATAAAATTAATATTTCTATTCAAAAATAAAAATTTCATCAAAGGACTATCTATATTCTGATTGTTATCTGCATAGTATTTATTGTCGAAGTTTTTAATTAAATAGTTCTTTAAAGCTGTTGCTATATCATTGTTTTCAATTACACCGTAGGGGACATCTTTCAATAAAATTAATAAATTTTCTAAAAAACTTGAATTTTCATAAAGTGATAAAAGCATTAAACCATTAATGTAATTCAAGTTTCTTGAGGTAATTCTCATTTCACTGAATTGGTCATTAACTAATCTGGATACATCATATAAATCTAATTGTAATAAAGAAATATAGCTCTCTAAAATTTCAAGTTTTTTATTATAGTTAATATTTTTTTGCATTTCTTCATACATAGATAATTCTTTAGGTTTAACATCTAGCATTTCCAACATAGACAAATATTGTGATTTGTTTATGACTCTATTTTTAAAAAGGTAATTTATTTGATAAAGATCTATTGTATTTGATTTAAGATATATTTCTAATTCAAGAGCATTATTAATTTCATCTACGTTGACATTTATATTATCGGAAATCAAAGCGACATATTTATCAATTAAACCTAATTCACTTAAGTTGTAATTGATTTCAATTATATTATTTTTGAGAAAGTCTAACAAAAATTTCGTGTTTAATTTATCAAACTCTTTTTGATCATAAATTTCAATTATAAAATCAATTTGTTCAAATTGATTATCTTTGATTAAACATAAGATATTATAGACCAAAATATCATCAAATTTTTTTTGATTGTTATCCAATTCAAATAAATATCGACACAATTCATCTATTTGATTTGAGTCGTATAAGTAAGCTAAATATGTTTCATTATTATTTGGGTTTTGGAATTCTTCAAAAATAACTTTTTCAAACAAATTTGAATTGATTTGGTATCTGTAGTTTTTTTTATTGAATAGATTTATTTTTTCGAAAAAAAAATCATTTTCATTTGAATATTCAGGATAAATAATATTGTTTGTTAGGGGATCAAATAATGAGTAAAAAAAATTATTATTGTCTTCTGTGGAGTTTATAAGTTTTAGAAGAGTTTCTTCTGATTTAATTGACGAAATGATATTATTTTGTGAAAATGATTTTTCTTGAAATATTATTTCCTCATTAACTTCATCTGCCTTTAATGGAAGAACTGTTATTAACAAAAAAAAAATGAGATATTTCATGTGAACTGATCTATTGGAATGTCATATACCTTTTCTTTTGTTGGTGCAGGTATTTTTATGGAGTTAATTAAAACAAAACCTAATAAAATTAGTACAATAATCACTGATAGTATTGCTATTTTTCTCATAATTATTAATTTATTGGTTTTTCATATTATATATTTAAAACATATCAAATAACAATGGTGAAAAAAAAATTTGAAAAAATATGTGTGATTGGTATGCCAGGCTCAGGAAAATCTACAATTGGTCGGGCATTATCTGATAACTTAAAATTTGATTTTTATGATACTGACGAACAAATTGAAATAGAAAGTCAATCGAAAATAAAGGACATATTTGACAAAGAGGGTGAAGAGCATTTTAGAAAATTAGAGAGATCGATATTCAAAAAATTGATTTTGAAGAAAAAAATTGTTGTTTCTACTGGTGGAGGGATAATTTTAAAAAATAAAGACCTTTTAAAGCAAACATTCAATATATATTTGAAATGTGATTTAGAAACTTTAATTAAAAGAACTTCTAGAAATAAAAATAGGCCCCTATTAAAAAATAATGTTGAGAAAAATATAAAAATACTTTTCAATGATAGAAAAGAAATTTACAATGAAACTTCTGATTTTACAATTAATGCAACCAGTAATACTCAAAAAACTATTAAGACTATATTAGAACATTTAAACTAATGAAGATAAGAAAGATAATTGATAAACGCATACATGAAATTGAATTTTTAAAAATATCTCAATTAGAAAAAAAAATAATTAATAATATTTCAAATCTTGATATTTTAATATTTGATAGTAATATTGTAAAAAATACGTTAATTAAAAAACTTTTAAAAAAATTTCCTAAAAGATGTTTTGCTATTAAGGGCCATGAGAAAATTAAAAATATTCAGAACTATTCGTCTTTAATTGAGAAAATAATTAAATCAGGAGTTCAACGTAAAACTATAATTTACTCTTTTGGTGGTGGAACACTAGGAGACCTTTCTGGCTTTTTAGCATCCACTATATTAAGAGGTGTTGAGCACGTAATGATACCTACCTCTCTTTTAGCAATGGTAGATAGTTCAATTGGTGGTAAGACAGGGATTAATAGCAAATTTGGTAAAAATTTAATTGGAACCTTTTATCTACCAAAAAAAGTATTTATATGTTCAGATTTTCTAAAAAGTTTACCAAAAAGGGAAATTGCATGTGGATATGCAGAAATAATAAAATATAGCCTTATTCATTCAAAACAACTTCATAAGCTTCTTGTTAAGAGATCCAAGGATGACATGAATAAAATTATTAAACTCTCAATTATCTCAAAATTAAAATATATCAGTGATTTTAGAGAAAAATTAAAAACTAAAAACTCTAGAGCAATTCTAAATTTTGGACACACTATTGGTCATGCTATTGAAAATTCAAATTTTTATAAAGGCAATCTAAAACATGGAGAGGCGATATCTTTAGGAATGATTTTAGAATTAAAAATTTCTAGTTTATTAAATTACTATCCTAAAAAAGTTGATAGTTTAATTGAAATTTTAAAAAAATACAATTTACCTATTAACTACGGCAAATATGTAAATAAAAATACTATTCCATCTTTAATAAAAAAAATTACATTTGATAAAAAAGTTATAAACGAAGATGTTAATATTGTTCTCATTGGAAAAAATGGAGGTTTTATTAAAAAGATTTCAATTAGAGATCTTAAATCTATTCTTAATCAAATAAAATAATGACTTTAATTGTTATTATAAAAATTTTAGCGATAATTTTATTACTCTTATTATCAGCACTTTCCTCTGGTTCGGAAACTGCTTTAACTGCAGTATCGAAACAGCGAGCTCATAGACAAAATGAGAAAGGAGCTAAAAATGCGAATTTCATTTTAAAAATTAAAGAATTCAAAGATGAATTTATTACGGGAATCTTACTTGCTAATAACCTATTTAATATTTTAGCTACAGCTTTAATGACAGAATTACTTGTTTCAGAATTTGGCGGTTTAGGAGTTTCCGTTGCTACAATTTTTATGACATTAATGATTGTTATATTTTCTGAAGTTACTCCCAAAATTTTTGCAATTAACAAACCGATGACTTTTGCACTAAAAGTTTCTAAGTTTTTTTACTTTTACACAAAATTAATTAAACCAATTGTAAATCTTATTAACAAAGTTTCTAACAAAATTATTAAATTGATTGGATTAAATTTAAATGCAGACCAATCAAAAATTATAGAAGAGGAGTTTGAAGGAGCTGTTCAACTACAAAAACAATACTCAAAAGATGGTGAGTATGAGGCTGATTATATGAGTAATATTCTTGAGTTAAAAAAATTAAAAGTTGATGAGCTAATGACTCACAGAAATGAAATTCTATTCATTAACCTGGATGATCCCTATAAACAAAATTTTAAAGCAATAAGTTCATCAACATTCACAAGAATACCTGTTATTAATGGAAATTTTAATAATCTGGTTGGTATTATAGATATCAGAGATTTTTTAAAAGACTCCTCTTTAGAGGAGTCAAATGAAAGTATTGAAAGAAATACTTTTCAGCCTGTTTTTATCCCCCAAAACAAACTTGCGATGAAACAACTTATTGATTTTAAATCTTCTAGAGAGCATATGGCTTTAATAGTAGATGAATATGGAGAAATACAAGGCTTAATTACATTAGAGGATATTATTGAAGAAATAATTGGTGAAATTTTTGATGAAACTGACACTGACGAAACATATCTAGAGAAAATTGACTCTAATAATTATTTATTTAATGGAAATGCTAGTGTAAGAGAAATTAATAGAAGCCTAGATATTAACTTACCTGATCAGTTTGTAACATTATCAGGCTTAATTCATGATTTAGCAAAAGAAATTCCTAAAGTTGGAAAGGTTTTCTTTATTGAGGATGTGAAATTGCAAATTATCTCTAGATCAATTAATAAAATTAATAAGGTTAAGTTATCTATTTGATATTTTTATTTCTAGAGAGTGTAGGCCAGATTTAAAAACCGGTTCTAATTTTTCATGTATAGTTCTATGAATATCTATTTTCTTCAGATTATTTTTATTCAATATTCTGATTTCAACATGAGTTAAAATGGCATACGTATTTTCAACACCAGCATGTCGCTTATGTTTTTCACTATTATCAATAATTTTTAAAATTTCAAATTCATTAATATCTTGTAAAAGGATTTTAATATTATTTAAATTCATAATTAAATCTTAAATGAATAAAAAAAATAAAATAGAAAATTTATGCAATCATCCAAATTGTACAGAGGAAGGTGTTTATAAAGCACCTTTAGACTATGATAATTTAGGTAATTATCAGTGGTTTTGTATTGAACATATTAAAGAGTTTAATAAAAAGTGGAATTACCATAAGAAAATGGATGCAAATGAAATTGAAAATGACATTCGTTTTGACACCATCTGGAGAAGACCCACAAGCTCTTTTGGATCGGGGAAAAAGTTTTATAATTTTACGATCAATGGTGAGGATATGGGCACATTTGATAACCCTGCTGGATTTCAGCCTCAATCAAATAAATTGTTAAAATCCCTCAGTATTTTAAAATTAGATATAAATACAGACTTAAAATTGATAAAGAAAAGCTATAAAGAACTAGTCAAAGAGCATCATCCAGATGTAAAGGGTGATAGTAAAAAAGTTATTGATAAATTTAGAGAAATAGTAGAAGCATATAACTACTTAATTGAAAGATACAAAAAATGAATAAAATCGAGGCTCTTAAAAAAAAGGATAATTTACAAATTTCTGATGTATCATCCAAAGAAGTCTTTGGCATTCAAACAGACATAAAAGTTCCAAAATTTAATGAAGCTAGTGAATATTGCCCTAAATTAGATACAAACTACGTATTTGATGAAAGTACAACGATTGCTATTTTGCTTGGTCTAAAATTCAATAAACGAGTTTTCTTACAAGGTTTACATGGAACTGGAAAGTCCTCTCATATTGAACAAGTTTGTGCAAGATTAAACTGGCCTTGCATAAGAGTTAACTTAGATAGTCATGTATCGAGAATCGATCTTATTGGAAAAGATGCAATAGTTTTAAAAGATAATAAACAAGTAACAGAATTTCAGGAAGGTATCCTTCCTTGGGCGTTTCAAAATAACGTTTCTTTAGTTTTTGACGAATACGATGCAGGTCGACCAGATGTAATGTTTGTTATTCAAAGAATACTTGAAGCTGAGGGAAAGTTAACTCTTCTTGACCAAAGTAAAGTTCTATCACCTCATCCTTATTTTAGGCTATTTGCTACTGCTAACACAGTAGGTCTTGGGGATACCTCTGGGATTTATCATGGAACAAATCAGATCAATCAAGGTCAAATGGATAGATGGAATATAGTTGCAAAATTAAACTACCTTGATGAGGATAAAGAAATAGAAATTATTTCAAAAAAAGTTTCTGCAAACAATGAAGAGAAGAAAATAATAGCTTCTATGGTTCAAATGGCAAATTTAACAAGAAAAGGTTTTGAACAGAAAGATATATCTATTATCATGAGCCCTAGAACTGTAATAATGTGGGCAGAAAATTATAAAATTATTAAAGATATTAAAAACTCTTTGAAGTTTACTTTTTTGAATAAATGTGACGAAAGTGAAATAGATATATATAAAGAATATTTCCAAAGAACCTTTGCAATTGATATCTAATTGTCCGAGAAACAATTTAATATTCC